>NZ_VTHL01000009.1:0-176081 GCF_008271285.1 Hymenobacter lutimineralis | reverse complement strand
GCAGCCCTGCACGAGGCCCTGAACTGGATTACCAGCCAAGACGCGCGCAACTGGTTTGACCACTGCGGGTATCACACACAGACCGCCAGGTAAGTGGACGAACCGTTCACGAATCCGCTATATGTTCAAGTAAACAAAGCTCTGAGCTTGGCGAAGCAGGCAAAAAATGACCAAGCAATTGAGTTGATTAGGACAACTTTTGATGAATCAGCTCTTCATGATAAGATTCAGGACGCAACTGCGCTAGGGATTCATTGGCGCCCGGTCTGGAATAAAGGGTACGCTAAGCTTTACCCCGATTCCGTACTATTCTATTACATTCCTCTCAAAGCAGAGAAGCAAGGGCAGCCAGTAAATTTCATCAGAACCAATAAATTCCTGGCAGTTAAAATGGTTTCGCCAATGGAATTTAGCGTACAGACTTTTTTGGATGCGAAAGGGTACATTAAAGGTAAGCCATACTCTGGCACACGTCTAATTAAAGAGCTACATACTGATAAGCTATATGTGGAGATAATTGAAAATGGTAAAAAAAAAGATAAGGTTAAAAATACAGAAAAAGCCTTAACAGCTGGTTGTGTAAATAACTGGACGTGCTACTGGACTAACGAAAGCACGTGTGGCACAGGTTCAAACTATATTCAGACATCAGGAGTGGATGGGTGCTACTACCCAGAGGATACGTTTATATGCGGTCATTGGACGCAGGTTCAAACGATAATCGAGCCTGTATGTACACCTACCAGTTCATATAATCCATATCCCTCTGATCCATACAATCCCAATCCTTATAATCCTGGAGTTCCGTCACAGCCCGCGCCCGACCCTGTAGCAACTTACCGCGAATATCTTTATGTTGAATTGATGGCAAACCGAACAGCGTTTTTCGGTCCTTGCCCTGGTCTTAACGATACTTGGAAAAAACAGATTACTCTATACCCTCCTCAGATAGTATATGATAAATTGAGGGCTATGTCAACTATTGACAGAAATATTATTGATTGGAAAGTTCAGGATTTAATAAATGCTGGCGGTCAGGCAATTAATCTGGATAGATTTTCTGTTAAAATGGATAAGCTGCCTATTGTAAATGGGCGGATGATGACGCCGGTGCAGTTTATGAATGAGGTAAGAACTAATTTGAATACATATACCGGTACAGTGTTCCAGCCTCATCCTTATGCGCCGGCTAACAATGCTTTCTTATGGGCGAATAATCCTATAGGGTCTATACTGTCAATTGGCATCCCCATGGATAGAGGTTCAGTCATTGTCAGTGAATACAACACTACTGTAAACGATGCTTATTGGACCTTTACCACAATCCAAGATCCATATAATTATCAACATCCCGTAACTGGAAATAGAACATTTGGGTGCCGTAAAAACGCTGATGGTACCTACGAATTCTATACTCAAGGAGCTGATAGAATAACGGGCGAGTTAGATGCTGTGCTGGGGTATATAGTCAAAATAGCCAATAATGGTGAATATTTGCAATTTGCTAAAGGAGATGCCTTGTGGAATGGTACTATGAATAGGATAGCAAATAGTTTGAATGCAAGCGGGGTAAAAGCAATAGTTCAACCAAGTATTCGGAATAGGCCGTACTATGCCCCAGTAATGTATGCGATTAACAATAAAATTCCGCTTTCAACGCTTACATGCCCTTGAGATGAAAGAATTTTCAAAAAATCTGCTAGTACTATGTTCTTCTGCAGTGCTTTGGTGCTTCGTATGCTCATTGTTTTTGAAATTAAAGTTTTATGTGGATGAAATGAATTTTTTATCTAACTTCATTTATACTTCTGTTTATATTATTGTTATTATTTTTTTTCTTTCCATTTTTCTAATTCCTGGTTTAATTTATATAGAAAAAAATACCGACGAAAAATTGTATTTATTATTATTCAATACGATATTATTCTCTTTGGTATTCACGTTATTTTTGTTAATATTCTATGATAATCTAACTGGTGATAACTATTACAAATATTTTATATATTCTATACCTCTAGGAATTGTGTTTCCCTTTGTTAAGATGCTCCTCAAAAAGGTGCGCACAAGGGTTTCGCGCGATTCTGAGTAGCTCTGCGAATAGCACCACACGGGCACGTGTCTCACGCGCGGTTATCTGTTTGCTGAGAGTATGTCTGATTTTTGTAAAAGCCTACTTTTAGAACGTCCTGCTAAGCGCAGCCGCAGTATCTCCACTGTTTGGTGTGAGGCTTTTCACCGAAGCAGTGGAGATGCTTCGGCAGGCGGGCGCCAGATAAAGCAGTAGGGAAATGGCGCTGGTGCAAAATTCCAAACACGCGTTAATGGTTAGTTCTTGGTTCGGCACCGGGTATAGGCTGACACTGATACGCAGCTGTGACATTATGTCACAGCTGCGTACTTCTATTAATGTGCTTTGAGACAATGTATTATGTTTATGATTGATTCAAATTTGGGCTCTTGTTTGTCATTTATACTGGCGTTGGTGCCATAATGGCGCTTGTTATTGCCGCGCACAGCCTTGGTATAGAATTCGATAAAAAGCTAGCTAGGGAGCAGTTCAATGCTTCCATGTATAACCTAACTTTTCTCGTACCACACCATGGCCACGATTCTGTATAACAACCTGCCCGCTCTGCGTCCTTCCCGCGCCTTCAACTCTATGCTCAGCGAAGTACTGCGCGATAGTGTGCAGCCCGCCGCCAAGCCGTCTGCCTCCTTCGTCCCGCAGGCCGACGTGCTGGAAACTGCCCAAGGCTTTGAGCTGCACCTCGCTTTGCCGGGCGTAGCGAAAGAAGACCTCAAAGTAGACTTTCAGGAAGGCCGTCTGGAAATCAGTGGGGAGCGGAAAGCGCCGGCTACGGAAGGGGAAGGCGCCCCGCAGCTGCGTCGCATCGAAACGCGGTACGGCACGTTCTCACGCACGTTCCGCTTGCCCGAAACCGTGAACGTAGCCGCCATCGATGCCCAGCTGGCCGACGGCATCCTGCGCGTAGTATTGCCCTTCGACAGCGCCAAAACCACTAAGCAAACCATTGAGGTGCGCTAGGTTTTTTGAAGTATTAGCAAAAAAGGCACTACTGGTTGGTGCCTTTTTTGCTAAATACGGGTTATAGGTAGGCAACCTTATACCAGGTAGCCGGCCTCTTACGTTACAAAGCCGCGGCAGCTGTTCATGTAGCATTCATGCGGGAATGTGTATCTTAGACCTCCTTTTCTTCCATAAAACAAACTCAGTTTTCAACCCATGCAAGCCAAACAAATGATGCTCGGCCTCATGGCTTCCGCCGTTCTGGGCGGGTCGGTGGCCGTGGGCGGGTATAAGCTCCTGGAGCCCGAACGGACGAACTCCCCCCAGGCCCTGGCAGCCGATCCGAACGTGCGCTACACCAGCGAGCTGCGCAGCTCCGAGTACGTGGTACCCGAGGGGCTGAACTTTGTGGCGGCGGCTACCAGCGTAACCCCCGCCGTGGTGCACGTGATGACGGAATACGCCCCCAAAGTGAGCCAGAACGACCAGATCCGCATGGACCCGTTCCTGCGGCAGTTCTTCGGCGACGACCTGGAC
Organism: Hymenobacter lutimineralis; assembly: GCF_008271285.1. Classification (NCBI taxonomy): domain Bacteria; kingdom Pseudomonadati; phylum Bacteroidota; class Cytophagia; order Cytophagales; family Hymenobacteraceae; genus Hymenobacter; species Hymenobacter lutimineralis. The sequence goes on along the minus strand of NZ_VTHL01000009.1, from coordinate 172,516 downwards.
CAGTACCAGGGGCGCGGCCGTTCCCAGGGCCCGCAGATGGGCTCTGGCTCCGGGGTTATCATCGCCGCCAATGGCTATATCGTCACGAATAATCACGTGATTGATAAGGCCGACAAGATTGAGGTAGTGCTGGACGACAAGCGCAAGTACCAGGCGGAGCTGGTAGGTGCCGACCCAACCACCGACCTTGCCTTGCTCAAAGTGAAGGCCGATAACCTGCCTTTCGTGCGCTATGGCAACTCCGACGACGTGAAAGTAGGGGAGTGGGTACTGGCCGTGGGCAACCCGTTCAACCTAAACTCAACCGTTACGGCGGGCATCATCTCCGCTAAGGGCCGCAACATTAACATCCTGCAGCGTGAGGACCGTATGGGCGTGGAGTCGTTCCTGCAGACCGATGCCGTCGTAAACCCCGGCAACTCGGGTGGGGCCCTGGTCAACCTGAAAGGTGACCTGATTGGTATCAACTCCGCCATTGCTTCGCGGTCTGGCTCGTTTGAAGGGTATTCGTTTGCCGTGCCAAGCTCCATTGTGAGCAAGGTGGTAGACGACCTACTGAAGTACAAAGTAGTACAGCGGGCCCTGTTGGGGGTAAACATCCGTGAGGTAGATGCTACGCTGGCTTCGGAGAAAAAGCTCAGCACCCTGAATGGGGTATACATTATGGGCCTGAACAAAAGCAGCGCCGCTGCCGATGCTGGCCTGAAAGAAGGCGACATCATCACTGAAATCAACGGCGTGAAGGTGAACACGTCTTCCCAACTGCAGGAGCAAGTGGCTCGTTTCCGCCCCGGCGACAAAATCAAAGTGACTTACCTGCGGGATGAGAAAGAGCGTACGGCTTCCGCCACCCTGCGCAACGCTACCGGCACCACCGATGTGGTGCGGGAAGAAACCTCTGCTTCCATCGAGTACGAAGGGGCCAAGTTTATGCCTCTTAGCCGCCAGGAAATGAACAAGCTTGACTTGGAAGGCGGCGCTAAAATCTCGGGAGTGCGCGGCTCTAACTTCCGCGAAACCGGTATTGGCGACGGGTTCATCATCACCCGCATCGACAAGAACAAGGTAAGCAAGCCCCAGGATGTGAAACGCTACCTCGAAGAGGCCAAAAACAACCAGGGTGCTTTGGTAGAAGGCATCTACCCCGACGGGCGGAAAGCCTATTATCCCATCGGCCAGGCCGAGTAATCGGGCGCAAGATGATTTTCAAAGCCTCCGCCTGTCCGGCGGGGGCTTTTTTGTAGCTTTGCCCACCTAAGCCCGGCTGCACAATCACCCGATTTCTTTGTAATCCCCGCTCAGCCGGCCTGCAACACTCCTATCTCTTTCCCACCCCATGAAACAAGCCCTCGAAGAAGCTGCCGCCACCGGCACCGACGTGCAGGACCACGACCACCACGGCATTCGGCAGGTACTGCGCGAGCTGGGCATTGAAGCCCACAACGCTGCCTGGAGCACCGGCCTGAGCTGGGGCGGCGCCGCAAACGGCCGCACCCGCACCATCACCTCCACCGCCGATGGCCGCACCATCGGGACCGTAGCCCTGGCCACAACCGACGACTACGAGCAGGTAGTGCTAAAAGCCCAGGAAGCCTTTAAAACCTGGCGGCTGGTGCCGGCTCCCAAGCGCGGCGAAATTGTGCGCCAGATTGGCAACAAGCTGCGCGAGTACAAAGACTCGCTGGGCAAGCTGGTGAGCTACGAAATGGGCAAAATCCTGCAGGAAGGCCTCGGCGAAGTGCAGGAAATGATTGACATCTGCGACTTCGCGGTGGGCCTCTCGCGCCAGCTCCACGGCTTTACTATGCACTCCGAGCGGCCTGCGCACCGCATGTACGAGCAGTACCACCCGCTGGGCGTAGTAGGCATCATCTCGGCCTTTAACTTCCCGGTGGCTGTGTGGAGCTGGAACGCCATGCTGGCCGCCGTGTGCGGCGACACCTGCATCTGGAAGCCCTCCGAAAAAACGCCGCTTACGGCCGTAGCCGTGCAGCACATCCTGCGCGACGTACTCCGTGAAAACGAGCTGCCGGAAGGCATCTTCAACCTCATCATCGGCGACGCCGAAATCGGGGCCAAAATGGCGGCTGACACGCGCGTGCCGCTGGTATCGGCCACGGGCAGCACCCGCATGGGCAAGAAGGTAGGCGAAGTGGTGGGTGCCCGTCTGGGTCGCGCGCTGCTGGAGCTGGGTGGCAACAACGCCATCATCCTCACCGAGCACGCCGATCTGGGCATTGCCATTCCGGGCATCGTGTTTGGGGCCGTGGGCACGGCCGGGCAACGCTGCACCACCACCCGCCGTCTCATCATTCACGAGTCGATTTTTGAGGACGTGAAGGCTCGTCTGCTCAAAATATACCCCAACCTGCCCATCGGCCACCCGCTGCAGGAAGGTACGCTGGTAGGGCCGCTCATCGACCAGGACGCCGTACAGAGCTTCCGGAAAGCACTGGAAGAAGTGCAGGCCGAAGGCGGCCAGCTGCTCATCGGCGGCGAAGTGCTGACGGGCCCCGGCTACGAAACCGGTACCTATGTGAAGCCCGCTATTGTGGAAGCCCGCAACGAATACCACACCGTGCAGGAAGAAACCTTCGCCCCCATTCTGTACCTGATTAAGTACAGCGGCGGAGTAGAAAACGCCATCGACACGCAGAATGGTGTGCGCCAGGGCCTGTCGTCGAGCATTTTCACGGTGAATATGCGCGAAGCCGAGGCCTTCCTCAGCCACGCCGGCTCCGACTGCGGCATTGCTAACGTGAACATCGGCACCAGCGGGGCTGAAATCGGCGGAGCCTTTGGTGGTGAGAAGGAAACCGGCGGCGGCCGCGAATCCGGCTCCGATGCCTGGCGCGTGTACATGCGCCGCCAGACCAACACCATCAACTACAGCACCCAGCTGCCGCTGGCCCAGGGTATTAAATTCGACGTGTAGCCGGGGCCATGTAGGGCGCCATTGTTGGTCGGAGTACATGAAAAGCGCCGTTTGGGTGGCGCACAAAAAAGCCCGCGGCCAGCCGCGGGCTTTTTTGTGCGCCACCCAAACGGCGCTTTGGCTCAGCGTTTAGGAGCCCGTGGGCGCGCGCCCGGCATGTTGTGACAGTACCGGCGCACGAAGCCCTGCCAGTCCCGCTCCGTGGCGGGAATGCGCACGTCGGGGGCTATGCCCGCGCCGTCGTAGCGCACCGAATCAAGATAGTTACTGCGCCTAACGGGAATGGATACTTCCAGTCCGTCGCAGGACAGGGCGTGGCGGGTGCCGTCGCCATAGTCCACCACGCCACCCGAATTTTCCCCGAACAAGGTCACTTTCCGGCTTTGGCGGGCATCGAGCAGCAGAATTTCGGCCGAGCTGAACGTTTGCCGGTTGGCGAGGATGGCCACGCGCCTGGGATTGGGCTGAACCGTGGCAAACCGGAGCGTGTCACCGGGCTCTTCGGCCCAGGTATCGGGCTGGGCCTTTCCCTGGGCAACCATGCGGGCGAAGAACGCCTTGACGGGTGGGGGCAGGGGTAGGGCAAGCAGGCCTTCGTAGTTGCGCACGTTGTCGGGGGAGAGACGGTAGCGGCTGCCGCTGCGCACGATGGGGCCCGTGGCCAGGTAAGGGAGTAGCCCCGCGTATGTGCTGGTGCCCCCACCGGCGTTGTGGCGCACGTCAATAATCCAGTTGGGCCGCGCCCGCAGGGCTGCCTGGTGGTGGGTGAGCAGGCTATCCACAAGGGTTTTGTTGGCAACGTCGAAGCTCTGCAGCATTAGCACTGCCGTACTGTCATCGGGAAACCGGAATTCCACGGCTGATTGGGGGAAGGGCGACACGTAGCGGACAGCAGCAGATGGGGGCGGGGCCGTCGGGTAGGTTTTCTGCAGCTGCCCGACGCGGAAAACGTCGAGCACGTTGGCCTGTAGCACAGCCTGGGTAGAGTCGGTGCTAAAGTCGCCGGCCGTGTAGCGCAGGTCGTAGTAGCCACCCCCCGCGGGGCGGAGTGTCAGCTTCACCATGCCGGGTTTCCAGGCCGGGTTCTTTGCCTCCATCACCACGCCCACAAACGTGTTGCGCGGTTTAGTCGGGCGGCGCACAATGGCCAGCTGGTAGGCATCATCGATGGTCCAGAAGCCTTCCACGGGATGGAGTCTGGTTTGGTTGGCTTCAAAATAGGCTTGAGCTCGGGGCTTGTCGAGCGGATAAACGGCCGGCGGCGCGGCACCGGGCGCGGCCGCCGCGCCCGTGAGGTAGAGGTGGTCGTCGGCCCAGAAGCGCAGGTACTTTTTCAGCACCGCTACGCAGGCCGCTTCCCCGGTTGCCCGGGCGGCCTGGGCCTGCAGCTGTTCGAAGAGCTGCTGGTGTGCGGCTGCGGTGCGGGGCGTGAGCTTGTCGGCGTAGCCGGCATAGTTGCGCTTGAGCAGCTCGCTCAGGCGCGTCAGGCTCTGGGGACAGGCGCAGGACTGGCCCCGGACCGCCGGGGCTGCCAGTAGGAGACAAAGCAGGAACCAGCAAGCGTGCTTCATACGGGTAAGAGAGAAGTTGGGGCTAGGAAAAGCGGCGTGTTACATACCAATTTGAATGTCCCCGTGGCCTTTATAATAAAGCGCGGAGCCGTTGCGGAACACATAGTAGAGGCGGTAGCGCTGGCCTTGCCGGAACGCGCTGCCGCTGATATCCAACTGAGTGGAAAGACTGCAGCTGGGCGTTGTAAAATCCTGGCGCGGTGCTACCACGGCGTACTTTTCATCTACCACCACAAAGCTGCAGGTAACGGCCACTGGCGTGCCGTAATGAAAGGTAGTCTGCGTAGTAGCAGGGTTGGGGTAAGCACTCATATAGGGGACGGTGCCGGTAGCGGTAGCGTTCAGGTCAATGCCCAGATCGTGGAAAAGGCTGCGCTCCTGCGCATTCCACCGGCCGTCCAGCGTCCAGTCGGTGGGGTCTGGGGTCGACATGGAAGAATTATTCACGTCGCGCATGGAGATGCCGCCATACGGGCCGAAGTCAATGGTCGGAGATGAATCGTTGGACTTGCAGGCCGAAAGGACCAAAGCACAAAGGCAAAACAGTCGAAACTTCATGGCGCCGAAAATACTTAAGGAATCGGGGATGAAGGCAGCCCAACAAAGCTAGCAAGGCCCCGCCAAGCTGTACTAGCACGGTGCAACCCTAGGGCTAGTGCCTTGTCTTTGCCCTGCTTGCCTGCCCGCGCTGGGAGCTTCGCCCGAAAAGTCGGATATTTACCTTTTACCCGTTTCCACTTCCGCCAACCCGATACCGCATGGAAGCAGTAGCCTATACCGACATCAACGCGCCGCTCGTGGAGCGGTGCCGGCTGGGTGACCGGCGCGCGCAGGCCGAAATATACAAGCGCTATTCCCGCGCCATGTTTAATGCCTCCCTGCGCATTACCGGCGACTATGCCGAGGCCGAAGATGTGCTGCAGGAGGCCTTTCTGAGCGCCTTCCGGGAGTTGCACACGTACAAGGGCGACTCGTCCTTCGGCTCCTGGCTGAAGCGCATTGTCATCAACAAAAGCATCAACTGCCTGCGCAACCGGCGCCTGCAGCTGGTGCCCCTGGCCGAGCAGCACGATGGCATCGGCACGGAAGAAGCCACCATAGGTTTGGATGCCGACACCACCGGCTGGCGGGCCGACATCGTCCGGCGTTGCGTGCAGGAGCTGCCCGACGGCTACCGGGTAGTGCTGACCCTATACCTGCTGGAAGGCTACGACCACGCCGAAATTGCTGGTATTCTCAATATCACCGAGTCTACCTCGAAATCGCAGTACAGCCGGGCACGTAAGAAGCTGCTGGAGCTGGCCCGGCAACACGGAATGTAATTCACCGGGCGTTGTGCGGCCTGCCCCGGCCGGCCGTATAACGGCCCCAAGTTGGAATGTGCGAATAACCACCTGTATGCAAAAGAAACCAACCGGACTCGAAGACTTTGTTGACCGCCACCGGGGCGAGTTCGACGCCTTTGAGCCTAGCTCCGACCTCTGGGCCAGCATTGAGCAAAAGCTAGCTGGCCCGGCAGTTACGGAGGACGAAGAACCTGTTTTGCGCCTGCTGCCCGAACTGGAGGTGCCCCAACTGGCCGTAGCCCCCGGGCGTCAGTTGCCCGTGGCCCGCTACGGCATGGCGGCGGCGGTGGCCCTGCTGTTGTTGTTGGGCCTGGGGTATTTGTGGCCCGCCGCTACGCCCTCGGCGCCCGCCTGGAAGAAGGCCACGCTGGCTCCCTGGGCCGTGCAAACTGAAACGACAACGCCCAACGATGCGCTGAGCTTTTATACCGGCGGGCAGCCTACAGCCATAGCCACGGCCGCCGTCGACTCCCCCCGCCTGGAAATTGCCCGCGCCGTGCAGCGGATGGAAGCTTACTATGCCGCCCAGATCCTGGAGCGCCAGGCCGAGCTGCACCAGTTGGAGCAGGAAGCCAGCGTAGCCAACAGCCCCGCCGACTGGAGCCGGGAGCTGGCCAGCCTCGACTCAACCTACCACGAGCTCAAAGGCGAACTGGCCCGGAACCCCGACCCCAACATGGTGCTGGATGCCATGAACCGGAATCTGCAGATTCGCCTGGATATCCTCAATCAGCAGCTGCGCACCCGCGAACGGATAAACGACTCGCAGGAAACCCCCACCCTCTACGCCGATAACCGATGAACCTCGCCGCTATCTGGCTGCACCGCGGGCCGCTGGCACTGGCACTGGCTGGGCTGCTGGGCTTTAGTGCCCCGGGCTATGCTCAAGGTCAGGGAACCATCGGCTCGGTGCTGCCCGCCCCGGCTGCCGACTTCTACCGGCAGCCCCCTACGGAGCAGGAGCCTACCCAAACCACCACCCAGGGCCCGCAGGCGGAGCCCGGCGCACCGACCATTGAAAAAAGCCGCAAGCTGAGCCGCTCCTTTCGGGCCCCGCTCACGCACCCCTATCTGCTGAACACCCGCTACGGCCGGGTGCAGGTGAACGTGTGGACGCGCAAAGAAATCCGCACGGATGTAGACATCATCACGCGGGCCGACAGCGAAGAAAAAGCGCAGCAGCTCCAGGAAATGATTCAGGTGACGCTCCTGGAAAACGACCCGGCCACGAACGGCGGCATCAGCGTGCGGTCGAAGTTTGGGGCTATACCCGGCGGTTGCGCCAGCCGGCAGCGGCTGTTTGAGGTGAACTACACCGTGTGGGTGCCCAAAAACCAGGCGCTGGCCATTGCCAATACCTTCGGCGACGTAAGCATCACCGGCGACCTGACCGCCCCCGTGGACCTGAGCATGGAATACGGGACGCTGCGGGCCGGCCGCCTGGAGGGTAGCAGCACTGCCGTGCACGTCAAGAATGGCTCGGCCACGCTGGAATACGTGCGCCGCGCCATCCTCGATGCCAGCTACGCCAAGCTACGCCTCGACGCCGGCGACGTGGTGGAGCTGCGCAACAACTACTCGGATATTGATATTGGCACGGTGCAGGACCTCACGGTACACAGCAAGTACGGCGACGTGGCCCTGGGCACCGTGCGCAACCTGAGTGGCACTTCTGGCTTTGGGCGCTTTAGCGTAGACAAGGTGAGTGAGCGGCTGGATATGAAGGTGCAGCACTGCCCGGCCTTTGAGGTGCGTAATACTAGCCCCAACTTCCGGCAGATTAACCTGGATGGAGGCTACAGCACTATCCTGCTCAATTTCCCCGATGGCACCGGCTTCAACTTCGATGTAAATACTCAGTTTGGGAAGCTGCTGGTAGACAAGCGCTTAGTAACGGTGCGGTCTGAGGAGTCCAGCTCAGCATCTAGTGATTTGCAAGGCCAGTACGGCCGGACTACGCCCCGGCAGGCGGGCAGCGTCAATATCAAAGCCCGCTACACCAACGTGAGCTTCAACAAGTAGCCTGTATCTTTCTTTTGACTATGAAAGCCGGCCTGCAAAGCCGGCTTTTTGTTGGTAGCTTATGCCCCAGCCCCGCCGTTATCTTTGTGCATATGCCTCATTATTTTCGCAAGCCAGCAGCCTGGCTGCTGAGTGGGCTACTGCTGGGTAGCACCGGGGTACTTGCCCAAACGCCTGCCCCAGTAGCTATGCCTGCTCCCGCTTCCTCCCTGCGCACCTATGCCCTGCGCCTGCACCCCGGCGACGATTTACGCCTTGCGCTTCAGCGTTTTGTGGAGCAGCACCAGCTGCGGGCCGCGGCGGTGCTGACCTGCGTAGGCAGCCTGACCACCGTAAGCCTGCGCCTCGCTAACCAAACGGGGGCCAGTACCCGGCAGGGCCATTTTGAAATCGTTTCACTGGTGGGCACGCTGGCGGTAAGCGGTAGCCACCTGCACCTGGCCGTAGCCGACTCTACGGGGCAGATGACCGGGGGGCATCTGCTGGAAGGAAACAAAGTGTATACCACGGTAGAGCTGGTTATCGGGGAGCTGCCGGAGTTGGAGTTCCGCCGCGAAACCGACCCCGTATCTACCTACCAGGAGCTCACCATTTATCCGCGGCGGGCACCAAAAACCGGCAAACGGAAAAATACCGAGTAGCCGCTCCAAAGCGGCGCGGGCCTTTGCGGGCAAGTTGGTACTATTGTAAAGCTGCCCGGCCGCTGGTTTGGCGGGCTATTATTCGTTTTTTGCTACCCCTACTATCATGCGTCGGATTACTGTTGGTGGAGTGCTGCTCGGGGCATTGCTGAGCACCAGTCATGTTGGGTTAGGCCAGGCCACCGGGCCGGCCCCGCTGGTCAGCTCCACCCAAGCCCTGAAACAGGGTGTTGCTCTGCATGATGAAGGCAAGTATGCCACCGCCATCAGTAGCTACCTGGCCGTGCCATCCAGCGACACGAGCTACGCCCTGGTGCAGGCCGAGCTGGCGCTTTCTTACTACGCCAACAAGCAGTACAAGGAAGCCATTGCCGCCAGTGAACGGGCCATCCTGCTGGGGCATCAGGAACCCCAGACTTTCAACACCCTAGCTTCGGCGCAGGAGGAGGAGCTGGGCCGTGATGTTGCCTTGAAAACCTACCAGCGCGGTTTGCAGCAGTACCCGTTCAGCCAGCTGCTGTGGTACAATCAGGCCATTACGCAAAACGCCGCCAACCAGCCCGAAGCGGCCTTCGCCAGCCTGCAGCGCAGCCTCACGCTCCGGCCCATGCACGCGGGCAGCCACCTGCTGCTGGGGCAGCTGGCCGCCCGCCAGCAGCAAACGGCCCACGCTATGCTTAGCCTGGCTACCTACCTGGCCATTGAGCCGGGTGGGGCCCAGAGCAACCAGGTGCTGGTGCTGCTGGAGCAGTTGGCTTCCCATACTACGCAATACGAAGAAAAGGAAAAGCTGCCGGCTACCTTCCCCAACGCCGACTTTGAGGAGCTGGATCAGCTGCTGGACGCTAAAATTGCCCTGCGTAAGGACTATACCACGCCCGTCAAGTTTGATGCTAACGTGGTAAAGCAGCTACAGCTGCTGGTGGAAAAGTACCCGGCGGCTTCCGCCACGCCCGCTGACTTTTGGTTGCGCATGTATTCCCCCATGGTGGAGACCTTGCGCAACCCCGAAACGCGCACGGCTTTCACTTATCTGATTCTGTCATCGGCCGGCGACGCGGGCGGGCGCAAGTGGGTGAAGTCCAACAAAAGTAAGGTGGACAAGATGATTGCAGCGGTGCAGCCGGCCTTGCTTAAGCTCCGGGAGCAGCAGCCGGTGAGCCGCCAGGGTTACCCGGCGCAAATGCCCGGTTGGTTCACCAACGAGGGCGTGCTATTCGGTCTGGGACCCGGTAGCGTGGTCGACCGAGCCATGAAGCCCACCGGCGCCTGGCTGCTGGTGGGCGAGAGGGGCGCCGTTTCCGCAGAAGGAAGCTTTAATGCCAGCCACGAGAAAAACGGCCCCTGGCGCTTTTATTACGCCGATGGGACGCTCGAAAAAGCCGTTAACTACGATGCCCAGGGCCTGTTCACGGGCGAATACCGCGACTACCACGAGAATGGAGCCCTATCGGTGAGTGGGTCTTACTTGGCTGGTAAACCCGAAGGTCCGGCCAAGGTGCACTACTACTGCGGAGCCGTGCGGGAAGCCCGCCTCTACAAGGATGGTCAGCTGAATGGCCCCCTGGAGTCGTTTTACCCCGACGGCAAAGTGGAGTCCCGCAGCAGCTTCCGCAACGACCAGAAGCACGGGGTGGAAACCGGCTATTACCCCGATGGTACGACGGAATACGAATATACCTTCGTCGATGGTCGCCGGCAGGGGCCGTTTACCGTGTATTACGCCGATAAGAAGCCAGAGAAAAAGGGCAGCTACGACTTCAACGAGCTCCACGGCGAATACACCGAGTACCACGACAACGGCAAGGTAGCGCAAACCGGAACCTACGAGCACGGCAAGCAGACCGGCACCTGGAAAATCTATTTCCGCAACGGCCAGCTGAGCGAAGTAGAAAACTACGACGCCGAAGGCCAGCTACACGGCCAGTACCAGGATTACGAAGACGATGGCAAGCTGGCCGCCGAATTTCAGTACGACCACGGCCAGGTGACTAGCCTAACGTACTTCGACAAAGCCGGCAAGGAGCTAAGCCGGACCGTGCTCCGGAAAGGCGCCGGCACCGTACGCGGCCTCTACCCCAACGGGAGCGTGGCTTATACTGGCACCTACCTGAACGGCAAGCGCAGCGGCGAGTGGCGCTGGCTGCGCCGCGACGGCAGCGTCCGGCTGGTTCGGCAGTATCAGGAGGGCAAAGCGCACGGCCGCTCCGAGGGGTTCTACCGCAATGGCCAGCTGGAGTCGAGTCAGGAATACGTTGAAGGCACTCTGGAGGGCCCATCCAAGGAGTTCTACCTCGACGGCGTGACCAAGAGCACCGGCTACTACCGCAACGGCCAGCAGGAAGGCCAGTGGCAGGATTTCTACGCCGATGGCACACTCAGCGAGGAATACAATCTGCACGAGGGTACCTCCCAGGGGTTCGACCATAGCTATTCACCCACGGGCAAGCTCACGGAAGAGCGTCATAACCTGAATGGCCGACTGCAGTCGATGGTGGCTTTCGACTCTACCGGCCAGGTGCTGGACCGCATTGCCCTGCGCCCCGATTCCAAGGGCTACGCGTTACATTACCCAGGGGGCAAAACCCGCCTGAACGTACAGCTCACCTGCTACGAGCGGCAGGGCACCAACACCTGGTTCAGCCCCGATGGCAAGACCTCCGCCACCACCGGCTACCAGCGCAACAGCCCCGCGGGTATTTCCCGCACCTATCATCCCAACGGCAAAGTGGCCAGCGAGGGGCGCTTTGTAAACGGGCGCCGCGAGGGCGAATGGGTGGCTTATTACGCCACCGGGCAACTCCGCTTCAAGGGCACCTACCACCAGGGCGACGAAGAAGGGGAGTGGGCCTACTATGCCGATAACGGCCAACCTGATGTGCTGTACACCTACCAGGGCGGCGAGCTGCATGGCTCCGTCCGTCAGTATAACCTGCTAGGTGAGCTGGTGCTGGAACGCGTATATGAGCACGGGGAACTAGTGCAGTTTCGAGCCCAGGTAGGGGGAGAAGGTAAGCCCGAGGGTGCTGTGCAGCCCGTGCCCGCCGGGCCGGAGTTTGCCTTGCGCAGTCAGTTCGCCAACGGCCGCCCGGCCGCCGAGGAAGTGTACCGCGCCGGCATGCTGGATGGAACGCGCACCCTATACTACAGCTCCGGGCAGGTGTATCGGCGCTCTTTCACGCGCCAGGGCAGCCTTGCCGGCCTGCTGACTACGTACTACCCCGATGGCAAAAAGCTGGAGGAAGAGTACTACCTCCACAACGAACTGCACGGCCGCTGCAAATATTATCGGCCCAATGGCACGCTGGAGCGGGAAGAGACCTACCGCGCTGGCGAAAAAGCCGGACCTACTGTATATTATGATGTCAATGGGAAACCATTGAAGACCGAATTCTATTGGAACACCTATGTATACGGCACGAAATAACCGCCCGTGGGTAGCTTGCCTGCTCGGCTTATTTACCCTGGCGCTGGCTTTGCCGGCGTCGGCCCAGCAGGCGGCTCAGCAGCTTGCCCAGGCCCAGCAGCAGTACCCCGGTGAAAAAGCCGTGTACCTCGACTACCGCCAGGACCTGACGGTGGAAATTGTGGGCGACTCGGTGCAGGTGCTGGCCCGCCACCACTACGATATGCTGCACCTGCAGCCCCAGTCGGCTATGTACGCCGATGACCGAGTGTACAGCTCCCACTTCAACCGCCTGCAAAAGGTGGAAGCCCGCACCCTCGTGCCCAATGGCCGCGACTACAAAGCGGTGAAAGTGACGGACTTCAAATCGAAGTTTGAAGTTCAGTCCGGCATTTTCTACGATGACAGCCGCGTTACTACGTTCAGCTTCCCGCAGGTGGCGCCCGGCGTGCGTACCGTGTCGGACTACACCGTGCGCCACCCCGACTCGCGTTTTCTGCAGCCCTTCTTCTTCGGCTCCTACGTGCCCGTGCGCCACGCCGAGCTGACGATAACGGCACCCAAGGGCGTGAAGATTGATGCCAAGCCCTTCCATACCGAGCAGGCCAACGTGCAGTTCACGAAGCAGGAAAAGGGCGGCACGGTGGTGTACCGCTGGGTAGCCGAAAACCTGCCCACGCCCCCCCGCGACGATGATGCGCCCGAAGGCGGCTACTACCGCCCTCACCTGATGTACTATATCGAAGAAGCCCCCGTGGCCGGGCAGCCGCGCAAGCTGCTCTCGGGCGTGCCGGAGCTGTTTTCCCTGTACTCCAGCTTTGTGAGTCGCATGGATAAGCTCGAAACCCCGGCCCTGAAAAAAACGGTGGACTCGCTGGTGGTGGGAGCCAAAACCGAGGAGGAGCGGGTGCGCCGGGTGTTCTACTGGGTGCAGGACAATGTGCGCTACATTGCCTTCGAGAACGGCCTGCGCGGGTTTGTGCCCCACGCCGCCGGGCTGGTGTACGGCCGCCGCTACGGCGACTGTAAAGACATGGCCAACCTCACCCACGAGATGCTGAAGCTGGCTGGGGTGAAGTCCTACCTCACTTGGATTGGCACCCGCGACCTGCCCTACCGCTACTCCGAGGTAGCCACGCCCGGCGTCGACAACCACATGATTGCCACCTACGAGGCCAAGCTAGGCCAGTACATTTTTCTGGACGCCACCGGGCAGCACACGCCGTTTGGCCTGCCTTCGTCCATGATTCAGGGCAAAGAAGCCCTGCTGGCCCTGGATGGCAAGAACTACAAAGTGGTGAACGTGCCCGTCATCGAAAAAGAGCTGAACCACGTGGCCGACGTATCGACGGTGACATTGGACGGCACCGGGCTGCGCGGCAAAGGCCAGCTTTCCATGGCGGGCTACCCCAAAATCCGGCAGTCGTATGCCCTGGATGGCCTCGACCAAACCACCGAGCCCAAGTACCTGAAACGGCTGCTGGAGCGCGGCAACAACAAGTTCTTCGTGGATAAGTACGCCGTGCACAACCGTGAGGAGCGCGACCAGCCTCTTACCATCGACTACGAGTACCACGTGCAGGACTACGTGCAGAAGCTCGACGACGAAATCTACGTGAACCTGAACCTGGAGCAGCCCTACGCCAACGACCGGATAGACCCCGCCAAGCGCCGTTTGCCCCGCTACAACGAATACAACCACACCGACCACACCCGCACCGAATTCGAAATTCCGGCCGGCTACGACGTGGAGTACTTGCCTGCCAATGCCGAGAGCAAAGACCCGGTCCTGGGCTTCAACATCCGGTACGAACGGCAGGGCAACAAAATCGTGCAGAGCAAGGACGTGTACGTGAACTACCTGTTGCTCCAGCCCAACCAGTTTGGGCAGTGGAATGCCGTGGTGGAAAAGCTCACGGCTGCCTACCGCGACGTGGTTATTCTAAAGCGCAAAAAGGCGTAAGGGCTTCTGCTCTTCTCTTGTGCATTACTTGCTTTCTTCTTTACCTACCTATTGCAAATGAAGTCGATTTTTGTGGCGCGGCATTTGGCTGCGTTGGCTATCTGCCTGCTCCTGGCTCCTGCGGTCCTGGCGCAAAACACCCCCGCTAACTTGCGCCACGCGGCTTATTCCTGGCAGGCCAAGCGGGCCCGCCTGCCCATTTCCGCCGCCGATGCCCAACTGCCCGCCGTGGTGGTGCGCGATTTTACGGCCCACGAGTACCTGTTTGATGAGGGCGAGAAGAACCTGCAGGTGTACAGCACCGAGCACCGCATTGTGCGGGTAAACTCCGCCGATGCCATTGAGCGGTTCAACAAAATCTACATTCCCGTGCAGGATGGCGGGCAGCTGCTCTCGATTAAGGCCCGCACCATCAGCCCCAGCGGCGAGATTGTGGAAGTCAACCAAAGCAACATTAAGGAGCTAAAGGACGACGACGGGGACCGGCGCTACAAGATTTTTGCGGTGGAAGGCGTGGAGAAAGGCAGCGAAATCGAATACCTCTATACCCGCTCCCGCCCCCTGCGTCTCTACGGCCGCGACTACCTGCAGAGTGAAACGCCCGCGCGGGATGTAACCTTCGAGCTGATCAGCCCTGAGGCCCTGCGCTTCGACGTGCGCATCTACCACGGCCCCAAAGCCGACCGCGACACCGTGGTGCAGGGCAAGCGCATTACGCGGCTGCACCTGGCGCAGGTGGCCCCCGCCCGCGAAGAAGCCTTTGCCAACGTTACGGCCGAGCAGATGCGCGTGGAGTATAAGCTGGCCTACAACCAGGCCCGGGGCAACACCCGCCTCTTCACCTGGACGGATGCCAGCCAGTACCTGCACCAGAACATTTACACGCTGTCGAAGGACGAGAATAAGGCCGTAGATAAGCTGCTGAAGCAAATCAATGTGTCCGCGGGCGCCACGCCCGAAGCCAAGGTGCAGGCGGCGGAGCACTACGTGAAAAGCAACTTCAACCTCGACCCGGGCGCCGACACCAACCTGACGCAGGCTATTTCCACCCGCAATGCCTCCGAAAGTGTCTTCACCAAGCTGTTTGCGGCCTTATTCAACCGGCTGGGCGTAGAGCACGAGCTGGGCTTTACCACCGGCCGCGACCAGGCCGTGTTTGATGAAACCTTCGACACCTGGAACTACCTCGACAACGCGGTTTTCTACTTTCCCGCCACCAAGCAGTGGCTGGCACCCGGCCGCCCCGACTACCGCTACGGCATGATTCCGGCCGAGTGGACGGCCAACCAGGGACTGTTTATCCGCACCGTGAAGCTAGGCAGTACCGAGTCAGCGGTGGGCAAGGTGCGGCCCATTCCCACGCTTACCGCCGCGCAAACCAGCAACGACCTGGACGTGAAAGTGCAGTTTTCGCCGGCTCTGGACAAAACCACGGTAGATATTCGGCAGGTGTTTGGCGGGTACAATGCCCAGGCCATTCAGCCCTATTACTCCTTTATTCCCGAGGACAAGCGTACCGAGGCCATGCAGGAGCTGGTGAAGGCCAACGTGAAGGATGCCACCTTTAAGGCGCTGAAAGTAACCAACGGTGAAGCCGGGCTGAGCCCCCTCACCAAGCCGTTTATCGTGGATGCCACCGTCGAGTCGGGGGCGCTGCTGAACCGGGCAGGTCCGCGCTACCTGTTCCATATCGGGGAGCTGATCGGGCCGCAGTCGGAGCTTTACCAAACCGAGGAGCGGCAATTTGACGTGGAAAACGAGTTTAACCGCAGCTACCACCGCGTGATCAGCTTTGAGCTGCCGGCGGGCTACCAGGTGCGCAACCTGCAGGATCTGACTGCCAACGTGCAGGCTGGCCCCGATGCCAAAGCGCCCGTGTATTACTTCCGCTCCGGCTACCAGCAGCAGGGCCAGAAGATAACCGTCACCATCGACGAAGTGTACGACCAGATCCGCTGGCCCAAGAAGGACTTTGAAGCCTACCGCAGCGTCATCAACGCGGCCGCCAACTTCAACAAAGTGGTGTTGGTACTGGAGAAAAAAAGCTAAAACCTCGTTTTAAGACAACAAAAGCGCGCCCTGGGTTACCCTGGGGCGCGTTGTCTTTCGGGAGAATATACTCGGCATGCCGAACTTTTTGTACTTTGCTGCTCTATGGATAAAGCCGCTGCCTTCCGCCAGAACATTCTGAACCCCACCAAGCTGCGCCTCTTCATGCTGCGCAGTCTGCCCATGGCCTATTTGGCCGGCCTGCGCGTAACCAGCCTCACGGCCGAAGAAGCCACGGTGACCGTCCCATTTAAATACCTCACCAAAAATCCATTTCGCAGCATTTATTTTGCTTGCCTGAGCATGGCGGCCGAAATGGCCAGCGGCGTGCTGGCCATGCAGCACATTCAGGCCGCTGCCGGGCCGGTATCGATGCTGGTGGTGGGGTTGGAGGCCGGGTTCAGCAAGAAAGCAGTGGGCCTTATTTCGTTTCGCAGCCCCGATGGCGCCCGCATTGCCGAGGCCATTGCCGAGAGCCGCGAAACGGGGGAAGGGCGCACGGTGGTATGCACCAGCACGGGCACCGACGAAGCCGGGGATGTGGTAGCCACCTTTCGCATCACGTGGTCGTTCCGGGCAAAAAAAGCCTGAGGCCCCAAATTCTTGTTGAGCTAGTGGTTTATTTCACGACCTTGCGCCGCTACGGTAGCAGCCCCATGCAGCAGGCGGGGCTAACTGAACCCGGATTATTAGCCCAAATAGAATAGCGGCTCCTGAGTTTGCTACCTCTGAAGAACCACGTCACAGCGCACGCGCAATGAGCACGAAACTGTATTCCGTTATCACGGCCACGGGGAGTTATCTGCCCACCCGCATCGTTAGCAACGCGCACTTTGTCGCTACCGAATTCTTTGATGCCAGCGGGAGCCGCTTAAATAAGCCAGGCCCGGAAATCACCGAGAAGTTTGAGCAGATAACCGAGATACGGGAGCGGCGGTACGTAACGGCCGATCAAACCGCCTCGGATATTGGGTTCCTGGCCGCGCAGGCCACCCTGGCCAATTCCGGTATTGATGGGGAAACGCTCGATTACATCATCGTGGCGCACAACTTTGGGGACGTCGCCGAGGGTAACAAGCGCACGGATATGGTGCCTACCCTGGCCGCCCGCATCAAGGCCAAACTGGGTATTAAAAACCCGTATACTGTGGCCTACGACCTGCCTTTCGGGTGCCCGGGCTGGCTGCAGGGCGTCATTCAGGCCGATTACTACCTGCGCTCCGGCGACGCCCGCCGGATTATGGTTATCGGCACCGAAACCCTGTCGCGGGTGTGCGACCCCCACGACCGGGACAGCATGCTCTACGCCGATGGGGCCGGGGCCATCATCCTGGAAGCGCGTGAAAGCGCCGAGCCCGTCGGTATTCTGGCGCACGGCACCCGCTCCGATACCGACCAGTTTGCACACCTGCTGCGCATGGGTAGCTCCTGCAATCCCGACTACCCCGCCGCCGACCTGTTCCTGAAAATGGATGGCCGCAAGCTCTACGAGTACGCGCTGAAGACGGTGCCACAGGCTATTAAAGCGTGTCTGGAAAAAGCCGGCGTGCCCCTCACCGAGGTGAGCAAGGTGCTCATCCATCAGGCCAATGGCAAGATGGACGACGCCATCCTGAAGCGTTTGTATAGCCTCTACAATCTAAGCGAAATTCCGGCTGGCGTGATGCCCATGACCATTTCCTGGCTGGGCAACTCTTCGGTAGCCACGCTGCCCACGCTGATGGACCTGCTGCTGCGTGGCGAGCTTCCCGAGCAGACGATTACGCCCGGCTCGCTCATCGTCTTTGCCTCCGTGGGAGCGGGCATGAACATCAATGCCGTGGTGTACCGGGTGGAGCAGTAGACCACGCCGCCCGGTTAGTTCCTAATCCCCGAGACTCTCCTTGGTAATGACATCTACCAGGCCATCTTCGCTGACCACTACGGCCAGGCAAGGGTAAGGGGAGCTTTCTACGTAGCGAATGGCGGAGTTGTAGCGGGCCCCACGAGTGCTGGTCCCGCGACCAGTGGCTTTACCATCGAGAATGACGCCGATAGAGTAGCAGTAGCCGTCGGGGTCGAGGAGTACGGCCCCGTCGATGGCGGTGATGAGGCGGGTGATGAGGGGCGTAAGCGGCACGGGCTCAATCAGTGTGCACTGCAGCTTGAGGCGGTCGGCTTCGGCCAGGGCTTCGGTGGTAATGACGAGTAGGGTACCATGCTTCTGGCGGCTGGCTTCCAGCACCACATCCCAGAGGCGCTCTACTTTGGTGCTGTCGGTGAGGTTAAAGGTGCGGCGCAGGTCGCGGCGGAAGTGGGTGCGGTTCAGGCGGGTGCGCGGCAGGCTGGGCTGGCCATAGTTGGCGCGCATAAGCACCTGCCCGTCGTGCTGAAACTCCCAGATGTAGTGCTTCACGAAGTTGATGATAAACAAGTCTTCGCGGGCGGCATCGTAATGGCCCACGATGCGGCCCAGGGCATACACATTCTCCCCGTCGGCCAGCAGGCTCACGTCGGGCGTGGTCATTTCCAGGAGCTTGCGCACGGCACGGTAGTCGGTGAGCGGGGTAGGGCAGGTGAGGGCAAATACCTCTTCCAGGTTGGGATGGTGGCGGCGGGCCAACAGCAGCTTGCCTACGCCCTCGGCGCCTTCGTAGCGCAGGGAGGAAATGGTGGTGCAGGTGGCAAACAGCTTGGCGTCGGTCGGGTCAAGACCCAGGTCCTGAGCGGGCGTATCCATAAACAGCCGCCCGGCCGCCCGGATAACCTCCTCCGTGTCGCGCGGCCGCATGAAGAGGCTCAGACCCGGCTCCGTTTCGTTCAGGGCCTTCCAGCATTCCTCGTGAAAGCGCATCACCACTGACTGCAGCAGCGAGGTAGCCAAGGGGCGGCCATCGGTGTAAAAGCGCAGGGGCTCCAGGGAAGCGTAGCGACGCAGTACCTTGGTGTTGAGCTGTAGCACTGTGAGCACGAAGTGGTTGTGCACCAGCACCGGCAGGCCCACGAAGCTTACCCGCTTGGCCGCGGAGGTATCGGCGTCGAATACCTCCTGCACGGCCCGGCGCAGGGCCACGGCCTCCTGCCGCCACTGCTCAAACCACTCGGATACCACCTCGTAGCCCTGAAAAGGCCAGGGCTCCTGTTGCTGCAAGGCCCGGCCCCGCTCGCGCACGGCCATAAACCGCTCACTGTGCAGCAGGGCCCCGTCGGGCTCCAGGCGAATGAGGGGGCCACCTGCGCCCTCGGGCGTGGCCGGAATGCCCAGCAGCAACACCGTGGGGTTGAGCTCATCGTCGAGGGCATCGAAAATGCTTTGCGCGCTTTGCTGGGCTGCCTGCCGGAAGCGGGCCTGGTGGGGCCACATGGCCAGGGGGCCTACCGCCGGCTCGGGCAAAAGGGGTTGAACGGGCGGGGCACTAAGTAAGGGGAGAGGAGCCAGCATGCAGCAGGAAACGAGGCAGAGAAACTACAATTGAAATACAACCGGCAGCACCATCTTTTGCTTTATCGGTTGTCCCTGATAAGTGGCCGGCAGCCATTTCGGGGCCGACTGAATCAGACGTACGGCTTCTTCGTCGCAGCCGGAACCCAGGCGCTTCACCGGCTTGATATCGGTCAGGGAGCCGTCTTTTTGAATGATGAACTCCACAATAACCCGACCTTCTACCTTTCGCTGCTTGGCCTGGGCCGGATATTTCAGGTTTTGCTGAATCCAGGCAAAAAAAGCGTCGGTGCCCCCTGCCGGGCGGGCGGGCTGGTCGGGCTTGATGACGGTGGGCGTAGTGGTAGCGGCCGGAGTTGGGGGTAAGGCCGGAGCCGCTGACACGGCCGTTGTGGCTGGGGAAGCGGGAGAAGCCGCCTGGTCGGCTGGAATCTGGAAGGTGATGGGAATGTTCATGCGCATCCGCACTTTCTCGCCCCGGTTCAGGGCGGGCGTCCACTTCGGGCCTTCCTTGATAACGCGCACGGCTTCCTGGTCGAGGTCGGGGTCGAGGGGCTGCTGGGGCTCCACGTGGGAAACCGCCCCTGACTTTTCAATGACAAACGTAACCACCACCGTGCCCTGGGTGCCGCGCTGCAAAGCCGCCGTAGGGTAGTTCTGCTTGTCGGCCAGGTATTGCGCAAACGCCTCCATCCCCCCTACGGGCGTGGCGGGCTGGGCCGCGGCTTCGTAGATTTTATCTTCGTCGGGTTTGGGATATTTCAACTTCTTCTGCGCCTGAACCGAAGTTGTTCCGGCACCTAGCAGGCTCATCAGTAAGGTGAAGAATACAAGCAACTGTTTCATAACGAGAACGATAAAGCTGAAAAAGGCGTGGGCAATGTTGCTTTCTCAACGGCGCAACCCCGGCCTTGGGTTCAGGCGCTACGCAAAGAGTCGAATTTCGATAGATTTGACCTTATGAAAACTGAGGAAACTTCCACGGCTCACCACTCCGGCCGGGCCCCCGAGCCGGTTGGTTTGTACCCGCATGCCCGCCGGGTGGGCAACCTGCTTTTTCTGTCGGGGGTGGGGCCGCGCCAGCGCGGCCAGCAGGCCGTACCCGGCGTGGAGCTGGATGAGCAGGGCCGAATTCTGCGCTACGACTTCGAAAGCCAGTGCCACGCCGTGTTCCAGAATGTGCACTACATCCTCGAAGAAGCCGGGGCGCGCTGGGAAGACCTGGTAGACGTGACCGTGTTTCTGACCAACATGCGCGACGACTTCGCCACGTACAACCGCCTCTACGCCGAGTACTTCGCCAGCAGCCAGCCCTGCCGTACCACCGTGGAGGTAAACTGTCTGCCCACCCCCATTGCCATTGAGCTCAAATGCATAGCCGCCGTGGCTGGCTAGCCCTGGCCCCACGACAATGGTAAGGAAGGCCGGAAGCAAACGGCGCGTACCTTCGCCCTTTCCCCGAACTCTGCTGCCGTGCCCCTCGAAACCTCCGCCTTTCGTTCCCTGTCTGTAAGCCCCGCCGAGCTGTTTGCGGCGAATTTACCGGAGCATGCCCGCCAGGAGCAGCATTATGCCAGTCGGCACCAAGCCGTAGCCTGGCTGCGGGTAGCGGTTTTCGTGGTCGGGGCGTTGGGGACCTATGTGCTCCTCAAAGATTATCAGTGGCTGGCCGGGTTTGGGGTGCTGCTGGCGGCCTACCTGGTGTTTGTGCTGGTGCTGCGCTGGCACAGCCGCCTGGGCTACCAGCGGACCCACTACCAGCTGTTGGGGCGGATAAACCAAGAAGAGCTGGACCGCCTGGCCGGCAAGCTCACCCAGTTTGAGGGTGGGCAGCGCTACGCCGACCCGGGCCACCCCTACACGGCTGATCTGGACGTATTTGGTCCACAGTCGGTTTTTCAGCTGTTGAGTAGAGCTACCTCACGCCTGGGCCAGGACCGGTTGGCCAACTGGCTGCAGCAGGCTGCTGCTCCGGCCACTATAATAGCCCGGCAGCAGGCCGCCGCCGAACTGGCCCCCGATGCTGCCTGGCAACACGAGTGGCAGGCCCGGGCCCGGCATTTCCCCTACCAAGCCGAAAACCCACACCGCTTTACCGCTTGGCTGCTGGAGGTGGATTTTTTTGCCGACAAGGTTTGGCTGAAAGCATTGCTGTTTGTGCTGACGCCCCTGGCGCTGGCCAGCGTGGGCCTGTGGCTGAGCGGGCAGCCGTTCCTGGTAGTAGCGCCGTTTCTGCTGCTGATGGGTGCCATCAACCACCGCTACCGTGGTGCGCGTGATGCCTATTTCGACCACAGTGAGCAAATGCACGATGTGCTGCGTGCCTACCGTGACCAGCTGGTACTCCTCGAAACCCGGGACGTAAGCTCACCCCGCCTGCAGGAGCTGCGCCAGGTGCTGCTGGCCGATGCCGGGCAGCCCGCTTCCCGGCAGGTTGGGCAGCTCGCCACCATTGTGGAGTATTTTTCCATGCGGCAGAGCACCTTAGCCGCGTTTTTTGCCAACAACCTGCTCTTCTGGGACTTTTTCTGGATGTGGCGCCTGGAGGGCTGGAAACGCCGCTTGGGCAGCCGGCTGGGAGCAGTGCTCGATGCAGTAGCCGAAACCGAAGCCTTGGTAAGCCTGGCAGCCTTTCAGTTGGCAAACCCAACCTACGTAGTGCCGGAAATAAGCTCCGAGGCCCTGGAGTTTACGGCGGAGGACCTGGGGCATCCGCTGATTTTCGCGCAGCAGCGCATTACCAACACATTCAGCACGGTGGGAGCGGGCCGTACGGGCGTGGTGACGGGCTCGAATATGTCGGGGAAAACCACGTTTCTGCGCACGGTAGGGCTGAACATGGTGCTGGCCCTGGCCGGAGCAGCTGCCTGCGCCCGCCAGCTGCGCGTAAGCCCGGCTCAGGTGTACACGGCCATGCGCACCCAGGATAACCTGGCCGAAAGTACTTCCTCCTTCTACGCTGAGCTGAAACGACTGCGGCTGCTGCTGGAGCTGACGCAGGACGGCCAGCCCGTGTTCTTCCTGCTCGACGAAATCCTGAAGGGCACCAACTCGCGGGACCGGCACCGCGGGGCCCGGGCCCTCATCCACCAGCTGCACCGCCTGCCGGCCAGCGGCCTCATCAGCACCCACGACCTGGAGCTAGGCGCCCTGGCCGACGAATTACCCGGGTTTGTGACCAACTACAGCTTCAACAGCACTTTTGAGGCTGAGCAGCTGCTGTTCGACTACCGGCTCACGCCCGGTGTGTGCGCCTCCTTCAACGCCAGCCAGCTGATGCGCCTGATGGGCATCGAGGTGTAGGTACAGGCAGGAAGCTGAACAGTGGTTAAGCGTACGCGGCTAACCACTGTTCAGCTGCGTACGTACAGCCTCCGCACTCATTCATTTCTTTTCTGTGTATATCCGCAATAACCTGCGCTGGCGCCTTATCTGGAAGGGGGCCTGGCAAACGCTGTTGATCTTTACGGCCTACTCCCTGCTGGTATGCATCATCTACGGGCCGTTGAACTTCCACTCGCTGGCTATTCCGTGGCAGCCCGTTGCCACCCTGGGCATTGCCGTATCCTTCTACATCGGCTTTAAAAACAACGGCTCCTACGACCGATTCTGGGAAGGGCGGCAGATCTGGGGCGGCATCGTGAATGCCAGCCGCACCTGGGCCATTCAGGCGCTGGAATTTGTGACCTCCGTGGTGGATGCGCCCAACGTGGACGCCCCGGCAGCCAGTGCCGCCGAGCTCACCGACCGCCACCGCTGTCTGGTGTACCGCCACCTGGCCTGGTGCAATGCCCTGCGCCTGCAGCTGCGCCGCCAGCCCGAGCTCTGGGATGAGCAGGTAGCACCCTTCCTGCAGCCGGAGGAGTCGGAGCGGATTCGCCGCTTCCAGAACCCGTCGGCTCACCTGCTGCGCGCGCAGGCCGCCGATTTGCGCATTCTGCGGGAAAAGCGCGGCTTGCTCAACGACTTCCAGCATGTGGCCATGATGGATACCCTGGAACAGCTTTACACCTTGCAAGGCGGCTGTGAGCGAATCAAGAACACGCCCTTTCCCCGCCAGTATGCGTTTTTCAGCTACGTATTTGTCTGGCTGTTTTCCGCGCTGCTGCCCCTGGGGCTAATCGGGGAATTTGCCCGCATGGGCCCCGACCATATCTGGCTGACGGTGCCCTTCGCCGTACTGGTTTCCTGGGTGTTCAATACCATTGAGGTGGTAGGCCATACCAGTGAAAATCCGTTTGAAAACCAGATGAACGACGTGCCTATGACAGCCCTGTGCCGCAGTATTGAAATAGACCTGCGCGAAATGCTGGGCGAAACTACCATTCCCGCCAAGCTGGAGCCCATAAACGACATCCTGTACTAAGCACAGCGGGGAGCAGGCAATGCTTCCCTTGGGGAATAGGGTTAAGACCGTGAGGTAGGATAAAAAGTATATCAACCCTGTCACCATCTCAGGCAGGCTTTCGTATAAGCGCGCACCGCTTCTGCTTGTTCTGGGCGTTAGTTGCTTGGCTTGTACGCAAGAACAAGAATACCAGAAGGGTAGGAGCTGCGGGTTTGCCTGCCTGCGCCGCCTTTCAACTATGCCGTTTCGACGGAGAACTACCTGCCGCTCTATGGTGCTGCTGCCCCCGCTGCGCGCCGTCCCTGCCTCCTCTCATATCCCACCCACATGGAAGTTTACCGCGAAATTCTCCCGGAAAGCTATTTGCTGATTCTCGCCGATGAAGTGCCAGCTGCCCCCCACGATGGCGCGCTGGACTGGGCGCTACGCCGGGCCGCCCGCAGCGGCAAGTCCAGTGTTTGGATAGACTGCGGCCACCTCACCCACCTGCCGCCGGATGCAGCCGAGCTGCTCACCTTTTACTACCATAAGCTGCAAAAGCATGGTATGAGCCTGGTGCTATGCCACCTGTGCCCGGAAGTGCGGCTGGAGCTGGAGGCATTGGTCCCGGTGCTGCACCCACCCATCGTCGATACGCTGCTGGATGCCGAGCACTACTGCCAGCAGCAGGCGGTGCAGCGGCAGGCCTCGTAGTAGTTGTTCGTTGTTCGTTGTTAGTTGTTCGTTGTTAAGGAACCAACGACTAACAACTGACAACGAAGAACTGACCACCACCTTCTATGCTTGCTTCTACCCGCTCGGTTCGTTACTTTTTTTCCAGTCAGGACTTTTCCGATGGTCTGCGCACCACCCTTTCGGTGCTGGTGCCGGGGCTCTGGATGGGCTGGTGGGGGCAGTTGGAGGCAGGGCTGACGCTCTCGTTGGGCGCCTTGTGCATCAGCATTATTGATAGCCCCGGCCCGGTGGTGCATAAGCGTAATGGCATGCTGGTGGGCTTGGGCTTGCTGCCCCTGGTTGCCCTGCTCACCGGCCTGGCCGCGCCCCATCTGTGGCTGCTGGGCCTGGAGGTAGGGGTGCTGAGCTTCGTTTTTACGCTGTTTCTGGTGTATGGCAACCGCGCTGCCTCGGTAGGTACGGCCGGACTGCTGCTGCTTATTCTGATGATGGACCGGCAGCTTGCCCTGCCCCAGCTGCTGGAATATGCTGGCTTGGTCACGCTGGGCGGGGCCTGGTACCTGGTCGTAAGCCTGCTCACGTACACCGTTCGGCCCTACCGACCCGCCCAGCAGGCCTTAGGGGAATGCATCAGGGCCGTGGCCGATTTTCTGCGGCTGAAAGCGGAATTCTACCGCACGGGTACCAGCCTGGACCAGGACTACCGCCGCCTCGTAGCTCAGCAGGTGACGGTAAATGAAAAGCAGGATGCCGTGCGTGAGCTGCTGTTCAAAACCCGCCAGATGATGAAAGAGTCGACGGGGACGGGGCGCCGGCTGGTGCTCACGTTCGTGGATGTGGTGGACCTCTATGAGCACATCACGGCCACGTACTACGACTATGCCGCCCTGCACCAACGGTTTGAAGCGACGGGCGTGCTGGATACTATTGCCGGCATAGTGGAGCAGTTGGCCGCCGAGCTGGAAAGCATCGGGTTTGCTATCCAGGCCAACCACGGCTATACCGCCAAAGCTCCGCTCACCCCGGCCTTGGAGCAGCTCAAAAGCCGCATTGATGCGCTGGAGGCCGCCGGACAGGTGGGCAATACCCTGGTGCTGAAGAAGATTCTGGTGAACCTGCGCAACCTTACCCAGCGCCTGCAGGATATTCTGGCCTATTTCGATGCCAACGCGCCGGCTCCGGCCCGGCGCGAGCTGGAGTTCGGCCGCTTCGTGGCGCACCAGAGCTTCGACCTGGAGCAGCTCCGCGACCAGCTTACGCTCAACTCCGGAGTATTTCGCCACGCTATCCGCATGATGCTGGCCTGCCTGGTGGGCTTTGTGGTAGCCAAGCTGGTTCTCCCCGGTCATCATAGCTACTGGATTCTGATGACCATTACCTACATGCTCAAGCCCGCCTTTAGCCTCACCAAGCAGCGCAACGTGCAGCGCGTGCTGGGCACGCTCGTGGGCGGCGTTTTTGGCGCCCTACTGCTGTGGCTGATATCCGATAAGCTCGTGCTGATTGCCCTGCTGGCAGGCTGTATGCTGGTGGCTTTCAGCTTCACGCGCAGCAACTACATTGTGGCCGTCACCTTCATGACGCCCCTGGTGCTGATTCTTTTCAGCTTTGTGGGGCTGCCTTACCTGCAGGTAGTAGAAGAGCGTGTGCTGGATACAGTCGTCGGCTGCCTGATTGCTTTTTTGGCCAGCTACCTGCTTTTCCCTCGCTGGGAGTCAGACCAGTTGCACGACTACATGAAATCCGTTCTGCGGGCCAATGGGCATTACCTGCATACTCTGGCCGAGAGTTTGGTGGGCGCGCCCGTAGCCATTGTTGAGTATAAACTGGCCCGAAAGGAAGTGTACGTCAGCTCGGCCAACCTCGCCGCCGCCTTTCAGCGCATGATGTCGGAGCCGAACGGCAAGCAGCACCGGCCTACGGAAGTGCATGAGTTTGTGGTGCTGAACCACATTCTGTCGTCCAACGTGGCGTCCATCACCTCAGCCATTCTTACCGGCGAAACGCGGCCACTGCTCTCCGCTGCTAGTTTGCGCTCCGTGCGCCAGGCGCAGCAGGCCGTGCACCGCAGCCTGCGCCGCCTCGACCCCACCGAGCCTGACCGTACCCCGGCCGAACCCGCCCCGCTGCCTGGGGCCACTACCACCAGCCCCGACAGTCAGTTGCAGGAGCAGCTGGAGTTCATCCGGAAGGTGAGCAGTGATATTGGCAAGGTGACGGAAGCTGTTTTGGCTTAAGTGGCCTAACGAAAAAAATAAGCGCTACTCCCGCATGGGAAGTAGCGCTTGTTCGGCTCAAAGAACGTTGGCCTGGCGTTTAGTGGGCTACCACCAGTCGCTGCACAGCTACTTGTTTGCCAGAGGTTACCCGCAAAAAATAGGTGCCATTACTCCAGGCGCGGGTGTCGAGGACATGTTGCCGACCCGTAAAGGTGGTAGTGAGCACATGGCGGCCGCTGAGGTCATACACCTGCAACTGATGCTGCGTACCGGCAGCAACTTCCAGCTGCACCGTGGCGGCGGCCGGGTTTGGGTACAGGTGCAGGGCTACTGACTTGCTTTGCCTTTTCGTGCCCGTCGTAGTTTGGGCGGCAATACGCAGAATCCAGGTTTGATTGGCGCCCAACGAAGCTAAGCTGGCTGACCAATCCGCAAAACCACCCTGGGCATCGAGCGTGACGCTGCCGGCAGCCTGCCCGGAGTACAGGTCGGTAACGGCATAGGTGCCCGCGGGCAGGGAGGAAACCGCCATGGAAACCTTGGGCTTAGCTAAGGCGGTGCTGCCAAGGTTGGCCAGCACCAGCACTGCTTCCTGCTCATACACCCGCACGTAGCCCAGCAGGCTGGTAGCGGAGGTGGTTGTGGGCAGAATGTAGCCTTTGCGCAGCGTTTCGTGCGTGTTGCGCAAGCCAATAAGTTGCTTGTAGTGGCTGAGCAGGGAGGTGGCATCAGCCTGCATGGTGGCTACGTTGTACTGGGCGTAGTTGCTGTTCAGGCCGCGCCAGGGGCTGCCCGTGGTAAAACCGCCGTTGCTGCCCGCCGTCCATTGCATGGGCTTGCGCTTGTTTTCATCGACCCCGGTGCCCAGCATGCCTACCTCTTCGCCGTAGTACAGAAAGGGTACGCCCGGCATGGTGAGGTAAAGGGCTGCGGCCTGCTTCATGCGGGGCATATCCCCGCGCAGCGTTTCAAGCACCCGTTCCTGGTCGTGGTTGGAAAGGAAGGTGGCGTACTGCAGCTTGGGGTAGCTTTGGTCGATGAGCTGCAGCTGGGTTTTCAGCGTTGCGGCGCTGCCCGTGTTCAGGCCATTGAGGATGGCCGAGGACAAGTCAAACTCAAAGCAGGCGTCCAGCCGGTCGTTTACCACATACGGGACCACCGCCCGGGTGCTCGACCATGCTTCGCCCACCGTAAAGGCGTCGGGGTTGGCTTCTTTGACCACATCATGAAATTCCTCGAGCAGGCCAAACGTTTCGGGCGTGTCTTCCATCTGCTGGCCATCTTCGTCGAGGTACTTCACAGCATCAAGGCGGTAGCCATCCACGCCTTTGTTGAGCCAGAAGCGTGACGCATCCCACATGGCCGTTTTCAGTTCTGCGTTGCTCCAGTTCAGATCGGGCATGCCGTCCCAGAATAAGCCGTAGTAGTAGGCGCTGTTGCGGGGGTGCCACACCGTCTGGCCCCACGGGCCCTGGTAGCCGGGGTTAGTGGCCGACCACCGGTACCAGTCGCGGTAGGGGCTGGTGGCGCTGGCGGCGGCCTGCGTAAACCACGGATGCTCCCGGGAGGAGTGGTTCAGCACCAGGTCGATGATAACCTTGATGCCGCGGGCGTGGGCGGCGGCCAGGAACTCCTCAAACTCGGCCATGGTCCCGTAGTCGGGCTCGGTGGCTTTGTAGTTGGTCACATCATAGCCGTGGTAGCTCGGCGACTCCATCATGGGCATCAGCCAGATGCCCGTAATGCCCAGGTCGGAAGTGGTGTTGGGGTTGCCGTCGTTGAGGTAGTCGAGTTTGGCGGTAAGGCCTTTGAAGTCGCCCTTGCCGTCGCCGTTGCTGTCGTAGAAGCTGCGCACAAAGACTTCGTAGAACACGGCATCATTCCACCAATGCGTGGTGTACTGCGTGGGCGTGCTGCCGCAGGCTTCGCAGGAGCTAAAGCACAGCGTGCCCGTGGTATTCACCTCAGCCGTTGCGTCGACGGTGCGGTTCAGGTCGGAGCCAGTGCCACAGGCCGCGGGTACGGCCTCCACTCCGGTCCAGCTGGTGCCATTGATGAACTTGTACTCAAACCGACCAGAAGCCGGCAGGGCCACGGTTACCTCGTAGATTCCGTCTCCGTTATCATCCTGCAGCGCCGTGGTAGCCGGGTCCCAATCGGCGCCGTATCCGGCCAGCGCCTGAAAGTTACCGGCCACGTGCACGCCCCCGGGCGCCACGGTCTGGCCCTTCATGTTTACGGAAAAGCTCAGCAGGGTAGCGCAACCGTTAAAGGCAATGGCCGGCAAACGCAGGGCGGAGGTACCGATGGTAACCTGGCGGTTGAGGTTGCCGCCGCCATCATCCTGGCCGCAGCTGGCGGGCACGGGCTCGGCCCCATCCCAGCCGGCGCCATTGATAAACTTGTACCGGTAAGTTCCGGCGGGCACTTCCACTGTCACTTCGTACACCTTATCCCCATCGGGGTCGGTGAGGGCGGTGGTACCCGGGTTCCAGTCGGCACCGTACCCGGCCTTCGACTGGAAGGTGCCAGCCACGTGCACGCCGGCGGCCGCTACGGTTTGCTGGCTCATATCCACCCGGAAGGTGAGCTGAGCAGCCTGGGTCGACAGGGCAGTTCCGGCCAGGGCCAGGAGGAGTAACAGGTGTTTCATAAGCAGGTAAGAAGGCAAAGGGACAAACAAGATACGACAGCCGGGCGTGCCGGCTGTTACAGCGCCTGAAAAGAACCGGATAGGGAATGACTCAAGCTGAACCAGTGAAGACGCAAAAAAGCCCCGCTGAAATCCCAGCGGGGCTTTTTCACGAAAGTAGTTGATGGCTAGAAAGCCACGCCCAAGGTAAGACCCACGCGCAGACCAAAGCCGTCGAAGGCGCTGTTCACGTCGAAGTCATCCTCCTCGCCCGATTCTACATCCAGTGAGCCGGCGTTGTAGCCCAAACCCAGGAAGGGGTCCAGGGTGATACGCTTTTTGAAGGCCCACTGACGGCCTACGGCAATACCGCCGCCAAACGTGCTCAGGGTTGCTTTGTCTTCTTCCTTATTACCCGTGTTATCCTCGTAGGTGTTGGTGAGCGAGAAGCTCTGGTAGCGCAGGTACGGCCCTACGTAGAAGCCATCCAGGGCCTCGCCCGACAGGTAGAAACGATACTCCGGCGTCAAGCCAAAGCCCGAGAATTTGGTGTCGCCGGGCGAATAGGAAGTAAAGAAGAAGCCGAGCTGGGCCGACTGCGTGTCACTTACTTTGCGCTCGTAGAAGAACGAGCCAGTTTTGACGAGGGGGCTGAACAGATTGACTTTAATTGCATTGCTCTGAGCCGATGCCGCAGAGGCTGCGCCCAGCAACACGGCCAGGCTCAGTAGTACTTTCTTCATGGAATACAAGAATACAGATAGGGTAGAAAA
This sequence comes from Hymenobacter lutimineralis, assembly GCF_008271285.1. Taxonomy (NCBI): domain Bacteria; kingdom Pseudomonadati; phylum Bacteroidota; class Cytophagia; order Cytophagales; family Hymenobacteraceae; genus Hymenobacter; species Hymenobacter lutimineralis. The sequence continues at coordinate 142,515 of NZ_VTHL01000009.1, read as the reverse complement.
AAAACTTTAAACCTTTTTGTCGGTACAACGTTATGCACAGTTTTTGTCTGTCCCAAGGCTTATCACATGAATATGTTACGGGTACTAGCTAACTTTTTTCGGTTAGCAAGCTCAGTAGCAAGCTATAACAGGGGGAGGATAGTACAGCTACGGATTAGCTTACTTCGCCGCCGGTACATCGGGCCGGAGCGTGCGGGCTAGCCACTCGAAAAACACGCGGTTCCAAAGCACGGAGTTCTGGGGCTTGCTGATCCAGTGACCTTCGTTAGGGAAATACAGGAAGCGGCTGGGAATACCGCGCAGCTGCGCCGTACCAAAGGCTTCCATGCCTTGCCCCTCGGGCACCCGAAAGTCCTTACCGCCGTGGATGACTAATAGGGGCGTGTCCCAGTTTTTGGCAAACTGTTGTGGGTTAAAGTCCGTGTAGCTTTTGTGGAGGGGCGTTTCCCAAGGTGCGGCCCCAATGTCCTGCTTGGCGAAAAACATTTCTTCCGTGGAGGGGTACCAGCTGGTGAGGTTGTAGAGGCCGCAATGCGCAATAAAGGTCTTGAAGCGGCCTTCGTGCTTACCTGCCAGGAAATACACGGAGTAGCCCCCGTAGCTGGCACCTACGCAGCCCAGCCGCGCCTTATCCACGTAGGGCTCGGCACTCACGGCATCAATGGCGGAAAGGTAGTCGCGGATGGGCTGCCCGCCCCAGTCCCCCGAGATGCTGTTGTTCCACTCCGTGCCGAAGCCCGGCAAACCACGGCGGTTGGGCGCCACCACAATATATCCGTTGGCTGCCATCAGCTGGAAGTTCCAGCGGTAGGAGAAGCTTTGCGTGATGGGGCTCTGGGGGCCGCCCTGGCAGTACAGCAGCGTCGGGTATTTTTTCGCGGGGTCGAAATCGGGTGGGTAGATGATGTAGACCTGCATCTGCTTGCCGTCGGTGGTTTTCACCCAGCGGGCTTCCGTTTTACCGGTTTTTACGCCCGCCAGCTCCTGCTCGTTGATGTGGGTAAGAGCCGTTTCGCGCCCGGTTTTGAGGTCGATGCGCACCAGGTCGGCGGGCTGGGCCTGAGTGGTTTTATTAGCAATGGCCACGGCGTTGCCGGCCAGCTCAAAGGCGTTGTAGTTCTGGGCGCCCTTGGTGAGCTGCTTCACCTTGCCGCCCTTGCTGGCCACGGCAAATAGCTGCTCGGTACCTTCCAGCACACTCACAAAGTACAGTGTTTTGCCATCGGGGCTCCAGCGCACGTTGGCCGCCGACAGCTCCGAGCCCACTGTAATATCCTCGTGCTTCTTGGTCTTGAAGTCGTAGATCCGGATGCCGTTGCGGTCGGCCTCGAAGCCCGGCGTTGCCATGCTCAGCCACGCCAGCCGGGAGCCATCCGGGGAGAAGACGGGTTCGGTGTCGTAGCCGCCTAGGCCCGCACTCAGATTCTGGGTTTGGCCTGTGCGGATATCGTAGAGGTAGATATCGGAATTGGTGCTTTCGGCCTCAGCCTTGCCCGTGAGTTTACGCGAGGTGTAGGCCAGGCGGTAACCGTCGGGGGAGAACGTGAGCTGCTCGGCTCCGCCCAGGGGTTGAAGGGGGGAGTCGAATTTCTCGCCGGCCATGACGTCCTTGCCGTAGCCGGTGGGTTTGCCGTCGTCTCCTACGGGCTGAAAGAATACGTGGGAGGCTTTCTGGTCATCCCATACGTTCCAGTGGCGGTAATTTAAGTCATCAATGAGCTTAGCATCGGCCTTGGGCAGATCCGGGAACAGCTCCTGCACCGTTTGGCCGGTTTTCACATCCTGGGTATACAGAATGAATTTGCCGGTGGGCGCGTACTTCAGGTTGCTGACGCCTTCATTCCCAAACTGGCTGAGGAGCCGTTTGCCGGAGCCATCGGCATTCATTACGTATAGCTGGTCGGTGCCGCTTTCGGAGGAAAGGAACGTGAGCTTGCCGTCGGGGCGCCAGTTGAGCGTGCTTTCCGAGGTAGGCGTGGCCGTCAGCTGCCGGGCTGCGCCCCCGACCACCGGCACCACCCAGATATCGGTGTTGCCTTTGTTGTCGGCCAGGGAGTAGCGCGTCACGGTATAGGCTACTGTTTTGTTGTCGGGCGACACCTGCATTTCGCCCAGGCGGCCCAGCTTCCAGAGAAGTTCGGGGGTGTAAAGAGTGGATTGAGCAACGCTGGTAAGTGGCAAGGCCGCCAGCGCCGCCAGAAAAAGCTTATTCATGGAGAGGGGTGGAAAGGATGGGTCGGAAAGGTAGAAAAAGAATGCACGCGCTGCCCTCAGCCCGGCTTTGGGCGGCGCAACATAGCCAGCCGGCGCTTACCTTGCAGCCATGCCCGATTTCCGTTTGCGCGTTTTTCAGACCGTTGCTCGGTCGCTCAATTTTACCAAGGCTGCGCAAGAGTTGTACATCAGCCAGCCTGCCGTTACCAAGCACATCCGGGAGCTGGAGCGCAGCTACGGGCAGCGCCTGTTTGAGCGGCGGGCTGGGCGCGTCACCCTCACCGAAGCTGGCCGCATCCTGCTGCGCCACGCCGATGAGGTAGAAGCCCTGCACCAGCAGCTCACCGACCAGCTCTACACCCTGCACGATGAAGCCGCCGGCCGGTTGCGCCTGGGCGCCAGCACCACGCTGGCCCAGTACGTGCTGCCGCCCATTCTGCCGGGCTTCCAGCGCCGCTACCCGCACGTGCAACTCACCTTGCTCAACGGCAACTCCGAGCAGATTGCCGAAGCCCTCCTGCATGGCCATATCGACTTAGCCTTCGTGGAAGGACAGACGCACACCCGGGACCTGCACTACGAGCTGCTGCTGGAAGATGAGCTGCTGCCCGTGCGCCGCGCCACCCCAGCCGGCCCACCCAGCCGGCCCGTAGCCCTCACCGATCTGCTGACTCACCCGTTGGTGCTACGGGAGCGGGGCTCAGGCACGCTGGAAGTATTGGAGTTTGCCCTGCGCGAACAGGGAATAAAGCTCACCGACTTTACCGTGGCGTTCTACCTGGACAACACCGAAGCCATTAAGTCCTACCTGGAAGCCGCCCCTGAATGCCTGGGGTTTGTATCGCAGCGGGCGTTGAGTAAGGAGTTTCGGGCTGGCCTGCTGGAGGTAGTGCCTATTGCTGGGGTGCGCCTCACCCGGCGGTTTGAGTCGGTGTGGGTGCAGGGGCAGCCGCTGTCCACGCAGGCACAGCGCTTTCTGCGCTATGCTACTACTATACTGACGGTGCCAGTCGAGGAGGGGTAGTGTTATAACTTCAGGTAATTGGTGATAATCATTTTTGATTATCGTGGCGCGGCGGGTTGCCGTAGGTTTGTGGGAACAAAGCGTCCCCTGTGTATGCCCGCCAAAGCCCATCTATCTTCCCGTCATCTGCTCTCGGCTCTGCTTAGCCAGCTGCATGTCAGCATGGCGCGGCCACTGTGGGAGGCGCGGATTACGGTTACGGGGCGTCAACTAGTGTTTGGCTCGGCTGTGGGTGTATGCTTGTCGCCCTGGGGCTCCCCGCCACTGGCGCTGGCGCTAGGGCTGCTGGTAGCCTTGCTGGTCGGAAACCCCTTCGCAGCCCAGAGCAAACGGTTTACAGCGCCATTGTTGCAATGGTCGGTTATCGGGCTGGGCTTTGGGCTCAATGCCCAACAGGCTATGCAAGCCGGGCGCGAAGGATTCATTTTTTCGGCGGCATCCATCTTCGGCACCTTGCTGCTGGGGTGGCTGGTAGGCCGGTGGCTGGGTATCGACCGGCGCACGGCCCACCTCATTGCCAGCGGCACTGCTATCTGCGGGGGTAGTGCTATTGCCGCAGTAGGCCCCGTAATGCGGGCTGAGGAAGGGCAGATGTCGGTGGCGCTGGGCACGGTGTTTATGCTGAATGCGCTGGCCCTGTTTCTTTTTCCGGTCGTTGGGCATGCCCTCGGCCTCAGCCAGCACCAGTTCGGCCTGTGGGCCGCCATTGCCATTCACGACACCAGTTCAGTGGTAGGCGCCGCCAGCCAGTACGGCGACGAAGCCCTGCGCATTGCCACTACCGTAAAGTTGGCCCGCGCCCTCTGGATAATTCCTGTGGCGCTGGGTACCGCCCTACTGTTTAAAACCCCCGGCGCGCAGGTAAAGCTGCCTTGGTTTATTCTGGGCTTTGTTGGGGCCATGCTGCTCAATACCTACGTGCCAGTGCTGCAAGGGCTGGCGCCGGTGGCCGTGCTGGTTGCCAAACTGGGCCTCACGCTCACGCTGTTCCTGATCGGGGCTGGCTTGTCGGCCGGGGTACTGCGCTCCGTGGGGGTGCGGCCTTTGGTGCAAGGGGTATTGCTTTGGGTGGTCGTTTCCGGCGTTTCCCTCTGGGTGATTCTGCACTCAGTTTAGCCGGTTATTGCCTTCAAGTAAAGCACAAAGAAGGGCCCTACGAATAAAGTAGGGCCCTTACGTATGTATACAGGAAGGAGGAGCTTAGTTTTTCCGCCCCGATCCACTCTTCTTGCCGCCACCGTCTTGCTTATTGACGGTAGCCCAGGCGCGCTTTTCGGCTTCTTCTTCCGAAACGCCGCGCTTTTCGTAGCTTTCTTCAATGTGTTCGGCCTGCCGCTTCTGCTTGTCGGTGTACGCCGATTTATCTCCTTGTGGCATGTGCGTAGTAGTTACGTGAACAATAGTCCCCGCAGGGATAGAAACTTGTACGCAGCTAAAGGAGCGGTGTTATAGTGGAGGTAGCCGCGGTTGCGCCGGGGTGGTTATCTTCGCACCTCGTAGTTCGCCTAGATTTCAGCCCATGCGCCAGCTTGCCGATATTCCGCATCCCAACGTCAAAATCACGCTATTCTCCTGGAATGGGAAATACCTGATTAAGCTGGAAAAAGGGGCGCTGGAGCAAACCTACAAGGTGAGTGAGCTAGACATAACCAGTGAGGCCGATGTGTACGCCCTGCTCGACGACGAATTTATTGAGGCCGCCGTCCAGCGGTTTGCCCTTATGCGCGAAGACTTGCAGGCTGCTTTCGACCGGCAAGGACTTTGATAGCAGCCTGCTCAACTTGCCTTCTTCCGGTTATTTTCCTTCGACTTGTTCTATGAAACACCTTGGTTTTCTGTGTTTGCTGCTCCTAAGCCTAAGCTGGAGCCGCACTGCTTCCGCGCAGCTGTATGAGGTGCGCCCTGGCACCGTCAAGTTTGAGAAAAAGGAGCGGGAAGCCGTGAAAGTACAAGTAGATGGTACCGCGCAGTGGACGCGGGACTTCTGGCAGAGCTGGCTGAAGGATACCTATAACATCAAGCTAAAAGGCGGCGGTGTGCTGGGCGTGGGCAAAAAAGACGTAATGGAAGCCAAGCAAACCCAAGTGTCGAGCGTATCGGGCAAGCTGCTGGACCTTTATTCCAACGTCACGTCCCCAACGGATTCTACCACCGAACTGTCGGTGTGGGCGGCGCTGGGGCCGGATACTTTCCTGCACCCCGATAACACAGCCTCCGAGTACGCGGCCTTGCGCAACATGGTGCAGTCGTTTGCTACGGCTGCCCGCCTTAAAGCCTATAAGGAGCAGATTGAGCAAGCCGAAAAGCACCTCAAGGACAGCGAAAAGGAAAAAGAAGACCTGAATAAGGACATCAAAAACATGCAGGCCAACACCGCCAGCAACCTGGCCCGCATCGAAGCCCTAAAAAAGCAGAACGTTGAAAACACGCTGAAAGCCCGGCAGGACTCGGTGAAGCTCATCGAAAACGCCCGCCTGCTGGAAGTGCGCAAAGCCCTGTTGCAGCGCCGTAAAGACCGTCTTTCCGCCCTCGACCGTAAATAACCGCGCCCCGCTTTATGCCCCAGGACTCTTCGCCGCTCGATACCCTGCGCCAGCTCAAGGAATGGCTGGATGCGGGCACTATCACCCCCCAGGAATTCGACACGCTAAAGCGCAAGCTGCTGTTCAGCGAAGCGCAAACCACCCCCCCAGCGGCGGCACCGCATGAGGAGCACGTCGTGCCCGGCCCCATTGAAGACCCCGGCTTGCCCACTTATGTGGAAAGCCCGCCCACTCCAGTCCCACCCGTGGCCGAAGTGCCGCCCGTGCGCGCCACACCGGCCGAGTTTTTCACCCACCCCACGGAAATTGGCCGGCCCGACGAGTCGCCTTCCCGGCAGCCTGACTTCCTGGCCAGCCCTCCGCCTCCCGAACCAGCCGAAGCAGTGTACGAAGAACCCGCGCCCGCCCCGCGCAATCCACTCATGCTGATCTTGATTATCGGCGGCATCGTGGCGTTGCTGGGACTGATAGCCTATCTGGCCATTGGCAACCGGGACTCCGAGCGGCTGAGCAGCACCACCATGACGGCCGCTGATTCCCTGGCTGTACAGCCCGAAGAAGGTCCGCAGACCGAGCAGATCGTATTGGACCCTGCTGCCGCGCCGGAAACCGTGCGCGTAGCCCCAGTACTGCCTCCGGCTGCTCCCGTCGATTCAGCCGCCTCCGCACCTGCTCCCGCCGCTACTGAAACGACACCCACCGCCGCTCCCGCCTCAGCCGACGACAACGCCGTGCGGAGTCAGGTGCAGAGTGCTCTAACGGCTTACTACGAAGACCTGAAAGCCGCCCCCTTCGACGCGGCTACCCACTTTGCCCCGCAGGTTGAGCGGTTCTACACCCAACAGAACACCACGCCCGCCGCTATCAACGAAGAGCTGGCGAAGTCGCACTTCCCCGAATTCACGGAGGCCGAAACTACCATCGAGCCCGGTAGCCTGCAGGTAGGGCCCGTAACGGAGGATGGCTCTCGCATGATTACTTACCGCGAGAAAAGCCGGGCTTTCCGGCAGTCCAAGCAGCAGCACCAGCAAACCACGGCGCAGGTGCGCGTGCGCCTCGATAAGAACTTCAAGATTACTTACCTGCGTCAGGAGCGGCTGTTGGAAAATGTATTCAGTGAGTAAGAGGGGAGCGGGGCTGAGCTTACTGCTGGCAGCAGTGCTGGCCGGATGCAGCATCAACGTTATCCGGCCCAAGCAAACCTTCACGGCTACCGTGCCCGCCGCACCCGACTACAGCCGGCCCGGAAGCTGGGCCGCCCTGCCCACCATGCGCGACTCGGCCGACGCTCACCCGGCCCACACCGCTTTCCGCGACCAGCAGGCCACGGCCCCGGCCGACGTGTTTTTTCTGCACCTCACCACGCTTATCCAACCTAAAAGCTGGAACGGCGACCTGGCCGATAAGGTCCTCAATAAGTTTACCGACCAGTTCAGCATCCGCACCCAGGCTAGTGTGTTCAATGCGGCCGGCCGCATCTACGCGCCCCGGTACCGGCAGGCGGCCCTGTTCTCGTTTTTCGACAGTACGGCCAACGCCCGCAACGCCCAGGAGCTGGCGTACCAGGACGTAAAAAAAGCTTTTCAGTACTATCTGGCAAACTACAACCAGGGACGTCCCATCATCCTGGCGGGCCATAGCCAGGGCAGTTTCCACGCCCGGCGCCTGCTGAAAGAGTTTTTCGATAACGACCCCAAACTGCGCCGTCAGCTGGTAGCGGCTTACCTGGTGGGATTCTCTGTGAACCCCAAGGAATACCAGACCCTGCAGCCCTGCCCCGATTCGTTGGCTACTGGCTGCTACGTGAGCTGGAATGCCGCTTCCTGGGGCAAGGAGTACCCGCCCTACGTGGGTTCGGCCGTCGTCAACCCGCTTACCTGGACTACGGATACCGCTGCTGCTCCTGCTTCCCTCAACCGGGGCAGCGTGCCCTACGGCTTCGACCGCCTCGATACGGCCGCTGTAGATGCTAAAATCCACGATGGTATTCTGTGGGTACATCCGCCCAAGCCCGGCGGCTACGTGCGCTTTCTGCTCCCTGGCCACGCCGAGCTGCGCCACTCCTTCCACATCGTCGACTACGGCATGTTCTACCAGAGTGTGCGCCGCAATGCCGTAGCACGGGTGCAAGCGTGGGAGCAGCGGCAAAAGTGAAGCCCCTATGATTTTTGCAATAAATGGACAGGAGTATGAAATCGTGGTAGCAAGTGACTTTTCGACTCGCTTTGGCATTGGCTGTGAACTGTGGGAAATACCAAGCCAGACACACGTAGCCGAAATCTTTCGGGACGATAAGCTTAGGCAGATTTCAATGGCTGTCTTTATTTCATCAGATATTCCACTCCAAGTTCTTGAAGCGCTTATTCAAGCTTTTGATGAACAGGTAGGACGCGAGTTCTGCACCGACGATATCGTAGAGTAAAATCATGATAGAGCCTCGCCATAGCGAGAGTGCGGGCGTGAGAAGCAGTAATAGCTTTATTGCTTGGCTAAAAGTTCTTCTACTGTTTGATTAAACATAGCTGGATACTTCTCCGAAGGATATTTGCGCTGAAACTGCCTGTAGTCGAGCCAGAATCGTTCTTCATCGAACCGCTCAAAATCAAGTGCTGAAAACAACGCTAGGTTGTGTAACCATTGGGCTACTTCATACACAAACCTCATGCGCTGACGGCGTTGCCTGATTTTCCAAGGATTCAGTGACAATCCTTGCGACGCGGTAGCCAGCTTGATGTCAGCCATTCCCCAGTACAGCAGTTCGCGAAATAAAATCTTGCGGCTTTCATCCATCCATTAAAAATAGAAAAAGCCCCGCTAGCACAATGCCGGCGGGGCTTTTCTTAGGAATAAACCAAAAGCTTAGGCACCAATAGCCACGCGCTTGAAGTCCGACACCGTCATGCCTTTCGACGTTTTGTCGAGCAGCTGAGCAATGGTTAGGGAGTTATCTTTCACGAACTCCTGGTTCAGCAAGGTATTTTCCTTGTAGAACTTGTTGAGCTTGCCCTGGGCAATTTTCTCCAGCATCGCCTCAGGCTTGCCTTCGGCACGCGCCTGCTCTTTGCCGATTTCAATTTCGCGCTCCGTGATGGAAGCATCTACTCCATCTTTGTCAACGGCTACGGGCTTCATAGCTACGATCTGCATCGCCACGTCGCGGCCAACGGCGGCGGTGTCGGCACCACCTACGTTCTTCAGGCCTACGAGTACGCCTTTCTTGCTATCGGAGTGAATGTAGGAAGCTACTTTCTCAGCCGTCAGGGTAGCGTAGGTCAGGTCCAGCTTCTCGCCAATTTTGCCCATCAGGTCGGTGATGTGCTCCTGCAGGCTCAGGCCGTCATCTTGCTTAGCAGCCAGCAACTCTTCCTTGGTCGCGGCGTTGGTGCGCACAGCAGTGTCCAGAGCGCGCTGCACCAGGTTGCGGAAATCGGCCACTTTCGCAACCGACTCCGTTTCGCAGGCCAGAGCCACCAGCTTGCCGTTGGTGCCATCTTCGCTTACGCTCACGGCTACAAAGCCTTCGGAGGTTTCGTTCTCGGCGCGCTTGTCGGCAATTTTCTGGCCCTGCTTACGCAGGATGTCGCGAGCAGCTTCGAAGTCACCATTGGCTTCGGTCAGGGCTTTTTTGCAATCCATCATGCCCGCGCCGGTCATCGTGCGGAGCTTGTTTACGTCTGCGGCGGTAATTGCTGCCATTGTATTGTTAGAACTTAGAGTTGAGAGCTTAGAACTTAAAGGAAAAAGCAAACAGGCTATTAAAAGCAAGAAGAAGCTAGAGGCAGAGTCTGAAAAGTGAATTAACTCCCCGAAACTCTAACCTCTAACTTCTCAATTCTTGCTTCTACGAAAAGAGCTTATTCGTCGGCAGCCTGTTTTTCCTGGATGCCTTCTTCTTCGGCCTGCTTCTTGTCGGCATCTTCCTTGTCGACTTTGCGCTCCGACAGACCTTCTTCGATAGCCTTACCCATCACGCTCACGATGAGCTGGATAGACTTCGAGGCGTCGTCGTTGGCCGGAATCGGGAACTGTACTTGCTCGGGGTTCGAGTTCGTGTCGCAGATAGCAAACACCGGGATACCCAGCTTTTGGGCTTCTTTCACGGCAATGTGCTCACGCTTCACGTCTACCACGAACAGGGCAGCGGGCAGGCGGCTCAGGTCGGCAATGCCACCGAGTACGCGCTCCAGCTTCTCCCGCTCGCGGCTCATCATCAGCTTCTCGCGCTTGGCAAGGGCTGCATAGGCCGTGTTTTCCTTCACCATCTTGTCGATGGTGCTCATTTTCTTCAGCGACTTGCGTACGGTAGCAAAGTTGGTGAGCATGCCACCCAGCCAACGGTCCGTAACGAAAGGCATTTTCAGGCGCTTAGCCTCGTCCGAAACAATCTCCTGCGCCTGCTTCTTGGTGGCGACAAACATTACCTTCCGACCGCTCTTGGCGATGTTGCGGATAGCGTTGGCGGCCTGCTCGAGCGAAACGAGGGTTTTGTTCAGGTCAATGATGTGGATGCCGTTCTTCTCCATGAAGATGTACGGCGCCATTTTTGGGTCCCACTTACGCGTCAGGTGACCAAAGTGGGCACCGGCGTCCAGCAGTTCTTTATACGTGGTGGTCTGAGCCATGATAGGGGTTCCTCTGGAAGATTAGCGTTTCGAGAACTGGAACGAACGACGAGCCTTGCGCTTGCCGAATTTCTTGCGTTCCACCATGCGCGGGTCGCGGGTCAGGAAGCCTTCTTTCTTCAAAGCAGGGCGAGCCTCTGCGTTGTCGCCTACGAGGGCTTTCGAGATGGCCAGACGGATGGCTTCGGCCTGAGCCGAGATGCCACCACCGCGCACGTTCACCTTAATGTCGTACTGGTTGAGCTGCTCAACCGTCGCCAAAGGCTGGTTCACGATGTTTTCCAGGAGTTCATTGCCAAAGTAGGCTTTCATTTCCCGGCCGTTGATAGTGATATTCCCTTGCCCGGCCTGCATGTAGATGCGGGCCACCGAGGTTTTTCTTCTACCAGAGGTGTTGGAGATTTCCATTAAGTGAAGAATTAAAGAGACGCCGAATTCGGCTTAGAGGTTAGTGAGTTCAACAGCCTGGGGCTGCTGGGCCTGGTGGGGGTGCTCAGCACCTTTGTACACGTACAGGTTGCGGAACTGGGCAGCGCCCAGCTTGTTACCCTGCAGCATGCCTTTCACGGCGTGCTCAATCACGCTGGCCGAGTTCTTGGCTTTCTTGTCGCGCAGGTTGATGCGCTTCTGTCCGCCGGGGTAGCCCGAGTGCGTGATGTAGATTTTGTCGGTCAACTTCTTGCCCGTAACGCGCAGCTTGTCGGCGTTAATAACAATGACGTTGTCGCCGCAATCCGAGTTGGGCGTGAAGGAAGGCTTGTGCTTGCCACGCAGCATGTTGGCAATCTGGCTAGCCAGACGGCCCAGCGGCGCAACACTGGCATCAACCACCACCCAGGCCTTATCGGCGTTGGCTTTGTTGACGGATACCGTCTTGAAGCTCAGATGATCCATTGGGAAGGAAGGTAAGCGTTTGGAAATGAGATAGAACCCGCCATGGGTTCGGGAAAAACGGACACAAAGTTACCGCCTTTCGCCTTAAATCCAAACCAATACCCACTATTTATGCCTGAAAGTGTTGCGGTTAGCTGCCGCGGTAGGAAAGCGCCCGGTGGCCGTAGTACTTTCGCTCCCGTAAATTCTGCTTTCTATGTTTTCTGATTCTGTGCGGGTAGCGGCCGAAAACCGGCGGCCTTTCTGGCTGCTGCTGGGGCTGTTGGTACTTTCCTTGGTTGTGGCAAGCCTCACCCAAGGTACCTACGACTCAGGTGATAGTATCAATCATTACCTCTACGCCCGCTATGCCTTTGAAACTCCGCACAACTTTCTGGACTCCTGGTCGAAGCCGCTGGTCGTGCAGCTGATGGCCGTGCCGGCGCAGCTGGGGCTGCGCGGCGTGATGGCGCTGCAATGCCTGCTGGTGGCTGCCGCGGCGTGGCTGGCTTACCTAGCCGCCCGGCGGCTGGCGCTGCCCTGGCCCTGGCTGGCTATTCTCTTCTGCTACGCTTCTCCCGATTATTTCCGCATTCAGTTTTCCGGCCTTACGGAGCCCTTGTTCAGCACCATTCTGATGGCGGCCGTAGCGCTGGCTATTCTGGGCCGGGCCAGCTGGGGCGCCGTGGTGCTGTCCTTTCTACCGTTTGCGCGCTCCGAGGGCTACCTGCTGATTGGCGTGTATGGGCTGTATCTGCTGCTGAGCCAGCAGTGGCGGGCCTTGCCGTGGTTGGCGTTGGGGTTTGTGGTGTATGGCATTGCCGGCATCTTCGAGTACCACGATTTTTTCTGGGCCTTTACCCACAACGCGTATCCGCTGCGCAACCCTAACTACGGCAGCGGCACACCCTGGCATTTCATTATCAGCCTGCCAAATACCATAGGTTGGGTACTCTACGTCCTCTTCTGGCTGGGGGGCCTACGCATGATCTGGGAGTGGATGCAGCCACGCCTGCGGCAGCGGGAGGGGTTCCTGGCCGAGCTGCTGCTGGTATATGGCAGCATTGTCGTCTTTATTGGGGCGCACACGCTATTCTGGGCGCTGGGAATCTTTGCTTCCTTCGGACTTACGCGGGTGCTGTGCGGTGTAGTGCCACTGGTAGCGCTGGTAGCCCTGCGCGGTCTGCTGCTGGTGAGCCAGCTAAGCCAGAGCGAAGTGGTCCGCTGCCGCATCCGCGTGGGCGTAGCTGTGGCCGTGGTAGGATTTCTGTTTTGCGGAGCCCGCGCCGCGTTTCGGTGGCAGCGCGACTTTGCCCGCGCCTCCGACCAGATCTTGGCCGATGAGGCTGTGCGCTGGGCCGCCACCCAAGCACCCGCTCCCCACTATGCCTCGGCCCATCCTTACTTTGCCATTCCGCTAAATATCAACCCTTTCGGGGCAAAGCATAGCTACATCCAAGCCATCCGGGACCATCAGCCGCTGCCGGCGGGCACCCTCATCTTTTGGGATGAATGGTACGCAGTGGTAGAAATGGGTGTCCCGCTGGACTCGCTACGCGGCAACCCGGCCTACCAGCAACTCTGGTACGGTTCCATGCCGCGGATCCGCCATAAGCCCAGTACAGACTCGGTGCGGATGGCTGTTTTCCGCAAGCTTTAAGGTTGCTTGCCTTAGCTGTACTGGCGCAGGTTATCCACCAGCACCCGGAAATCCTTGGGGTAGGGGGCTTCAATGGTAATGGTTTCCCCATTGAGCCGCGCAAAGGTGAGGTTGGCGGCGTGCAGGGCGAAGCGCTTAATGAAGGGTTGCTCTTCCTCGCCCTGCTTCACGTTAAACTTTTTCTTCAAAGACGACAGATAAAAATCGTCGCCGCCGTACATACCGTCACCCACAATGGGGGCCTGCAGGTAGGCCAGGTGCAGCCGGATCTGGTGCATGCGGCCCGTAATAGGCTGGCACTCCAGCAGCGTGTGCCGGGCAAAGGCTTCCAGGGTGCGCACCAGCGTTACAGCTGGCTTGCCTTTGTAGGCCAGCCGCGCTTTGCCTTTGGTGGTCGTTTCGATGCTGCGCTCTACGCGTAGGCCGTCGTAGTCGTGCACGCCCCAGGCTACGGCGTGGTATACTTTCTTCACCTCGCGGTTTTCAAACTGCATGGCGAGGTGGCGGTAGGCCTCCGGGTTTTTGGCCAGGGCCAGAGCTCCGCTGGTTTCCTTATCCAGCCGGTGGCAGGCCTGGATGTCGTCGTACTGCTCGCGGGCCAGGCGCAGGATGTTGGGCGCGCCGCCAAACCGCTCATCGAGGGTGGCTAGAAAAGGAGGTTTGTTGATGACGACGTAATCTTCGTCTTCGAACAGAATCAGGTCGGAGAAAGTAGGTAGCTTCATACAGGAAGTACAAAGGTACGGCAACCGGCCTAAAGCATTACCCTGGAAGGGGCACCGCGGCTGCTGGCGCCTCAACTGCTACATCTTGTTTGGGTTTGGGCAGCTTGAACTCGAGGGTAGTGCCCTGCCCGCTTTCGCTGCGCACCTTAATGGTGGACTTATGGGCTTCCACGATGTGCTTGCTGATGGCCAGCCCCAGGCCGGAACCACCCGAGTCGCGCGAGCGGCTTTTATCGATGCGGTAGAAGCGTTCAAAAATGCGGCTCTGGTGCTCTTTCGCAATGCCGCTGCCGTCGTCGTGCACCTCAATCCGGACATTCTTAGGTGCCTGGTGCAGGGTAACTGTCACGTGGCCATCTTCGCGCCCATACTTAATAGCGTTATCAATCAAATTAATAAGTACCTGCCGGATGCGGTTGCGGTCGGCCAGCACCCACATACCGTTAGCGGGTAGCGTAGCGGGCTCTAAATGGAGATGCACGCGGCGCTGCTTGGCCTTCAATTCTAGTTGCTCAAATATGTCCTGGATGAGTTGGGCCACGTCGAAGCGCTGCCGCCGCATGCGCACCACGCCCTTTTCCAGCTGCGAAATCGTGACCAAGTCCTGAACCAGGGCATCCAGGGCATCGAGGCTGTCGGCAGCTTTGCGCAGGAATTTCCGGCGGGTAAGCTCGTCCATCTCATCGTCGTCGAGGATGGTGTGGACAAAGCCCTGGGCGGCAAAAATGGGCGTTTTGAGCTCGTGTGACACATCGGCCAGGAACTCACGGCGCAATACCTGCAGACGTTTAAGCTCGTCAATTTCCTCCTGCTTACGCACGGCCATGTCCAGGATTTCGTCGCGGATGCGCTTGAGCGGCTCCGGCCGGAACAGGAACTTGTTGGACAAGCGCCGGAATTCCTTGCGCTTCACGTGCTCCAGCCCGGCGTAGATGTTGTTGACTTCCCGAAAAATCAGCGCCTCAAACGACAGATACACCAGCAGAAAGCAAGCAGCCACCGTGATGCCTGCGCCCAGGCAGGCCTCGCGAAATGACAAAGTAGGTCCAATCCAGGCAAAGGTGGTCAATACGCTGGCTACCAGTAGGGCCAGCAGGATGGCAATGGCGCGGGAAGACAAGGTAAAACTCATAGGGCAGCGAAGAGAAGCGGGCAAGCGAAAATGGCTGGCTGCTCCGCCAGAATCTGACAGCCCAACCAGCCATTTTCGCTTTTGCAGGCAGCAAATTAATTAGTCCACGTTGAACTTATAGCCCACGCCTTTGATGGTTTGAATGTGGTGCTCACCTACTTTCTCACGCACTTTCCGCACGTGCACATCCACAGTTCGGGCCAGTACAAATACGTCATTACCCCAGATGTTTTGTAGTAGCTCGTCGCGGCCAAATACCTTGTAGGGCGTGGCTGCCAGGAAGGCAAGCAACTCAAATTCCTTTTTAGGCAAGGAAATCTTACGTCCTTCCTGATACACGGCAAAGCCAGTCCGGTCAATGGTTAGGCCATTTATTTCGATGGTTTCGGATTGCTGCTGCTGCGGGTCTTTGTCGCGGCGCACAAAGGCGGCAAGTCGGCTGAGCAAAGCCCGGGGCTTAATGGGCTTGGCAATAAAATCGTCGGCGCCAGCTTCGAATGCCGCTACCTCAGAAAACTCCTCGGCCCGAGCGGTCAGGAAAATGATGTACGTGTCCTTGAACTTGGGTAGCTCCCGCAGCTGACGGCAGGCTGCAATGCCATCCAGGTGGGGCATCATCACGTCCAGCAGAATAATGTCGGGGTTGAACTGCGGCGCTACTTCCAGGGCCTTGCGGCCGTCCAGGGCGCTGGCTACCTCGTAGCCTTCTTTGCGAAGGTTGTATTCCAAGAGCTCTACGATATCTGCATCGTCATCAACAACCAGAATCCGGTAGGCATTGGTAGGGGCAGCAGCTTGCACAGGGTGGGCAGTTTTAAGTAAAACAGAATACGCAAAGACAAAAGTACCGAAGCCAAGCCCGTGGCCTGTGTTACCTTTTCGTTACCTGACGCTGACGAGTACAAAAAAAGCGGCTCCTTGTTCAGGAGCCGCTATGGCGTTAGTTCTTGGCAACGAGGCTTAGCTTGTTTTTCAGCCCCTGGTATTTGTACATATCCACCTTCACGGCACCTACAAACAGCTCGGCCTGCATGAGAACCGGAATCTTATTCCGGTCATCGGAAAGGTACACGGTTACCGCATTCTCGCCGCTGAATAGCTTATTCTTGGGCATTTTGGGCACCAGCTTAATGGCCCGAATGCTACCTGCCTTGGTGGATACCGTTTCGCGGCCCCGGTAAGTCACGTCCATGTCAAAAACCTCATCGTCGAAAAAGCCTTTAACGCGGATGACTTCGCCTATGCGGCGCTGGTCGTAGTTGATGGTGCGCAGAAAGTAAAAGCCGCTGACCAGGTCCTGGATGTTGTCGGGCACTTTGTAAGTGCCGTGCTTGGGTTCCCGGTCTCTTTTGCGCGACTCTACAATGGCCATATCCCGCTCGTGGTCGAAATCCACGGTTTCTTTTTTACGGTAGTTGCCTTCCTCAATGTTGCGGAAAAACTTCTGCGGCAGAATGCTGGTCGTATCGATGTAGGACCGCCACGTGTCGCGGATGCGCAGGAAAAAGTCGAACGAGCCCGTGGTACGGCCTGTGACGGTAGCCTTATAGCAAGGCCGCTCGTTTACGCGGTGTAAATCGTCAGATAGCTCAATGGTCGCTTCAGCGGCATTCACGAGGCCATAATGAACCTTATAGTACATCGTCTCGCCCTTGGCGAAGCTGGTATTGGCTATAGCACGGGGGGTAGCCTGCGGCCGGGCACTAAGCAAGGCAAAGGCAAGCAGGGCAACGAAGGGAGTAAAGTAAAACCAGCGGCGGTGCATAAGGAAAACGTGTTGGCAATGGCTGGCGCTATTCAAATGCAGTGCCAGCAAAATAGATGGGACCAGCCGAGGCGGAATTAACCGCTCCAACCATCGAACGAAAAACCAGTTGTGGGGTTTGACTTTCCTCTTTGGGCCATCAGGTACGAAATTGCATTAAGGGTAGAT
This sequence comes from Hymenobacter lutimineralis, assembly GCF_008271285.1. Lineage (NCBI taxonomy): Bacteria > Pseudomonadati > Bacteroidota > Cytophagia > Cytophagales > Hymenobacteraceae > Hymenobacter > Hymenobacter lutimineralis. Next base: position 125,789 of record NZ_VTHL01000009.1, on the reverse strand, counting down.
GGTGGCTTGTTCCAAATTACGCAATCTGCGGCTCAAAAGCCAATAATAAAAAAACCTCGTCGGCTTAGCCAACGAGGTTTTTACTTAGCGCATAGCCGCTAAAGGTTATGCTTCGTCATCGTCTTCGTCCACGGTGCGGTCTTCGGGAATGGCTGCCAACGCAGCTTCCGGTTCGCCTTTCACCATAGCGCGAATCTGAGCTTCAATTTTATCGGCCAGCTCCGGGTTGTCGAGCAGAATGGTTTTCACGCCTTCACGGCCCTGCCCCAGACGGTTGCCCTCGTAAGAGAACCAGGAGCCCGACTTGGCGATGATGCCCATATCTACGCCCAGGTCCAGGATTTCTCCTACTTTGGAAATGCCCTGGCCGTACAGAATATCAAACTCAATAACCTTGAAAGGTGGGGCTACCTTGTTCTTCACCACTTTCACTTTGGTGCGGTTGCCGGTTACGTTGTCCTTGTCTTCCTTGATCTGGCCAATCCGACGAATGTCGAGACGAACCGAAGCGTAGAATTTCAGGGCGTTACCACCGGTCGTGGTTTCGGGCGAGCCGAACATAACGCCGATTTTTTCGCGCAGCTGGTTGATGAAAATGCAGCAGCAGCCGGTTTTGTTGATGGTACCGGTAAGCTTCCGCAGGGCCTGGCTCATCAAGCGGGCGTGTAGGCCCACTTTCGAGTCGCCCATGTCGCCTTCCAGTTCGCCTTTTGGCACCAGCGCGGCTACGGAGTCAATAACAATAATATCGATGGCACCCGAGGAAATCAGCTGGTCGGCAATTTCCAGGGCCTGCTCGCCATTATCGGGCTGGGAGATGAGGAGGTTTTCGGTGTCGATGCCGAGCTTCTGGGCGTAAGCCGGGTCAAAAGCGTGTTCGGCGTCGATGAAGGCTGCGATGCCGCCCTTTTTCTGGGCTTCGGCAATGCAGTGCATCGTAAGAGTGGTTTTACCCGAAGATTCGGGGCCATAGATTTCCACGACGCGGCCTTTGGGCAGGCCACCCACGCCGAGGGCAATATCGAGGCCAAGCGAGCCAGTGCTGATGACTTCGACGTCCATCACTTTATTGTCGCTCAGCTTCATAACCGTGCCTTTGCCGTAGGCTTTGTCCAGCTTGTCCATCGTAAGCTGGAGGGCTTTCAGCTTTTCAGCCTGCGGGTTCTGGGCGACGGCTTTGTCAGTAGTTGCAGCCATTGGGAATGGGTTAAAGGGAAATGCTTAGGTTTGGTGAATGTAGGCGTTTTGGGCCGGTCCTGCAACCGCTAAGCGGGTTTTAAGCCGAGGCTAGCAGGGGCGTTTCGGGCCGGCTATTGGTAACGTCAGCGGACTATATTTTGTGCCCGCAATGCTAAAAAAATTCGTTGAGTCTGGGGTAATTTTTCAATGCTAAAATTTTTGGTAAAGTTAGCAGCTGACTGTCAGCAACAAGGCTGGCTGGGGCGCCTGAGCTTCGTGCTGGCATCATTGTTTTTTTTGTCTCTGCCCGCCGCTGCTCAGCTGGATAACCGTGCCTTTCAATACCGCTTACCCCTGGGCGCGGCCTACGAACGACAGGTACGGCTGGACGTGCAAGGGTTTTTACTTAACAAGGACAACGAGTATTTCAACAAGATTGATCCGGGCCTGACATATTTCGGTGCCCAACTGGCCCCGCGCTTTGTGTACTTCCCTACGGCTAATCTGCGCCTGGAAGCGGGAATATTTCTGTGGAAGGACTATGGCACACCCCGGTTCAAGCAAGTACGACCACTCTTTACGCTTAAGTACCGGCAGGGTCCGCATACGCTTCTCTTCGGCAACCTGGAAGGACACCTGCACCACGGCTATATTGAGCCCCTGTTCGACTTTGAGCGCGTTATCACCAACCGACTGGAAGAAGGCCTGCAGTACCAGCTGCAGACCCCGCGCAGCAGCGTGGACGCTTGGGTGAACTGGCAGCGCCAGCAGTACCGGTTCAGCAATTTTCAGGAAGAAGTGGCCGGTGGGCTTTCTACGGAACATCGAGTGGCGGGCGACTCTGCTGGCTGGCTGGTGAAGCTGCCGTTCCAGTTTACGGCTACCCACCGGGGAGGGCAGATTGATACCATTGATAAACCCCTGCAGACGCTATTCAACGTAGCCTCCGGCTTGCGAGTCCGTCGCGCCCTGGCATCTGATTTTGTTTCCGCGGTGCATTTCGATGGGTACCTAACGTATTTCAACGACTACTCCTTCACAGAGGAACTGCCTTTCCGTGACGGCACGGGCCTGTATCTGAATGCCGGCGTTGATACCCGGCTCAACAATGTGCAGCTGGCGTACTGGCACGGCCGCGGCTACGTGTCGCCCTTGGGCGGGCGGCTGTACCAGTCCGTGTCGTCGTCGCCGGTGGATGTGAGCTATACCGAGCGGGAGCGGCAGCTGCTCATTCTCCGGTTTCTCAAGGATTATCAACTGCCCGGGCACCTCACGCTTACCACGCGCTTCGAGCCGCTCTACGACCTGAACAACGGCCTGTTCGACTTTTCCTTCGCCCTGTACCTGAACTTCAACCAAAGCTTCCTGCTCACCACGCTCAAACATGCCGCTGATTAAAGGGCTGCTTGCCGGTCTTCCCGCTTCAGGGTGAAGTAAAGAATTTCCTCCGGGTGCAAGGCGCGTAGAGGCCACGGCCGGGGGCGGGCGGGAAGCTGTTTGAAGCCGGCGGCTTGCGCTACGGCGCAGCTGCGTGGGTTGTCGGCGCGGCACCGGATAAGCAGGCGTGCTACTTCCTCGCTCAGGCTAAACCCAAACTGCACGGCCGCTTGCAGGGCTTCGCGGGCATAGCCGTTTCCTTCGGCTTCGGCCGCCAGGTAGTAGCCTATTTCCAGCGTAACGGGCGCCGACCAATTAGGCTTCAGGCTGATGTCGCCTAGGTAGCGCCCGGCGGCTTGCTCCCAAATACCTAATACGTACAGCCGGCGGGTGCGCCAGTCGTGGCCGAAGGTTTCCAGCACACGTTCGGCATCGGCCAGGGTGCGCACCGCCGCCACCCGGGCCGGGAAAGCCGGCTGGAGGCGCTGATGATCAGCTTCCAATACCGCAAAGAAAACTGGGGCATCGGCCAGATGGTAGGGGCGCAGCAGCAGGCGTGCCGTATGCAGCGGAACTACGGGCGAAACCGACCTGAAATGCAACTGGCTAGACATATCCTTCCTGGAATTCGGATACTACAGTACCGCGGTAGCCCAGCCAAAGTTTTGCACTCAGCCGAAAGAAACCACTACCCGCCTCAACCGTTAGCAAGGAGTGGACGGCGCTTGACGCAGCTCAGCGCCCACTTTCACGCAGCCACACTGGCTGCCAACCCTACTGATATGACAACTGGAAGACTGCAAGGCAAAGTAGCTATTGTAACGGGAGCTGGCTCGGGCATTGGCGAGGCCATTGCCAAACGATTCGCCCGCGAAGGAGCCGCCGTGGTAGTAGCCGGCTTGGCCGAAGACCCCATACGCGACGTAGTAGAGGAAATTCTGCAGGCTGGCGGAACCGCCACGGCCTTCACCGGCGATGTTTCGCATCAGGCTACGGCTGAAGCCTGCGTGCAGGAAGCGGTGCGCCGCTACGGCAAGCTGGATATCCTAGTCAACAACGCTGGCGTGTTTCCGGCCACGGCGGAGCTGGACCAGTACCCGGTGGAGGCCTTTGAGTACATGGTGAAGAACAACATCTACACCGTGTTTATGATGAGCCGAGCGGCGCTGCCGGAGCTGCAGAAAACGCGGGGCAACATTATCTCAGCCGGTTCTGAGGCAGGGCAGATGGGTTCCCCCATGATTACCCCATACGGGGGCACCAAGGCTTGGGTCATGACGTTCTCCCGCGGGCTGGCGGTAGAGCAAGCCAAGCATGGCGTGCGCGTAAACTGCGTGGGCCCCGGCCCAATTGATACGGCTTGGACGCACAAGGAAACCGGCCCCATGGACAGCAAAATGGAGAAAAATATGGTGAACGGCGTGCCCCTGGGCCGACGCGGCACGCCCGAGGAAGTTGCCAACGTGTACCTGTTCCTGGCTTCCAACGAGGCAAGCTACGTAACCGGCGCCACGTATTTTGTGGATGGGGGTGTAACATCCTCCAAGAGCCTGCCTGGCGAAGAAGTGCCCAGCGCCTTAAAAAAGGAGCCGGAATCGACGCTGAATGTGCAGCACGCCAAAGACGGGCACACCGATATTCGTCCCCAGAATGCAGGAACCATGGTTACCCGTTAGGCAGCCACCCGCTCCACCATATACTAGTTAGCATACAAAAGGCCACCCCTGCCGGGGTGGCCTTTTGTATTTGTCTGGCAGCAAATCGGCCGGTGCTATTTCTGGAACTTGGCTACACCAACTCCCGAACGATTCTGGGCCGGGCTGCCCAGTGAGCTTTGCGTCCGCATCACGTTTACCTGCCGCGCAGCTTCGTTGAAAAACTCCAGGCGGCGAATCAGCATTTCCTTGGTGAGTACGCGGCCTTCCGGGGTACGCATCATGGCCTTTTTATCTTCCAGCAGGCGGCGCATAATGGCCTCTGTAGCCGATTCTTGTTGCTGGTACTGCTGCTGAAACTCCGCTACCCGGGCCAGGCCATCGGTGCTGAGCCGGAACTGACCGCCGCCCTGGTTGAGCACTTCGCAAAGCACGTAGATTTCCAGCGGTAGCGAAACTTCTAGTGCCGTAGTGCGCAGGTCCAGGCCCGCTTGCAGCGCATCCAGAATGATGTCGAGGTTGCGCTGAAACTGCGCGTAGTAAGCAGAAGCTTCCATAAGGAGAGTTGATGGGAGAATAGTTGGGCCGAGGTAAGACGCGTCGACACAAGATGAGCGCAAAGCTACAGCAGCTCCTGCACGATTTGCTCCACGGTGATGCCCTCGGCTTCGGCCTTAAAGTTACGAACCAACCGGTGCCGGAGAATAGGCAGGGCTACGGCCCGCACATCCTCAATATCGGGCGAGTACTTGCCATTGAGCAGGGCATTGCATTTGGCGCCCACAATGAGGTGCTGCGAGGCGCGCGGCCCAGCACCCCATTCCAGCAGCTGCGAGGCTCGGCCCCCCGCCCGCGCCGTACCCGGACGCGTTTTATGAACCAAGCCCACGGCGTACTCCACCACATTGTCGGCGACGGGCACGCGGCGTACCAGCTGCTGATAGGCCTGGATTTCGGAGGCGTGCAGAATTTTGCTTACGGTAGCTTTTCTATCGGACGTCGTGTTCTTCACAATTTGCAGCTCCGCCTCATAGCTGGGGTAGCCCAGCTCGATGTTGAACATGAAGCGGTCCAGCTGGGCTTCCGGCAGCGGGTAGGTGCCTTCCTGCTCGATGGGGTTTTGCGTCGCCAGCACGAAGAAAGGCCGCTCCAGCGGATAGCGCTGCCCCGCCACCGTAACGGCGTATTCCTGCATGCTTTCCAATAGGGCTGCCTGGGTTTTGGGCGGCGTCCGATTGATTTCGTCGGCTAGCACGATGTTGGCAAAAACCGGCCCTTTTACAAAGTGAAAGTCCCGTTGCTGGTTCATCGTTTCCGAGCCCACAATGTCGGATGGCATCAAATCCGGGGTAAACTGGATTCGGTTGAAGGAGAGGTCCAGTGAGTCGGCAATGGTTTGGATGAGCAGGGTTTTAGCCAAGCCCGGCACACCTACCAGCAGGCAGTGGCCCTGCGAAAACACCGCCGTGAGCACCAGCCGCACCACATCATCCTGCCCGATAATGACCTTGCCGATTTCCTGGCGAAGCGTGCGGTAGGAGTCGGCCAGGGCGTCGGCGGCTTCTTTATCGGAGGCAAAAGTGCGCATGCAAATAGAGTTAAGGATGAGGTGCCGGTAAGATGGCCTTCAAGGACGCAGAACGTCGGGCATTAGTTGTCCGCCATGCGCCTGCACAGCTCCCAACTAACGCCCGACGAACGAAGAATGCTAGTTTACGGCGTCCAGCAGTTTGCAGCCGGTATACTCCGGGTCTACTTCAATGAATACGGAGCCCCGGTTTCTAAGAAACCAGTCGTCCAGCGCCTTGTTTTTCTTTTCGTTGAGGGCGGCCTGGGCAATTTTCTGGTAGTCGTCCTTGAGGTTGGCCTGGTGAGGCGGCGTGTTGGACTTCAGCCAGATGATGCGCACGGCGTCCTTGCCGTCGTCGGTGCGATAGGGCAGGGGCGGCGTAATGCTGCCCACCTTCATGGTGTCGATGGTAAAGAAGATAGCCGGGTCGAGCTTATCCAGGGGCAGGAAGGAGCCACCATCCTGGCGGTTCTGAAGCAGGCCGCCGCTGGCTCCCGTGAATTTATCATCGGAGAAGTCCTTGGCTGCCTTGGCAAAGGAAATACTGTCGCCCAGGATGCGGTTGCGCAGCTTGGCCAGCTCCTGACCAGCTTCGCTTACGTCGGCCGTGGCAGCGGCGGGCTTGAGGAGAATATGGCGGGTAGAGTAACTGTCGCCTTTGCGCTCGATGAGCTGAATAACGTGAAAGCCGAACTGCGACTCGACCACCGGCGAAATGCCGCCGGGCTCCAGCCGCAACGCCGCAGCTTCGTACTCGGGCACCAGCTCTTTCCGCTTAAAGAAGCCCAAGTAGCCTCCTTCCTTGGCTGAGCCGGGGTCTTCGGAATACTGCTTGGCCAGGGTGGCGAAGTCCTCGCCGCCCACAATGCGCGCCCGAATATCGTTCAGCTTGGCCATGGTTTCCTGCTTGGCCTTGGAGTTGGTTTTGGCCAGCTTCACAATCTGCCCAATTTCTACTTCCGTGGAGTAGTAGGGGAGAGAATCCTTGGGCATGCGGCCAAAGAACTGGCGTACCTCCCGGGGCGTCACCGTCACCTTACCCGAAATTTCGTCCTGCATTTTCTGCGTGATGAGCTGCTCCCGTACCTGAGTACGCAGCTCTTCCTTTAGTTGCCGGACGGGCTTGTTGTAGTATTCTTCCAGCTTTTTCTCGGAGCCAATCTGCTGGATGAAGTAGTTCATGCGGCGGTCAAGCTCGTCGCGGACGCGGCTGTCTTCTACCACTACCGAGTCGGTTTCGGCCTTGGCCAGCAGGAGCTTATTGAGCACTATGCCTTGCAGAATCTGGCATTTCAGGTCGGGCGGCAGGGCTTTGCCCTCGGCCCGGGCCTGTTCCTGCAGGTAGGCAAACTCCACGTCGGAGCGCAGCACTATCTGGTTGTCTACCTTCACAATGATGCCATCCACAATCTGGCGGGCTACCGGACGGCCTACGCCCAACTGGGCAAACGTGCTGCCAGCTGCACCCGCTACCAGCCCGGCGGCCAACAGTGCCACGCGAGCCGTGGTACGCAAAAAATCAGTCATGAGAATCAACTAAAGAAAAGCCGAGGACGGCAAACAGCCGGGGCCGGCTCACTGCTCTGGAAACGCCCAAAGCCGCCCGTAAATTTCGTCATAATTACGTTCTCCGGCAAAAAGCCCCAACTGGACAATGCAAAGAGGCTGCAAGCAGGCCGGAACGTTGCACCCGAAGCCAACAAAAACGCCCCAACCAAGCTGGCTGAGGCGTCTTTCTGGTTTTCATTAGGGCTTTTTCGTTTTCGTTTCTTGCCCCGTAATACTTACTTGAGGCTATCCGTGACGAAGAACGAACTCCCTTATTTCGTGATGAGCTTATCAACTTCTGTTTGGTTGATGCTCACGGGGTACTTCTGGCGCAACTCGGCAATCCACTCTTTTTCCAGGTAGTTCTGGTAGTCGGCCGTGGCCTGGCCCCGGGCGTCGGACAAGCTTTTGGGACCGGCGGGCAGCACTTCCTCGATGCGCACGAAGTAATAGCGGCCGTCCTGCTGAGTGTTATAGGTGCCTTTCTGCTGGGGCAAGGCATCCACCACTTTGCTGTCACCCTTCTGATAAGGACGTTGCTCCACCTTCACTGCCAGCGGATTTTGTTCGTTCAGGGCTTCCTCCAGACCAGTCACGGCAGAGGTAGTCACCGTAAGTAGCGCCGTGCTGGCGGCTGCTTTGGCATTGGTTGTAGTAGCAATTTGCGTGGCCGCTACCTGCTTGCTCTTCAGGTAATCGGCTACGCGGGTAGCGCGGCGCTTGGCCAGCGCGGCCGTTTCGCCGCGCTTGATCTGGCCCGTTACGCGCACCGTCAGCGCGGTGTCGTTGGCGAGGCTGGCGGCCAAGCGGTCCAGCGCATCCTGACCAGCTTTGGTGAAGTCAGCACTGTTGGCTTTGAATGCTACGCTGGCCGGAGCCAGACGCTTTACGGGGTACTGACCAGTGGCCAGCAGTTTCTGGGCTTGGGTGAGTAGCTGGGGTGAGGCCGCGCTGATAACAGTAGCCTGCACGCGCGGTGCCCATTGGTAATTAGCTTGGTTGGCCGTGAAAAACTTCTGCAGGCCGGCGGTGTCTTCCACCGCTTTCGACCATACTTTCTCGTCCATCAGCTGGAACAGTAGAATCCCGTCCCGGTATTCTTTCACCAGCATGCGGTAATCCTCGTACTTGGTTTCCAGGTTCGACTTCTCATAGTCCGTCAGCGTCTGGTTTACATACTGGTCGTAGAGCAGCTGCATGGTGTGGCGCGCATCGGCCCCGGGGCGGGCGCGCTGGTTTTGCTGCACATACGTCAGGAAGTCCTTGGTGGGGTACTCCTTGCCTTTGATGGTAAACAGGGCCGTTTCGTCAGATGCTTTGCCTTTCTGGGCCTTGGCAGGAGCGGCGGCCGCTACGTACTTGAAGCGGCCGTTGGTCAAAGACGTATCAGCCTTGCTGAAGGCATAGTCCAGGGCGGCTTTGTTTTCCGTGAACTGATTTTCGGTGCGGATGCGCTTGAGGAAGGCTTCGCGGTTTAGCTCCGAGCGGGAGTCTTTGGCCACTTTGCTTTTCAGCGTAGGCTCCATCTCCTCGAAAGTGGGCAGCTGCTGCTTGCCAATAAGCTTGATAACGTGCCAGCCGTAGGGCGTTTGCACCGGGGCCGACAGGTCGCCGGGTTTCTGAAGGCGGTAGGCAGCTTCTTCAAATGACGGAATCATGCGGCCGGTGCTGAAGGGCGGCAATTCCCCGCCATTGGCGGCCGAGCCTACATCTTCGGAAAACTGGCCCACGAGCTTTTCCCAGTTCTCCCCCTTTTTCAGGCGGCTATACAGCTCGTCTATTTTCTTCTTGGCCGTCACCGAGTCGGCGGCGGGCATGTTCGGCGTGGCGCGAATCATGAGGTGAGCCACCTTGATTTCGCCCTGGGCGGGGCGCACTTCATTTACCTTGATAATGTGGTAGCCAAAGCGCGTGCGCACCGGCTGCGAAACCTGCCCGGCCGGCGTCTTAAACGCCGCCGACTCGAACGGATACACCATTTGCATAGCCGTGAAGTAGCCCAAACGGCCGCCATTCTCCTTAGCCGAAGGGTCTTCGGAAGCTTCGGCCGCTACTTTGTAGAAATCTTCGCCGCTGGTTACGCGCTGGCGCAGGGCTTGAAGTTTCTGGTAGGCGGCCAGGGTATCTTTCGGGTCAGCGTCGGGAGCCACGCGCACTAAGATGTGCGCCGCGTTGATTTCCTTGCTCATCCGCTCATAGGCTTCCCGCACCAGCTTGTCGGTCACGCTTTTCTCGGTGAGGTAGGGCTGCGCCAGCTGCTGCTTGTAGCCTTCCAGCTCGCGCTGAAATGCCTGGGTGGTGTCGAGGCCCCGGGCTTCGGCTTCCAGCACCTTCAGGCGGAAGTTGGTGTAGAGGTCCAGGTACTCCTGTACGCTGGCGCGGGTACCCGCTTCGGGCGTTGCGGCGTTGTTCTTGCGATAAACGTAGGCAAATTCAGAAACCGGGACCTCATGGTTGCCGAGGGTTTCCAGCACGGGCTGCTTGGCGGCGGTAGTCGGTTTGGAAGTCTGGCATCCGGCTAGCAGCATGGCGGCGGCTCCGGCAAAAAGAATGCGTTTGCGCATACAGGGGGGAAGAAGGCTCATAACGTTGGCTAAAGCAGGGACTTACCCACTGCGGAGTTTGCCAACGGACGCAATTTTACGGATTTTTTTGGTCAGCAGGGCCAAAACAAGAGCACCCTGCCGGGGCAGGGTGCTTAACAGAAACCAGCCGTGCCCGGTTCAGCTCAGCTGCTTGTAGAGGCGGCAAATGTTGTAGCTCTTATGCTGTGAAAACTCCACCCGGTCCATCAGGCGGTTGACTAGAGCCATGCCCATACCACCCTTGCGGCCCTGCTGAATGTACTCCGGCATGTTAGGCTCCTGATACGAAGCCGGAGAATACGCCGCTCCCTGGTCGCGCAACTCTATTTCAAAAAGGCCATCAGCCACTTTCAGGCGCACATCCAGGTGCTTGCTGGCGTCTTCGGCGTTGGCGTGGATAACGATATTGGCCACTATTTCGTCTACAGCCAGCACAATTTGGTTGATGCGTAGCTCATTCTGGCCAAGCCCGACGAGGTAGCCGGACACGAAGTCGCGCACTACCTTCAGGTTGCTTCGTTCGCAACTGATGCGGATGGCGTTCTTCATATCCTACGTAGCAACCGAATAAACAAAATCAGAGGGCTGCCGCCTCGGTTTGGGATGGTACAATCGTCATCAGGCTGTCCAGCCCCAGAATCTCAAATACATTATGGACTTTCTCCTGCATGTTGAAGAACACAAGCTTTACGCCGGCATCCTGAAAACGCTGCAGGTGGGAGATAAAGACGCCTAAACCGGCGGAAGAAATGTAGTTCAGGCGCTGACAGTCGATGAGGACTTTCTGGTATTGCAGCACCGTCGGGTTGGAAAGCTCCGTGTCGAGCAACACCGACGAACTGGCATCCAACTCGCCATCAAGCACAAGCGTGAGCGTAGTATCGGAAGGGGTCTGAGTGATTTTCATAACACATGCTTACGTTAAGCTGAACTACCAGGTTGAGCGGTTTTGAACTTAATAACCAGCAGGGTCTGGTCATCATGAATGGGTTGACCGTAGCTGAAGGCGTTCAGGTCGTCGAGAATGGCTTGCTTGATTTGGTCGGCCTCCAGGTAATACGTTTTTTCGAGCATGGCCAAAAGCCGGTCTTCGCCATACTCCTCCTTGTTGCCGTCACGGGCTTCCACGATGCCGTCGGTGTAGATAACCATGACGTCGCCGGGGTTGTAGTCGTAGAACTGATTTTTGATGTGCTTCTCGTAGCCGTCCGTGCGGATGATGCCCAGCCCCAGCCCAGTGGAACGGAAGTACGACACCTCTTCCTTGAGCGAGTGGTAGTACAGCGTGTGGCAGTGGCCGGCGCGGGCAAATACAAAGCCCCCGTTTTCGTAATCGACGATGTAGAGGGAGGCCGTGATAAAGGAGGACGACTCCAGGCAGTGCACCAGCGCGCGGTTGGCCATAGCCATAAACTTGCTGGGCAGCGGGAACCGGTCCTTGTCGTCTTTCGCCAGCGGGTTTTCCTGCATCAGCGCGTGAAAGATGCCTTTCATCTGGGCCATGTGAAAGGCCGCCGTCACGCCTTTACCCGATACGTCGCCAATCAGAATAGCCAGGCGGCGGCCGGGCAAATGCAAAAAGTCGTAAAAGTCGCCGCCTACTTCCCGGGCAGCCTGGGCGTGGGAGCTGATTTCAAACCAGTTGTCGGTAGGCAGCGTTTTCGGAATCAGGCTGTCCTGTACCGAGCTGGCCAGCTTTAGCTCTTCCTTGTACCGCTCGTTCTGAATGGCGGCCTGGGTGAGCTGCAGGTTCTCCACGCTCAGCATGGTTTGGCTGACGAAGGTTTGCAGAATGCTCAGGTTGTCGCGCTCAAAGCCCTGGCGCTGCTCCCGAAACAGGAACAGGGCTCCGTGCTGCTGCTTCTGGGAACGAAGCGGCATCATCAGCAGGGAGTTGTAGGGCAGAGCCAGTTGCTGAAAGCCGCCGCTGCTTCCCAAATCATTGTTGAGGTAATCTATTTCGCTGAGGCTATACGAATCCAAAAGGCCCCGGACGGCTTCCGCTTGTTGCATCTCCAAGTTGTAGAGCTGCCCGCTGTAGTCCGGCGAGTCATCAATGCGCAGCCACGCCGCGTCGGCGCCCAGGGTTTGCACGGCTGCGTCCAGCAGCGTCTGGTACACCTGCTCCTCGGTTTGCCCGCGCTGGATGTCCTGGGTCATGCGCTGCATATTGAGCATCTCTTCCCGCTTCTGCTCAAATACGCCCGCCGTGGGCAGGTTGAACAAGGTGACCAGGATGCCCATCAGGGCGTAAAAGGCCGCGAAGAAAACCGTGAGCAGCAGAAAGGCGTGTTGCGGGGCAGGAGCCACCAGCAACGGGTCGAACTGAATGCGCAGGAAATACAAGCAGAAAATGCCCAGCGAGGCCAGCAGGCCCAGCTGCAGAGAAATAACAACGAACTTCTGCCGGCGGTTAAGGTACGCCACCCAGCGCTGGTGGGTGCTCAGGTACACCCCGAAAGCCGCCACGCCCCCCACCACAATACCCGCCAGCATGGTTGGTACGTTGATGTTCAGCAGCCTCAGCAGCAGGGTAATGCCCAGGATCAGTTCAAACCAGCCCCATTGCTTGTGCACCAGGTAGGGGGCCCGGAACAGGACGAGGGCCCGCCAAGTGTAGCACGTGTACGCCAGAAACACGATAAACAAGCCCAGGTTGAGAGCATAGACGATGGTAAAGAAGGCCGGGTTGGAAGGCTGGGCACTGGTAAGCCGTTGAACCAGATGCAGAGCTACGCAGATGGTGGCCAGCAAGCCTGGCCCCAGCACCAGGCGGCGCAGCAGCCCCACAAAGTCGGTGCCGCGCAGAGGGTCGGGCTGGTAACGACGGTATAGGAATACGGCTCCGGCAAACACGCCCTGCGCTACCAGTAAAGCCCAGTTGGGCAACGTCGCAATTTTAGGGATGCCACCGGTGCGCATCAGCATCATAAACAAGAGCAACAACCAGCTGCCGATGGCCAAGGGAAGTGCCGCTTGTTTAATTATGCGTAGAAATTGCTGCATGAAAACGTGTGGAAGGCCAGCCCGCTGATAGAAGTAGCGGGGAACGAGGGAGCAAGATAAAACAGTAGCCGGTTTTTTGCTTGAGGCCGCTATCAAATCCTGTTCGGGGCGAAGAGGTTCCCGGATGAAAAAATAAAGAGGCAGCCCAGGGTGCGGGCTGCCTCTTTGGCCGAGTGCCGGGGCGCCGGCACCGGTGGTTAGCGGCTGCTATAGTTGGGCGCTTCGCGGGTAATCTGCACATCGTGGGGGTGCGACTCGCGCAGGCCAGCTCCCGTGATGCGCACAAACCGGGCTTTTTGCAGGTCAGCAATGGTGGCCGCGCCGCAGTAGCCCATGCCGGCCCGCAGGCCGCCGGCCAGTTGGTACAACACTTCAGAGGCCATGCCTTTGTAGGGTACGCGGCCCACAATACCCTCGGGCACCAGCTTTTTCACGTCGTCTTCGGCATCCTGGAAATAGCGGTCCTTGGAGCCTTCTTCCATGGCTTCTACCGAGCCCATCCCGCGGTAGCTCTTGTACTTGCGGCCTTCGAACAGGGTGACTTCGCCGGGGGCTTCCTCGGTGCCGGCCAGCAAGGAGCCAATCATGATGGTGCCGGCGCCGGCGGCCAAGGCCTTCACCACGTCGCCAGAGTACTTGATGCCACCGTCGGCAATGAGGGGTACGCCAGTGCCTTCGAGGCCGCGGGCCGCTTCGAGCACGGCGGAGAGCTGAGGTACGCCAATGCCGGCAATGATGCGGGTGGTACAGATTGAGCCAGGGCCTACGCCTACTTTCACGGCGTCGGCGCCGGCATCGGCCAGGGCGCGGGCCCCCTCGGCGGTAGCCACGTTGCCGGCAATAACCTCAAGCCTGGGAAACTGCTGCTTGATAGAGCGCACCGCGTCGAGCACGCCTTTGCTGTGGCCGTGCGCGGTATCTACGCTGACAACGTCTACGCCGGCATCTACCAAGGCGGCAATGCGGTCCATCAAATCAGCGGTGACGCCCACGGCGGCTCCCACGCGCAGGCGGCCCAACTCGTCCTTACAGGCATTGGGGGTGCGGCGACGCTTACGGATATCCTTATAGGTAATGAGGCCTACAAGGCGGCCGTCAGCATCGATGACGGGCAACTTCTCCACTTTCGAGTCCTGCAGGATGTCTTCGGCGTCGGCCAGCTCGGTGCCAGCCTTGGCTGTTACCAGTGGAGCTGCCGTCATCACGTCCGTCACGGAGCGGGTCATGTCCTTCTCAAAGCGCAGGTCGCGGTTGGTAAGAATGCCTTTCAAGCGCCGCTGCTCGTCCACAATGGGGATGCCGCCAATGTTATTATTGCGCATCAGCTTTTTGGCATCGGCCAGGGTAGCGGTTTCCTGCAGGGTGAAGGGGTCGAGAATCATACCGCTCTCGGAGCGTTTCACGCGGCGCACTAACTCGGCCTGGGCCTTGATGCTCATATTTTTGTGAATGATGCCAATACCGCCTTCCTGCGCCATGGCAATGGCCATGTCGGCTTCGGTCACGGTGTCCATGGCAGCCGAGACGAACGGGAGCTTGAGCTGAATGTTGCGGGTGAGCTGGGAGCTGGGGTCGGCGTCACGGGGCAGCGTTTCCGAGTAACCGGGCAGCAGCAGGACGTCGTCGTAGGTAAGCGCCTCGAAGGCAATTTTGGCAGCGTAATCAGCCATGGCAACAAGAAGGTTAGGTGCTACTTATTGCCGGACAAAGCTACGGCGAATATTTGAGTTCCGTGTTATGTAATAGTGGCGAAATACCCGCCGAAGCAAAACCAGCAGGGCCTTTTAGTGGTTAAAGCGCCCAACCGTCGGTTATCCGGTCGGCTTTGTTTCTTCATTTCAACCTACGATATGGCAACTCCTAAAATCTGGTTTATTACCGGCGTCAGCACCGGTTTTGGTAAAGAGCTGGCTGAATACTGCCTTAGCCAGGGCGACTCCGTGGCCGCTACCTTTCGCCAGCCGGCTCAGGCCGAAGAATTCTCCCAAAAAGACAGCGCCCGCGCCCGTGGCTTCGTGGTTGACGTGGTAAACGAGCAGCAGGTACAGCAGGCCGTGCAGGAGGCTATTCAGTTTTTCGGCCACCTCGATGTAATCGTCAACAACGCCGGCTACGGCTCCCTGGGCAGCATCGAGGAAATCGACGAGGCCGAAGTGCAGCGCCAGTTCGACGTGAACGTTTTTGGGCCGCTGCGGGTGCTGCGGGCCGTGCTGCCCCACCTGCGGGAGCGGCGTAGCGGGCACGTGCTCAACATCACCAGCATTGGCGGCCTCAAAACGTTTCCCGGCGTGGGCGTGTACAACGCCAGCAAGTTTGCCCTCGAAGCCATTGGGGAAAGCCTGGCCCAGCAGGTAGCCCCGCTCGGCATCAAGGTCACCAACATTGAGCCCAGCGGTTTCCGCACGGAGTGGGCCGGCTCTTCGGCTACGTATGTTGATACGGCCATTGAAGACTACCGCCCCACCGTGGGCGAAAACCTGAAAGGCATCCAGGGCTACAGCGGCCGCCAGCCCGGCGACCCGCAGCGCGCCGCCCGCATCATGTTCGACTTGGTGCGCCAGGAAAATCCACCTTTGCACTTGCCCCTGGGTAAAGCTGCCGTGAAAGGGGCCCGCGACAAATTTGCGGGGCTGATAAAAGAACTGGAAAGCGTTGCCGATCTGGGCGACTCGGCCGATTACCCGGCTGGGGAGTAACCTTTCTTGCCGTTCGTGAGAAAAGCCCCGTGGCTGTACGCTGCGGGGCTTTTTGCGTGGTTCAAGGCTGCCCTTACGAACATCAGGGGCCGTCATGCTCCGCTCCGCTCAGCAGGCCATTTTGGAAGCTACCCCCAGCGGCGCAAAAATACGCTGCTCCA
Organism: Hymenobacter lutimineralis; assembly: GCF_008271285.1. Lineage (NCBI taxonomy): Bacteria > Pseudomonadati > Bacteroidota > Cytophagia > Cytophagales > Hymenobacteraceae > Hymenobacter > Hymenobacter lutimineralis. The sequence goes on along the minus strand of NZ_VTHL01000009.1, from coordinate 110,012 downwards.
CAATAACCTGCTGCCCCCTCCGCCGCTATACGTCAGCACGTATCTTGCCTGCCTAACTCCATCTGCCGTGCTTCCCACGCTCAATGACCTCGTAGTAAACTCCTGGGCTGATTTGCAGCAAGCCCTGTTCCGCGACACCTGGGACGGGCGCATCGGGCGCTACCGTTCCCCGTTTGTGTACCGGGGCCTGCGTTCCAGCGAATGGTCCCTTACCACCAGCCTGCAGCGCCTGGGTGGCGAATACGGGCAGTTGGAAAACCACCTGCTGCGCAACTTCCGCAAGTATGCCCGCGACTTTGGCCAGCCGGGTACTTCGGTGTGGAACTGGCTGGCCCTGGCCCAGCACCACGGCTTGCCCACGCGCCTGCTCGACTGGACGTACTCGCCCTACGTGGCCCTGCACTTTGCCACCGACGACCTCGACGCCTACGACCAGGACGGCGTCATCTGGGCCATCAACTATGTAAAGGCCTCGGAGTCTTTGCCGGCCGGGCTGCGGGCAGCCCTGCACACGGAAGGCTCCAATGTGTTTACGCCCGAACTGCTGGAGCCACTCTGCACCAACCTGCGCGACCTGGAACTGCTCCAGCAGGAGCCGTTTCTGCTGTTTCTGGAGCCCCCTTCCCTCGATGCGCGCATTGTGCACCAGTACGCTTTGTTTTCGCTGATGAACTCAGCCTCGGCTACGCTACACGAGTGGCTGGAAGAGCACCCCGAGCTGTTTTTTCGCATCATCATCCCCGCCCGCCTCAAGTGGGAAGTCCGCGACAAACTTGACCAAGCAGGTATTACCGAGCGGGTGCTGTTTCCGGGGCTGGGCGGCCTCAGCCGCTGGCTACACCGCCACTACACGCCTACCTTGTCGCAGCGCCAGAACCTTGCCGGCGACGATACATTAGCAGGGTAGAGTCTTTCGCTTCCTCAGCAACTCTCACTTGGTTGGCTGATTGCGAAAGTCAGGAGTGAAGTTCAGGGCTAGCTGCAAGGTGTGGTTCCGTTCGGTTTCGGGGTACTCATCCAACTGGCCCACCTGGTAGAGGTAGCCGATTTCCAGCGCTGTATAGCGGGCGGCCTGATAACCCAGGGCCAGATAGGCGCGGTTCTGGGCCAGAAACTGCTGCCGGGCGCTTCGGCCCAGGTTGAAGAACAGCTCGTCGGAAGCGGCGACGTAGGGCGTGCCGGGCTCCAGCTTGGGGTTGCGGCGCAGGGAGCGTTCCAGCCGCAGCTGGTAGCGGGCCCGGCTGCCATAGCCGTACCGCGGGCCTTCGGGGTGGTGCATCCAGCGCTGCTCCATGCGGTAGCGGTGCTGCATGCGCACGGGGCTGCTGTAGTCGCGCAGCAGCACTTGCTGGTACACGCGGTGCTCCGGCAGCAAGGTCGCCTCCGCAGAAGAAGCGGCCCGGTAGAACTGCCCATAGGAATAGCCCGCCGACAACTGCAGGCACGCAGCCGGGTAAAACGCCAGTCCCGCCCGTAAGATATTCTGCCGCGGCAACCGGCTGGCATTGCTGTGCCGAAGCTGAATTTCGGTGAAAGCACCCCACCGCTCCGTCAGGCGTGCTTCCGTAGCCAGCTGGCTCCACATCTGGCGCCCAGTGTTGATGCCCCCGGCCGGCGTGGCAGTGTTGCTGGTCCCCTGGGCCAGCCCCGCACACGGCAGCAGCCCCCAGGCCAGGCTCAGGATACATAGCAAACGAAGCATGGGGTAGACGTGCGTAATAGGGGCGTGTTATTAAACTTTTACCCCATATTACGGAATTGTTACCAGCCGCAATGTTATGTTTTGCCCTGTTACTGAAATGATAACATTGGCCCTTACCCAACCTCAGAGGCCATTCTGCTTTTTTGTGCCCCGGATGGCCTGGGCGTCTAAGGGATTTTCGGGCCAGTAGTGCTTGGGGTAGCGCCCGCGCAGCTCTTTGCGCACCTCAAAGTAGCTGCTGGTCCAAAAGCTGCGCAGGTCCCGCGTAACCTGGGCGGGGCGGTAACCGGGCGAAAGAAGGTGCAGCGTAAGCGGCACACGCCCCCCGCCCACGGTGGGCGTGTCGAGCAGGCCAAACACCTCCTGGAGCCGCACGGCCAGCACGGGCGCGGCGGGGTCGGCGTAGTTGAGGCGGATGCGGGAGCCGGTGGGTACTTCGAGGTGGGAAGGCGCCAGGCGGTCCAGGTCCTGGCGCTGGCTCCAGCCGCCGGGCAGCCGGCCCAGTAGCGCCTCCCCAAAGTCTACCCGGCTCAGCTCCGCCAACGACTTCGCGGTAGCCAGATAGGGTCCCAACCACTCTTCCAGCTCATCCAGCAACGCTTCATCGGATACCGCCGGCCAGCTTCCCGGCTGTAGCCGGTGCAGAAAGCCCAGCCGCTCCCGAAGCTCAGTAGCCGCTTCCGACCAGGGAAGCCGGGCTATGCCATTGGCTCGCAGCCCTTCTAGAAGGGCCGCCGTTATGGCCGCAGGGTCAGGGTTGGGCAGGCTTCCGTCGGAAAGCACTAAGGCGCCCAGACGGCGCAGGCGGCGGGCCGTAACGCGCCCCGCGGCTTCCTCCCAACGCACCTCGTCCCGGGTTTCCAGTTGATTAGCAAAGTGTTGTTCTAACTCCGCGCGGGTAAGAGGGGCCGCCAGCCCAGCCCGGGGTTGCGCTGCTACGCCCTCCAAGGAAGCTACGGCAAAAAACGCATCCTGCCCGCCAAAATATTCCGCGGGGAGCGTAGCCCGCTGCCCGGTCACGAGGCGCACCCGCTCAGGTGTTTCGCGCTGGGCCAGGCGGTCGGGGTAGGCTAGGGCAGCCAGCAAACCGGCTACGTCCGGCTCAATTCCGCCTTTAGCGTGGACCCGGTTGCGCAGGGCGGCGGCGGCTTCCCGCACCCTTCTTACCGCGGCTGCATCGGGCAGCAGGCCAGGTAAAGGTGCCCGACCAGTTGCCAGGGCTTCGAGCCGCAGCCGCAGGTCAGGTGGGCCAAAGGAGCCGTCAGCGGGCCGCAGAATATCCCGCTCGGTGAGCAGGGCGGCCAGGGCGCAGGCCGTAGCACCATGCCCCAGGGCTTGCCCGCTTACTACCAGATGAGCAAGCCGCGGGGCTAGTCCCAGCCCCGCCAGGGCCCGGCCATGCGCTGTGGGCAGCCCAGCGGGGGTGAGGGCCTGCAGACGTATGAGCAGGTCGCGGGCCTGCGCCAGGGCAGGAGCGGGGGGGGCGTCAAGCCAGCGCAGGGTGCTGGCGTCACGGGTGCCCCACAGGGCTAGCTCCAGGGCCAGGGAGCTGAGGTCGGCGGTGAGTATTTCGGGGGCGAGGTGGTGGGGCAGGTCCCGGAACTCGGCTTCCGTCCAGAGGCGGTAGCAGATGCCCGGGCCCAGGCGGCCGGCGCGGCCCCGGCGCTGGTCGGCGGCGGCCTGACTCACGGGCTCGGTGCCGAGGGTCGTAAGCCCCGAGCGCAGCTCAAACCGCGGGACGCGGGCGTAACCGCCATCCACCACAATCCGCACCCCCTCAATGGTGAGGCTGGTTTCGGCAATGCTGGTGGCCAGCACCACCTTACGCCGGCCAGCGAGGGCGGGGCGCAGGGCAGCGTCCTGCTGCTCGGCGGGCAGCTCGCCGTGGAGGGTATGTACGTCGATGGAAGCGGGGAGCGTAGCCAGCTTTTCGGCCACGCGGCGCTGGTCGGCCAAGCCGGGCAGAAACACCAGCACGTCGCCGGTAGGGTGCTGGTGCAGGGCTTCGCGGATAATGGCGGGGGTAAGGTCCTGCAGCTTTTCGTGAGGGCGGCGGGAAGCCGTGGCGGCGCGTTGCGGACTTAGGTAATGGGTTTCGACGGGGAACATCCGTCCTTCACTGCGCACCACCGGTGCCTGCAGCCACTGTCCCAGCCGGTCGGCATCCAGCGTAGCCGACATCACCAGGAGGCGCAGGTCGGGCCGTAGCACACTCTGGGCATCTAGGGCCAGGGCCAGTCCTAAGTCGGCCTGGAGGCTGCGCTCATGAAACTCATCGAACAGCACTGCCGCCACGCCTTCCAGCGAAGGGTCGTCCTGGAGCTGGCGCGTGAGCAGTACCTCTGTTACTACCTCAATGCGCGTGTGCTTGGATACTTTGCTTTCGAGACGCATGCGGTAGCCTACGGTATGGCCTACCGGCTCCCCCAGCAGCTGAGCCATGCGCGTGGCGGCGGCCCGGGCGGCCAGCCGGCGAGGCTCCAGTACAATGATGCGCCCATCCTGGCGCCAGGCGGCTTCCAACAGCGCCAGCGGCACCAGCGTGGTTTTGCCGGCCCCCGGCGGCGCCTGCAGCACGGCCGTGTTGTGGGTGGCCAGTGTGGCCAGCAGCTCGGGTAGGGCTTCCTGGATGGGCAGGTCGGGTAGGCGCATGGGGTCGGTTCAGTACGTTTTATCTTGCGGCTTGCGTTGAACGGCACTACACCTTCCGCGTATCCTGCAGCGGCTGCTGCGGGCTAAAAAACGGGAGTCTAATAAATAGCTACCGACGCGTCTACCTGCGTGCTCCAGGCATGAATGCCGCCGCGTAGGTTCAGCAGGTTGGTGAGTTCGTGGCGGTGCTGCAGGTAGGCCAGGGCCTGCATGGAGCGCACACCGTGGTGACAGATGAGCACAGCGGGTACCTCCGGGTCTATTTCCTCGGCCCGGCGCGGCAGGTCGCCCAGGGGGATAAGCAGGCTGCCGGCAATGTGGCAGTACTCGAACTCTTCCGGCTGGCGCACATCAATCAGCTGCAGGGTTTCGCCGCGTTGCAGGCGGCGGTGCAGGTCTTCGGGGGTGAGTTCAGGGAGCATGAAAGCAAGGCAGAAGCAGGAAAAAAGCAGCTCTATCCGCAAAAATACCGCTTTGCTCGTTAGCTTTGACCGAGCCGTTGGCCGTAGCCGGTTGCGCTTCCTGCTCATCGTTCCGCTTTGCTACACTCGCTCACTGAATTTTTGACTGCTGCCCTGGGCAACAGCCCGCTGGAATGGCTGGCCGTGCTCACGGGCTTTGCCTGCGTTTGGCTGGCCGCGCGCGAGTCGTTGTGGAACTTCCCCGTGGCCATCTTCAGCTGCGCCCTCTACATCGTGGTGTACTACCGTGCCCAGCTCTACTCCGATTCGCTCCTGCAAGCCATGTTTATTGTGCTGAGCCTGTATGGCTGGTACGAATGGCTTTACGGCGGCCGCAGCAAAACCGCCCTGGTTGTGTCGCGCACGCGAGGCGTAGAGTGGGTGGTGTGCGCCGCGTTTGTGGGGGCTTTCACCCTGGGCTTTGGCTATTATCTGCAGAAGCATACCGATGCTGCTTTGCCGCACTGGGACAGTTTTACCACCGCCGGCAGCCTGGCAGCCCAATACCTGCTGATGCGCAAGCGCCTGGAAAACTGGTGGCTCTGGATTGTGGTAGATGTTATTTACGTGCCCATTCTGTGGTATAAGCAGCTATATCCTACCAGTGCCCTCTATGCCCTGTACCTGGGCCTGGCCGTGTACGGCTACCTGGAATGGCGGAAATCGATGAAGAGCGAAGTGGGCGCCATGAAGCATGCATAATCAGTTGTGAGCTAGCCGCCTCTAGGTCAACTCTTCATTCCTCATTCCTCTCTCCTCATTCTTCAGTCAAGGAAAGAATGCTGCGCATCTCTCTGACCGGCCCCGAGTCAACGGGCAAAACCACTCTTAGCCAGCAACTGGCTGAGCACTACGGTACCGTGTGGGCGCCCGAGTATGCCCGCGAATACCTTACAAGCAAGGGCCCGCACTATACGTTGGCCGATCTGGAAGTTATTGCCCGTGGGCAAATGGCTACGGAGGACTTGGCTGCCGCGCAGGCCAACCGGGTAGTTTTTTGTGATACAGATCTGCTGGTTATCAAAGTCTGGAGCGAGCATGCATTCGGCTACTGCCCCGAGTGGATCCTGATGGAAATGCAGCGACGGCGCTACGACCTAGTGCTGCTGCTGGACGTAGACCTGCCCTGGTACCCCGACCCACTGCGGGAACACCCTAACCTGCGCCAGCACTTCCACGACCTCTACCGGCGGGAGCTGGAAGAAGGCCTTTCACCCTTCGCCGACATCAGCGGCCCGCCGGAGCGCCGGCTGGAGCAGGCCTGTTTTCTGGTCGATGAGCTGCTGGCGGTTTCGTCCGGGGCAACGTCTGGGCCCGCCGCCCGTACCCACTGATTTTTACCCCGGCTATGTACGTACTGGAAAACGAGCAGGCACGGGCCACCGTGCAGACTCGGGGCGCCGAGCTAAGCAGCTTCGTGCGCAAAGATTTAAATAACCTGGAATACATCTGGCCCGCCGAGGCTACGGTATGGGCGCGTCATGCACCGGTGTTGTTTCCCATTGTGGGGCGCCTCCCCGAGGATCAATACCAGCACGCGGGCCATACCTATACGCTCCCTCAGCACGGTTTCGCCCGCGACCTGGACTTTACCCTGGTGCGCCACACGCCCGCCGAGCTGGTGCTGGAACTGCGCGATACCGCCGCCACTCGGGAGCAGTATCCGTTTGCTTTTCGGCTGCTGATCAGCTACCGGCTGGCCGGCCCCATGCTCACCGTAGGCTGGGAAGTGCACAACCCCGGCACCGAGGAGCTGCTATTCAGCATCGGCGCGCACCCGGCCTTCCGGTGCCCCTTGCTGCCCGGTGAGGTGTTTGAGGACTATGCTTTCGTCTTCGATCAGCCCGTGTCCTTTAGCCGACACTTATTAAGTGGGGGGCTGCTTACGGGCGAAACCGAGCCGATACTGCATCAGGCTACGGAGCTGCCCCTCAGCTACGAGCTGTTCAGCCGGGATGCGCTGGTCCTCCAAAACTTCGATTTCACTCACCTCACGCTGCGCAGCCAGCGGAGCGGCCGTGCTGTGCGTATGCGCTTCGAGGGGTTCCCCTTCCTGGGTCTTTGGACCAAAGAGCCCGGGGCACCTTTCGTGTGCATAGAGCCCTGGCACGGCGTAGCCAGCCTCGTGGGCCCGCCCGGCGAGCTGGGCGATAAAAAAGGAATCCTCACCCTTGCTCCTCAACAGGAGTACGCTACATCCTATAGCATCACCCTTGAATAAGCCTCCAGGAGGCTACGCACATGTCCGCTGAAATTCAAATCCGCCCTATTGCTGCCGCCGATACCTATACCCTGCGTCATCAGGTGCTCTGGCCCCAGGAGTCGCTCAACTACGTGCGCCTGCTCAACGACCACGAAGGCCAGCATTTTGGAGCCTTCGAAGGCGCTCAGTTGGTTTCCGTCATTTCCCTCTTTGCCGAGGGCGAAACGGCCCGCTTCCGCAAGTTTGCTACCCGCCCCGACAAGCAGCGTAAAGGCATTGGCTCGAAGCTGCTCCGCCATGTGTTCAACGTGGCCCGCCAGCAAGGAGCCAAGCGCATCTGGTGCGACGCCCGCGCCGAAAACCGTGCCTTTTACCGGGCGTTTGGGCTGGAAGCCGAGAGCGGTATCACGTACCGTGGCACCATGCCCTACCTGCGTATGGGCTGCAACCTGTAGCCTACACACAGCTATTAACCTAACTAAGCGGGGGCCGACCGTTGCTTTTTCCAGATGCGGAAAAGCAACGGTCGGCCCCCGTCGTTAACTAAAGTCAGCAGGCTAGGTGAGTACTGGCTCCCGCGGGCCCACGGGTACGCGAGGCCGGCGGTTGTACTCCGGCTCCCAGTCGTTGATGGGGCGCGTGATGCCGGGGGGCAGGTCCAGATCGGGCAGGCCGTCCCCTAGTGGTTCGCCACCTTCGTCGTCGCCGTCGGTGGAGGGGGGGCGGTGGTAGCGCCGGCGCGGCATTACCACGAAATAAGCTAGAATAGCTAGAACAAGAAGCGTGTAAATGGTGCTAATCATGACGGGGGGAGCGTAAGAAGCAACACGCGCGCGGGCGGCAGAAGTAGAGTACTCTAACGAGTTGGCGGCCAGCCTGGTTGTGCCTCGGTAGAAAGATTTTACAGGTAGTTTTGTTAGGGCAGCTATCCTGATTTCCAGGTAAATACGCGTCATACTGCTGACTGGCTTGCACTGCGTGGGATTAGGGCCTAGCTTTGCGGCACAAACTGTTTAGGGGTGCCCCGCGTCGGGAGTGGCGTAGAGGCTGAGATCATACCCATTGAACCTGCCCGGGTAATGCCGGCGAAGGGAACAAACGATCCGCGAACGAAAAACCTAAGGTGCCGACCCCTGGCACCGGGTCCGTTCCACTTTTTAGTACCCATTTCATTGAAAAATTTCTTGGTTTCCGGGGCGGCCCTGCTGGCGCTGCCTTTCACGGCATGGGCGCAGGGGCCTGTGTCCGGCACCATCACCGATGCCCGCACCGGTACGGCGTTGCCCGGTGCTACCGTGCTGCTGGATGGAACGCCTATAGCGGCGGCTACCGATGGCACGTTTGCCCTGCCGGCCGTAGCCGCCGGCTCCCACGAGCTGCGTATCACCTTTATCGGCTACGAACCCCTGGTGCAGCGGCTGGAAGGACAGGCCGCCTCCCAACAGCTGCGCCTGCTGTTGCAACCGGGCGGGGTACTCACCGGCGAAGCGCTGGTAACAGCTTCCCGCGCCAACGAGCGCACGGCCACGGCCTATACTAACCTGAGCAAGGAGGATTTGGAGAAGCGCAACTTCGGCCAGGATATTCCCTATTTGCTCGACCAGACGCCCTCCGTAGTGGTGAATTCCGATGCGGGCAACGGCGTGGGCTATACCGGCATTCGGGTGCGGGGCACAGGCATCGAGGGCATCAACGTGACGGTGAACGGCGTGCCCTTGAACGACGCAGAAAGCCACGGGGCCTTCTTCGTGAATTTGCCGGATCTGGCTTCCTCTACGTCGTCGTTGCAGGTGCAGCGCGGGGTAGGCACCAGCCAGAACGGCAGCGCGGCTTTCGGAGCCTCACTTAACCTCAGCACGCTGGAAAGCCGACAGCAGGCCTACGCCGAAAGCCAGAACTCCTTCGGGTCCTACAACACCTGGAAAAACACCGTGCAGTTTGGCACCGGGCGCCTGGGGCCAGGCTTTACGGTAGATGGGCGCTTGTCGCGCATTTCTTCGGATGGCTACATGGTGCGCGGGGCTTCCAATCTGAAATCCTACTACCTGGCCGCTGGCTACCAGGGCAAAAGCACCTTGCTGAAGTTCATTACTTTCTCGGGGCGCGAGAAAACCTACCAAGCCTGGAATGGGGTGCCCGAACCGGCCCTCACCCGCAACGCCGCCGGCCTGCAGCAGTACGTGGATAACTACGAGCTGAGCCCCGAGGACGCCGCCCGCGCCCTGCGCGAAGGCCGCCGCTACGCCTACTACACCTACGACAACCAAACCGACAACTACCAGCAAAACCACTACCAGCTTCACCTCACCCAGGTTCTGAGCCCCAACTGGAACGTGGCCACTGCCCTGCACCTAACCCGCGGCTTCGGCTACTACGAGAGCCTGCGCCTCAACCGCAAGCTGGCCGACTACAACCTACCGGATGTGGTGGTGGGCACGGAAACCATCAAGCGCACGGATCTGGTGGACCGCAAGTGGCTGGATAACTATTTCTACGGGGGCATCTTCGCGCTCAACTACCAGCCCGCCGCCGGCAAGGTGCAGGCTACGCTGGGCGGGGGCTGGAACCGCTTCCTGAACGACCATTACGGCGAAGTTATCTGGGCACGCTACGCCTCCAGCGGCAGCATCGGCCACCGGTCCTACTTCAACGACGCCACCAAAACCGACTACAATGCCTACGCCCGTGCCATCTGGCAGGCCCTGGACCGCCTGAGCTTCTATGGCGACGTGCAGGTGCGCCGCATCGATTACCGTCTCGGGGGCATCGAAGACAAGCAGGTGCCCGTTTCTGCCAAAGCTGAGTACACCTTCTTCAACCCTAAAGCGGGCCTGACCTGGCAGCTGACGGACGTGCAAACGCTCTATGCCAGCTACGCCGTGGCCCACCGGGAACCCGTGCGCTCCGACTTCACCGACCGGCCCCTGAACGACGCCGGCCCCAAGGCCGAAGAGCTACACGATATGGAGGGCGGCTACCGCCTGAACCGCACCGTAAACGGCCGAGCCCTGCGCGCCGAGGTCAATGGCTTTTACATGCGCTACCGCAACCAGCTGGTGAACACCGGCCAGCTCAATGATGTGGGTACTCCGCTGCGCACCAACGCCCCGCGCAGCTACCGCGCCGGCGTGGAGCTGACGGGCGCTTACCAGCCGCTGACTTGGCTGAACCTGAGCAGCACGCTCACGCTAAGCCGCAACCGTATCCAGAACTACCGGGCCGTTACCTACGACAAAGACTACAACCCCGTAGTAGCTGAGGTAGGCCGCAACACCACCATTTCCTACTCGCCGGCCGTAGTATCGGCGCACACGCTGGAGGTGATGCCCGTGAAAAACCTGCGGGCCGCCTTGCTCTACAAAACCGTGAGCCGCCAGTTTCTCGACAACACGGCCAGCGCCAACAAAGCCATTGCCGCCTACCAAGTGCTGGACCTGCGCCTGCGCTACACCCTGCGGCCGGCCTTCATGCGGGAGCTGGAGCTGGGTCTGCTGGTCAGTAACCTCCTGAACCGCGAGTACGTGGCCAACGGCTATACTTATGGCTACCCCGATGCCGAGGGCCAGCAGCTTACCTTCAACTACTACTACCCCCAGGCTACCCGTAACTTCCTGGCCTCCGTGGGGGTGAAATTCTAAACCACGGATTCGGGCGGATTTTTCAGATTTCACGGTTTTTGTGGACGATTCGCTTTCAACAGAGAAGCCGCGCACCGTGCGCGGCTTCTCTGTTTTTTGTCATCCTGAGCGCAGCGAAGGACCTTCTCTCATTAGAACAGTTTCGTTCAGGCGTGAGAAGGTCCTTCGCTGCGCTCAGGATGACAGACAATTTGTTCGCGCCATTCACAAAATCCGCGGAATCCGAAAAATCCGCCCGAATCCGAGGTTCAGATAATCAGGCGCACGCCGCCTAGCTCGGAAACGTGGTAGGGAAACTGGTTGCCGGGGGAGCCGATGAACATGAAGTTCTTGGGAATGCCCCATTCCTTGGAAAGCTGGTCGATGAGCTCGGGGCCAAACTGGCCTTCCATCGTTACAAAGTCTACTTCAATTTGCTCGTAGGCGCGGTCCAGCACGCGAATATCGGTGAGAAGCTCTGGGGAATACTGCTCGCCAGGTTTGAGCAGCGTCACAATTTTCAGGCGGGTGGTAAACTCGTTTTCTACCACGTAGGCCATGACTTTGTTGAGGTTCGACACGTTGTCACCCTTCGTAAAGAACACAAACTCCTGCTTGTGCAGCTCCCGCAGTAGGTGCAGCACTTTCAGGCGACTCAGGCGCGAAACGCGGGGCGAATGGGTAGCAAAGGAGTTGGCCGCCGCCAGAATGAGGTTAAGAATGGCCGTGCGGTTCAGCATCACATACACCACCAGCATGGCCGGCAGGAAGTACTGCAGGAACACAATCAGGTAGTCGGGGTGAATTTTGATGTTGCCGTATAACGCCACCAGAATGCCCAGCAGCGCCAGCGTAACGGTGAGGATGCCCGCGTACACCGGGCGCGGCAGCTTGGGCCGCTTGCTCTTGAGCAGAAAGTTGCCCAGGGCGAAGAAGGCCATAACCGACAAAAACGAAATGGTATACACGCCCGACAGCGGCCCCAGCTGCCCGTTGGTAATCAGCAGCACCGACACGCAGAGCACGAAAAAGACGATGAGAATAAGGTAGTTGCTGCCAGCCTTATTCTCTTTCAAAAAGAACTGCGGCAGAATCCGGTCCAGGGTCATGCGCTTCATCAGCCCGCTCACGCCCACAAACGAGGTAAGCACGGCCCCACTCAGCACGGCTACGGCATCAATGGAAATTAGGATGCCCAACCAGCGGCCGCCGGTGGTGTTGCCCAGGTGCGAAAGCAATGTTTCCGTGTGTTCCCCAACTTCCACCATGGGCAGCACGGCTATGGCCAGAAAGGCAATAACGGGGTTGAAAAAGCTGACCACTACCCACATGTTGCGGAGCGTTTTCTGAAATACGCCCGGAGCTTGCTCCTCCACAAAGTTGGCCGAACTCTCGAACCCCGAGATGCCCAGCATAGCCGCGCTGAACCCGAAAAAGAGGGCCCCCAGAATGCTGCCACCTTTCACCGGAAGCTGGAAGTTGAGCGTGAGGTTGTCAACGCCGTGCGTAGCCAGGTACCAGATGGCACAAGCTACCAGCAGCGTGAGCGAAGCCAGATGCACCAGGAAAATGCCCACCGCCACCTTCGCCGACTCCGAAATGCCCAGGATGGTGAGCACCAGAAATAGCCCCAACAGCCCCAGCGTGGCCCCAATAATGGGCAGCCCGTGCCAGAGTGTGTGCAGGTAGTGCATGGCCTCGGAAGCCGAAATAACGGCCGTAGCCATGTACGAGAGGATGGTCAGGCAAGCCGCCAGGGCCGCGTTACGCTTGCTGGTGGTATTCAGTAGCACATTGTAGGCGCCGCCATTCAGGGGCAGGGCGCCCACCACTTCGCCGTAGATTTTGCGGAACAGAAACAGGACGACTCCTACGATGAGCAGGGCAATCCAGGCGTACTGCCCGGCGTAGGCAATGGCCAGGGCTGATACGTACAGGCAGGAAGACGAAATGTCGTTGCCGCAGATGGCGGTGGCTTCCAGCTCGTTCAGCTTTTTTTCGTGACTCATAAACGGGTGGTCGGGAAGGGAAGGAGAGGTGGAATATAGCCAGTACGGTAAAATTGCATAAGCGGCAGAGAAATTTCCTGGCGGGGACTGCCACGCTTCGCAACCAACCACGTCCCCAGGCTGTTCAGCAGGTTGAAACTCCTATCTTTGGCCCCGATTCCCACCCACCCATTTACTATGTCTTCGGAAACCGACGTTCTTTCCCCCAAGGCCCAGGTGCAACGCAACAAAGGCTCCCTAAACGCCGCAGGCTTCACCGATTACTACGACATCGACGACCTGCTCACGGAAGAGCACAAGCTCATCCGCCAGAGCATCCGCGACTTCGTGAAAAAGGAAATTTCGCCCAACATCGAGAAGTGGGCCCAGCAGGCGCATTTCCCCTCCGAAATCGTGCGCAAGTTTGGCGACGTAGGCGCGTTCGGGCCCACTATTCCCACGGAGTACGGCGGGGGCGGCCTCGACTACATCAGCTACGGCCTCATCATGCAGGAAATTGAGCGCGGCGACTCCGGCATGCGCTCTACGGCCTCGGTGCAAGGCTCCCTGGTGATGTTCCCCATCTACCAGTACGGCTCCGAGGAGCAGCGCCGCAAGTACCTGCCCAAGCTGGCCTCCGGCGAGTGGCTGGGCTGCTTCGGCCTCACCGAGCCCGACCACGGCTCGAACCCCGGCGGCATGGTCACCACTATCAAGGATATGGGCGACTATTACCTGCTGAATGGCGCCAAGCTCTGGATTTCCAATTCCCCCGAAAGCCAGGTGGCCGTGGTGTGGGCCAAGGACGACAACGGCCGCATCCGCGGGGTCATCGTGGAAAAAGGCATGGAAGGCTTCACGGCCCCCGAAATCCACAACAAGTGGAGCCTGCGCGCCAGCATCACCGGCGAGCTGGTGTTCGACAACGTGAAGGTGCCCAAGGAAAACCTGCTGCCCAACGTGGAAGGCCTCAAAGGCCCGCTCGGCTGCCTCGACTCGGCCCGCTACGGTATTGCCTGGGGCGCCATCGGCGTGGCTATCGACTGCTACGAGTCGGCGCTGAAATACTCGTTAGAGCGTGAGCAGTTCGGCAAGCCCATTGCTAGCTTCCAGCTGCAGCAGAAAAAGCTGGCCGAAATGATTACCGAAATCACCAAGGCTCAGCTGATGGTGTGGCGCCTCGGTATGCTCAAAAATGCCGGCAAAGCCACTTCGGCCCAGATTTCGATGGCTAAGCGCAACTCGGTGGACATGGCCTTGCACGTAGCCCGCGAAGCCCGCCAGATTCACGGCGGCATGGGCATCACGGGCGAGTACCCCATCATGCGCCACATGATGAACCTAGAGTCCGTCATCACCTATGAAGGCACCCACGACATCCATCTGCTCATCACCGGCGCCGACATCACCGGTATTCAGGCGTTTAAGTAAGCTGATAAGTTTTGCTTGAAAAGCCCCGCTGACACACTCGTCAGCGGGGCTTTTTGTTGGCTGCTACAGGTGTACTTACAGCTTCCGGAGTAGATAAGTGGTTTCATTGATGACTCCCTGATAACTATTGTTCTGCGTCACGCCGATTACGCTCCATCCCTCGGCCGCCAACTGGTTTAATTTGCGCAATTCCAGCTGATGCAGCGCCAGAAACCCCTCCGCTACATTCTTGGGGCTAACCATTTTACTGTCCAGTGCTTCAGTGGTTTGTTCGCCCGATTCAGACGTGACCGTCAGGCTGGCGTTGAAGGAGCCCAGGCCCGCGGTGCGCCCCACGCCGGTAACCATCATGTACCCCGTTGACGCGGCGGGCTTCGGATAAAAGGCCCAGGAAACCGTGGCACTCAGCAATAAGGCGGCGGCGAGAAAACGTTTTTTCATGATAAGGGAAGGAAGAAATAGATTGAGGCAAACAACATAAGCAAAAACCTGCAAGCCGCCTGATTGCTATGGCGGCAGCCGTACCCTAACAGCGCCAAAGCGCCCTTATCGGGCTTACCGCGTCACCTCCAGCAGCCAGTTCTCAACCTAACAGGAAAGGAGACACAAGTGCTGCTGGCCGTGCCACGTATTGGTTGCCAGCTTGGCGGCTACTAGCCAATGGTAGTGGGTAGGATCATTGCTTTCACCGCAGCTCATCAAACGCGTACTGTCCCGTGCTCCAGAAGGCATCCAGCGCCATAATGCGGGGCTTGAAAAAGGAAATCAACCGGGGCCAGTCGTCGCGGCTGAATAGGTTCATAGGGCGCAGCTCCTGGTAGATGCGGGCCACGGGCTGGCCGCTTTCATTCACGGCTTCGGGTTCCCAGGTCCAGGCCTCGCCGGTGGCTTCTTCCAGCAGCAGCCGCACTTCCTGAAACTGGGCATAGAACAACTCCCGCAGGCCGGCGTCGGGGTGGGTGATGTCGATGCCAATGGTGGCGTGGCGGCCGTCGGCGTGCAGGCGGAAGTACACGTGCTTGAGGCCGGTTTTGTAGTTCACCCAGTTCACCCGCTCGCCCTCGGCACCGGGCACGGGCTGCATATACTGGCCAAAGGTGGTCCAGAAGGCTTGGCGGAGCTGGGTTACTTCGGTTTTGCTGTACATAGTGGCGGCAAAAGTATAGCCTGCGGATCGTGCGTCCGACGGCGCGGCACCTGAATTCCGGTAAATTCCAAGGGTCAGCCCTGGCGCACTGAGGGCGTTGGTGTTATACTTACGGCCTCATCCACATCTTGTCGCCCTATGGCTATTGCTGTTTCCCCCACCGGCCGGGAGTTGGTTTTACTGGAATGTCTCGTAGCTGGCACTACCCACCGCGCCGGCCTGCGCGAGTTTGAGCCCCAGCTCCAGCCCGGTCAGGCCCTGGCCGTGGAGCGGGAGTCCGACAGCACCTTCGACGACTGGGCCGTGCGGGTGCTCACCGCCGACCCCGACGCCTTCTGGCTGGGCTACCTGCCCGAAGGCCGTAACGAAACCGTGGCCCGCCTGCTCGACGCCGGCTTTCCGCTGACGGCCCGCCTGACGCACAAAGCCTGGGAAGACGACTGGCTGCACCTGGAAATAGAAGTGCTCCTCCCAGCTCACTAAGAAATAAAGAGTATCATCCTGAGCAGAGCGCAGGATAATACTCTTTAACTGCCTGCGTTCTTACAGGTAATCGGCCAGGGCCAGCACTTCCCGGCGGGCCTGCGCAATGTCGGCGTCGTCGGGGAAGGTTTGCTGTACCCAGCGCGTGAAGCCGCTCACCATTTCGCCCACCGCCTGCCGGTGACTGGCCGGGGAGGGCTCCGATGCCGCGCCGTCCTCAACCGAAATCATGGGAAAGGCGTCTTCCAGGCCAATGCGGCTCATCACATCCGACACAAACACCATCCCGCAGACCTGCATGCCCTGATAGAGCTGCACCAGCTCCGGCATGGTGAGCTGCAGCTGCTCCTGGGCCCGGATGCCGCTCAGCCGCTCAATCAGGGGTTCCAGGGCCGCGCTGGTAAGCTGCGGAAGTTTGCCCACGGCGCGCAGGAAGGGGTGGTCGGCGGCCTGGGGCAGGCTATGTACCAGCAGCAAAGCCAACCGCAGCATCTGCAACTGGGGTTCCGCCAGCCGCAGGTTGGCTGCGGGCAGCTGTGCTTGCTGCCCCGCCAGTAGTTCCTCAAAAGCTTCTTCCACGCGCAGGCGGTGGAGTCCCAGCGAGGCAGAACCGGCCGGAGCAGGCAGGTGCTCCTCTAAGGTAGAGAGAAAGGCGCCGCTCAGCTCCAGACAGTAGGTACGCAATTGCACCAGCTGCTCGGGCGTAATGCTCATCTGGCGCTGCACGTATGCAAGTACGGGCGTAGCTAAATTGGTATCGAGGGTAAGGCGCCCCAGCAAGAGCAGGTGGTAGAGCTGCAGGGGCGTCGTGCGCAGGGCTGTAAGCAAGGCCTCGTGCGTTTGAATCTGGTTGAGTTGCTGAACGGTATCCAGGCCAAGCCCGCTAAGCGCAATAAGGGGCTGGGCAGCGGGTTGGCTTAAGAGTTCAGCGCAGGCCATGCCATGCAGACTCAGGCAGTGGGCCAGCTGATCGTAGAAATCGGCTGGCAGGGCATCAAGCCAGGAAGCAGAGGCAGCAGACATAGGCAAGGGTTTGGAGCGCAAGGTACATAGTCGGCCCAGAATGCCTAATCTTCGATATTTGCCAATTTATTTAGTAAAAACGGTAGTGTTCTGTCGGGATTTGCTAATAAAATTGTGCGTCTTGGGCACAAATCCTGCCGCCGCAGTGTTACCTTGCTACTCAACTTTCCGCTTCTTTTGCACATGCGCGAACAATACCTCACCGGCGGCAATGCCCACATGGATGCCACCGATAAAGACATCGACAAGGCCCTCCGCCCGCTCAGCTTCTCTGATTTCGCGGGGCAGGACAAGGTGGTGGAAAACCTGAAAGTATTTGTGGGAGCTGCCCGGCAGCGCGGCGAGGCCCTCGACCACGTGCTGCTGCACGGCCCCCCCGGTTTGGGCAAAACTACCCTCTCGCACATCATTGCCAACGAGCTGCAGGCCGGCATTAAGATGACCTCCGGCCCGGTGCTCGACAAGCCCTCCGACCTGGCCGGGCTACTCACCAACCTGGAGCCGCACGACGTGCTGTTCATCGACGAAATTCACCGTCTGAACCCCGTGGTGGAGGAATACCTCTACTCGGCTATGGAGGACTACCGCATCGACATCATGCTCGACTCGGGCCCTAACGCCCGCTCCGTGCAGATTTCCCTGTCGCCCTTTACGCTGATTGGCGCCACCACGCGCTCCGGCATGCTCACCTCGCCGCTGCGGGCGCGCTTCGGTATTTCGGCCCGCCTGGAGTACTACGACGCCCCGCTGCTGACTAGCATTGTGAAACGCTCGGCCGAAATCCTGGGCACGCCGATTCACGAGGATGCGGCCTTCGAAATTGCCCGCCGCTCACGTGGTACTCCGCGTATTGCCAACAACCTGCTGCGCCGCACCCGCGACTTCGCCCAGATCAAAGGCACCGGCACCATCACCCAGGATATTTCCCAGTTTGCCCTTTCGGCGCTGGATGTGGACGCCCGCGGCCTCGACGACATGGACAAGCGCATCCTGAGCACCATCATCGACAAGTTTAAGGGTGGGCCAGTAGGCCTGAGCACCATTGCCACAGCCTGCGGCGAGGAAGCCGAAACCATCGAGGAAGTGTACGAGCCGTTCCTGATTCAGGAAGGCTACATCAAGCGCACCAGCCGCGGCCGTGAAGCCACCGAGCACGCCTACCAGCACCTGGGCCGCCTCATGCCCCAGCACCTGCGCGGCAACAGCGGCACTACGGGGGAGCTGTTTAGCTAAGTAAAACGCTGTCATCCTGAGCGAAGCGAAGGACCTTCTTACGTAGCAACAATTTGTTCTACTGTAAGAAGGTCCTTCGCTCCGCTCAGGATGACGTATTTTTGTAGTTCGCTCTTTCAACCGCTATGCTCCCTACCGCCCATTATACTGCTTTCATCAAACGCCGGGCGGCGGAGCTGGGCTTTATGTACTGCGGCATTTCCCAGGCGGGGTTTCTGGAGGAAGAAGCTCCGCGCCTTGAATCCTGGCTGAACCGCAATATGCACGGGCAGATGGCCTACATGGCCAACCACTTCGATAAGCGCCTCGACCCGCGCCTGCTTGTAGATGGCGCCAAATCGGTCATTTCCCTCCTGCTGAACTACTACCCACCCCAGGAAGAGCAGCAGCCCAACGATACGCTCAAAGTCAGCAAATACGCCTACGGCCGCGACTACCACTTCGTCATCAAAGACAAGCTGAAGACGCTGCTGCAGGACATGCAGGAGGAAATAGGGGAGGTAGGCGGCCGTTGCTTCGTGGACTCGGCGCCGGTGCTGGATAAGGCCTGGGCCAAGAAAAGTGGGCTGGGCTGGGTAGGCAAAAACGCCAACCTGATTACGCCCGGCGTAGGCTCGTTCTACTTCATTGCCGAGCTGATCGTGGACATAGCGCTGGACTACGATGGTCCCATCAAAGACTACTGCGGCACCTGCACCAAATGCGTGGATGCCTGCCCCACCCAGGCCATTACCGAGCCTTACGTGGTCGACGGCAGCAAGTGCATCAGCTACTTCACCATCGAGCTGAAAGACCAGATTCCAAGGGAAGTGAACGGGCAGTTCGGCAACTGGGTATTCGGCTGCGACATTTGCCAGGATGTGTGCCCCTGGAACCGCTTTTCGCGGCCGCACCAGGAGCCCCAGTTCACGGCTCACCCCGCCCTCAAAGACCTCACGCGCGGCGACTGGCAGGAAATTACCCACGAGCTTTTCTCCGAACTGTTTCGGCAGTCGGCAGTGAAGCGTACGGGGTATGCAGGGTTGCAGCGCAACATCCGCTTCGTAACGGAAGCTGCGCCATTCATATACCCGGAAGAAAAAGGTACTTAAGCGGTGGCTGCTTGGCCAAACACGCGGTTGAGAATGGTGCGGTACACCCGGGCAAACTGCTGGTAGCACCAGGCGCGCAACTCCCGAAGTTCATCGGGCACTAGCATACGTAACGCTTTACGCAGCTCTTTTTCAAACAGAATTTTGTCGAAGCTAACTTTTACTAAAATAGTTTTGGCGTACTCCAGCATGGTGTTCAGCGCTTAGGGTTGCGGAGTTGGAAAAGAGGACAGGCGACGTATACGCGAGCCATCAAAAAAGGCTAGCTTACCAGGGTCACTGAATTTGGCTTGGTAGTGAAATATACAAGATATCTGGGAGATAATGCAAGCTCCGCCGTAAGAAAATCCCCCCTGCCAGCAACTGCAAGATGCTGACAGGGGGGATTTTGCGTGAAAAGGCTGAATAAGCAGCCTAATAGATGAAAATATTAGCCAATGCGGTGCTCTGAGCGGTGGTTAGCGGCTCATCAAATGCCTCCTGCGCCGAGCGTAGCGCCCGGTCCCGGTCAGAACCAATCCGCAACTCTTCCAGCTGAACGGTTGCCGAATTAGGCAGGGCCTGCGTAAGAGCGTCTTCGCCAACGTAAGCGGCATCGGAGGCCGGCGCGGCCGGGCTACCGCTTAGACCGGGGCCTACCCAGTTACGGATGGGCTCCGCCGCACCAGTCTGGCGCAGACGCCGCAGGCGGCGGATGTGGGAAGCATGGCGCGCTTCTACGGAGTGAATGCGGAAAGCGGCTTCCAGCAAGGCGTTGTCGTTGATAAGGAAGCCAGCTTGACCTTTATAGGCCCGCACGCCGGCATCTTCCAGGGTCTGCGCTACCTGCAGGAAGGTATCGAAGTTGGTGAAAACGTCGGGGAACAGAGCTGCTTGGGCGCCATTGCGGCTGCCAGTAAAATCGAAGCGAGGCCGGGCCGGCACCACTACGCCCGAGTTTTCAAGGGCTGCCTGCAGAAAGGCCACGTGCTGGTCTTCGTGCAGCTGAAGGGTTTCCAGATCGGCACGCAGGCTGGCCGGGACAAAGTCGGCCGAAACCAGACTACCATCGGGGCGAGCCAGCTTGCCCAGCGCAGTGCGGTAAAAGTCGCTTTCCAGATATTCCAGCGTGAGGGCCAGCTGCAGCACATCCAGGAGATTCTCGCGGGTGCCAGCCTTGGCAGCAGAAGTCGAAACGGCCAGCAGCGGCAGGGCCGTAGCCGCCACCCGGCCGCCCAACTGGCTTAGCTGCCGCAACATCGTGCGGCGCTGACTAGCCTGTGTATATACCGCCGGATTGGCCTGCGCCAGATCGGCAAGAAGCTGAAGAAAATTCATAGGACAGAACGCTGAATCAGGCAGTGGGCAGATTGTCGGCCGACACTTTGATGACCAGGTATTTATTAAGCTCCGTGATAACCTCGGTAACCGTGAGGGTGCGCTCGAGGCCGGCAAACGTGCCGGATGCCTCCACTACGCTGTTATCAGCAAACGAGCCGGCCTGTAGCAAGTCGTGCACAAGGGCCGCGTGACGGGCTTCTACCGATACTATTTTGCCCAGCAGCAGCAGGTAAGTGCCATCAGCAAACAGGGGGGCCGCGCCATTGTAAGCTGCCACAATGAGGTCCTCAAACATACGGGCTGCCGTGAGCACCCCTGAGCGGGACGAAAGGGAAAGCGAGGCAAAGGTGAACTCCAGATTGCTGAGCGCCCCGGCACCCGTCACCGACAACGCTTGCAGCAGCAATTCCCGGTGCACTACCTCGTGTTGGTAGATCTGAGTGAGCAAATCTTTGTCTTCCGTGCTCATGTCGGCGGGAGCGGCGGCCAGCACCTGCTGGTAGAAAGCCGCTTCCAGCTGTTCCAGCACGTAGATATAGTTTAGAAGACCGGCATCGGCCTGGCCCAAGCTCAGCACTGAGCTGCCCGTCGGAGCCACGGGGTCGTCGCCGCAACCAGCCAGCGTGAGAGTGGTGGCCGCCGCCACTGCGCCACCAATTCGGAAGAAGGAACGACGGTGCAGGGACCGGGTAAGAAATTTAGTAACTACGGAATCAGACATTCGCAACAAACACAATGCGCAACCAGCAACCCCGAAGCGGAAGTCACCAAACAAAGGTAGCCCGATAAACTCGGATACCCCAACTACAGGAGCCCAAACGTTGCCCTGGCGTTGCACCGGTCCGGGAGCGGGCGTGAGCCGGCCGGCTTATCATACAAAAGGCGCCCTCTGCAGTAGAGGGCGCCTTTTGATAAGCGGTAGTAAGCCAGCAGAGCGCTAGAACGTTACGACAGATTTCGCAATGTTAGTTACCGTGGTATTGTCCAGGCCTTCATCGAAGGCAGCACTAACGTCGGCGGCCGAGTAGGTAGCACCCAGGCCGGTAGTCAGGTTAATGGTAGCCTGGGTCACGTTGTCTTCGGCCGGGAAAGTAGCAGCCGGGTTACCAGCGCCGTACACCGCATCTGGTGCTCCGTTGGCCTCTTTACCTACAATCCAGGGCATGATGTTAGCCTGGGCTCCGGCCGTGACACCCCGCCGCATGTAGCGGATGTGGGCCGCGTGCCGCGCCTCTACCGAGTGAATCTGCAGGGCAACAGTAAGCACGTTAACCGATACGCCACCCACGGTGGGGGTCAGGTCGCGCGGGATATTGGTGGCTTGGCCTTTGTAGGCGCGCACCCCGGTATCTTCAAACGCCTGTGCAAACGTCAGGAAAGTGGGGTAGGTAGCAAAAGCGCCCCCAAAGTCAAAGCCATTGGCGGGAGCTGGCGAGGCAGCAGCGCCCAGGGCTGCCGTCAGCAACGCTACGTGCGCCTGCTCGTGGGCCCGGATGGTTTCAATAGCTGTGCGGGCAGCACCCGTCAGCGTAGCCGTGAGGGTAGGGGCCTTCAGGGCCTGGTCGTAGAAGCTGTACTCCAGGCGTTCCAGCAGCAGCGCATAGTTCAGCACAGCGGTTGGGTCACCCAGATTGTTCTGACCGAGCGCCTTGTTAAAGGCCGAGCCGATGGCAATGGGTGCAGCGGCCAGCGCCATTTTCTTGCCTAGTGAGCCAAGCGCCGAGAGGGCGCTGCGACGGTGGGAAAGGCGGTCCATGATTTCCGGGTCGACCTTCTCCAGCTCCGAGATTATATTGAACAGATTCATATCAAGAGAAAAATGAGAGTGGGAGAGGACTACTTACCTACGTTGTCGCCGTTGATGGTTTCTTTGATGTACTTCTGCGCGGCACCTAGTACGGCGGCAACCGATAGCGCTTGGTCCAAGCCATTGGCGTCTACTACGTCGCTGGCAGAGAAGCTGCCGGGCTGCACCAAGTCGCGGATATAAGCCGCATGGCGGGCTTCTACCGATACAATCTTACCGGCCAGCAGCAGGTAGGTAGGGTTCTGGATCAGGCGGCCGGCGCCGTTGTAGGCGGCTACGCCCAGGTCCTCGAATGTTTTGGCTGCCCCCAGCACGGAGTCGCGGCTGGCGAAGTTGATCGACGAGAAATCGGGGTTGAGGTCCGGAATGCGCGAGGCAGCCGGGATGGCGGCCTTGAAAAAGTCGCGGTGAATTGCTTCATGCTTGGCAATGGCCGTCAGGGCGGTCATTTCGTCGGCCGGCATGCTGGCATAAGGCGTGGCAATTACCTGTGCGTAGAAAGCGGCTTCCAGCTGCTCCAGGGCGTACGCATAGTTCAACACCCCTATATCACCCGAGCCAAGGCTCACCGTGCCTGCGGCCGGGGTTTCGTCGTCATCATCGTCGCAGCCGGAAAGTAGTAGGGCCGTGGCCCCGGCCGTTGCACCGGCATACATGAAGAACGAGCGGCGCTTGATGGGCGCGTGCAGCGGGGTAGTCAGCTCCGCTTCTTCGCCTTCTTTTTTGAGGAAGTTGGACATGGAAAAATTAGAATGGGTGAGGAATAGAAAAGGTGGGCAATACCCCGCCAGCCTGGCCCAAAACGGGGAAGGAGCGGCGAAAAACCCAGTAAAACCTGAATCTGAACTCACATACGGGCTTAGCTGAACTATAGATTGCGCAGTCCCTAATTTTTTGTAAATACCGGATTTGATATAACTTATTTGATGCATGGTTACGCTGGCTCACGCTGGGCTTTTCCGCAGAAAAGCAGCTTTTTACGTAGTTTTAGGAGCTGGCTAAGTTTTTTTCGCACATGCACTTTTTTTTTCGCTGGGTGCTACTGCTCAGCTTCTTTTCGGGCTTGCTTTCGGCCGCCAAGGCGCAGGCACCCACTGCTCCGGCTGCCCCAGCCACCGCCACGGGCCAGGTGCGGCTGGTGTTGGGGCCAACCAGCTTCCCGCTGAATGAGTATTTCACCCTGGCTTTTCAGCTGGAAGGCGCCCCGTTAGCGCGCTATTCGGCCTTTCCGGACATTGAGGGGTTCAAAAAAAGCGGCAAGTCCAGCACTACCACAACCCGCATTGTGGGCGGAAAGTCCTCCACCCAGCTGACCATTACCCAGCGCTATGCCGCCTACAAGGAAGGTGAGTACGTGCTGCCAGCCTTTACCATAAGCGTAAACGGCCAGCAGGTGCGCTCCGGGGGAGCTACTCTGAAAGTACTTCCTCAGCAGGCAGTGGCCACCCCCAGTGCTCCACCCGGCGTGGGGCTGTTAGATCAGCTTTTCGGCAAACAGAAACCGCAGGAGTTTGTGGAACCCCAGGACAACGCCTTTCTGGCCGTGGTTCCCGATAAAACCAGCGTGTACGTGGGTGAGCCGGTACACGTAGGGCTGTACTTCTACCTGACGCCCGCCGACCAGGGCTTGCTCGATTTTTATGATTACAACCGGCAGCTGCCCCGCATTCTGCGGCGGTTGCAACAACCGGCCGTATGGGTTGAGCCCTCCGACGAGCAGGAGGTATTGCCCGAGAATACCACTGTGGGTGGCAAGCCCTACTTGCGTTACCACCTCTACGAAGCCGTTTATTACCCGCTCACGCCCCGTGCGCTGGAATGGCCGGCCGTAGATCTGCAGATGATTAAGTACAAGCTGCCCAAGAAGCCCGACCCGACCCTCGATAACCGCATGACGGGCCTGAAAACGTATATTTCCCTGCCGCGCACGGTGGCGGTCAAGCCCCTGCCGCCGCACCCGCTGCGCGACCAGGCCGTGGTAGGCTCTTACCGCTTGCTGGAGTCCGTGGACCGCAGTCGGTTCCGCACGGGGCAGGCTTTCACGTATACACTGCGCATAGAGGGCGAGGGAAACCTGGCCGCCGTGAATCCGGTGGCCCCTACGGAGCAGGCAGGGGCAGAAATCTTTGGGCCCGAAGTCCACCAGGAGGTAACGCGCGCCAACGGGCGGGTAGGGGGGTACAAAACCTTCCGCTACCGCATTGTGCCCCGGCAGCCCGGGGTGCTGGCCTTGGACAGCCTGTTTGCGGTGCCCGTGTTTGACCCCGCCACCCAAAACTACCAGGTGCTGCGCGCCAGCCTGAAGGTGAAGGTCCTGGGCGCCGCGCAGGCCCCCGCCATCAGCACCCGCACCACCGACCCCTACTACCAGAGCCGGCTGGAAAGCGCCGACAACCAGCTGCTGCCTCTCAAGACGCCCGATGAGGTGCGGCGCTACGCCAATTACCTGCTGGCCGGACTGTTGTTGCTGGCCGCTTTTGGCTGGTGGCGTGGCAATACCGGCGCGTAAGCCGTAGCTTGCGGCTCAGGCTGCTAGTGGCCAGGTTAATTTTAATGAAGTGGCCAGCCAGGCCCTTGGAGAATGAGTAACACGTTTGGGCGGCTATTCCGCATCACCACTTTTGGAGAATCACACGGACCCGGCATCGGGGTTATCGTAGATGGCTGCCCGGCGGGCTTAGCGCTGGAGGCGCAGGAAATTCAAACGGCCCTGGACCGGCGGCGGCCCGGCCAGAGCGAACTAACCACCCCGCGCCAGGAAGCCGACCAGGTAGAAGTGTTAGCGGGTTGGTTTGAGGGCTATACTACCGGCACGCCGCTGAGTTTGCTTATTCGCAACCAGGACCAGCGTAGCCACGACTACACCCACATCCAGCACGCCTACCGCCCCTCCCACGCCGACTATACCTACGACCAGAAGTACGGCCGCCGCGACTACCGTGGGGGTGGGCGCAGCTCGGCCCGGGAAACGGCGGCCCGCGTAGCCGCCGGTGCCGTAGCCGCGGCTTTCTTGCGCCAGCACGGCATTCAGGTGCAAAGCTACGTGTCGCAGGTAGGGGGCGTGAAGGTGCCCGTAGGCTACGAGGAGCTGGATCTGGGTCTTATCGACTCGAATATGGTCCGCTGCCCCCACCCCGAAACTGCCGAGCGCATGGCCGACCTCATTCGCCAGACCCGCGACCGGCACGACACCGTGGGCGGCGTAGTAACGGGCGTGGTGCGCGGGGTGCCGGCCGGCCTGGGCGAGCCAGTGTTCGATAAGCTGCACGCCGAGCTAGGCAAAGCCATGCTGAGCATCAACGCCGTGAAGGGCTTCGAGTACGGTTCGGGCTTCGAGGGTACGCTGCTGTTTGGCTCGGAGCACAACGACGCCTTCTACACCGACGAGGCCGGCCAGGTGCGCACGCGCACCAATCACTCGGGCGGCATTCAGGGCGGCATCAGCAACGGGCAGGATATTTACTTCCGCGTGGCCTTCAAGCCCGTGGCGACCATTCTGCAAAGCCAAGCCACCATCAACGACCAGGGCGAAGCCATTGCTCTGGCCGGCAAGGGCCGCCACGACCCCTGCGTACTGCCCCGCGCCGTGCCCATCGTGGACGCCATGGCCAACCTAGTGCTGGCCGATATGCTGCTGCGCGCCCGCGCCAACCGGGTGTAGCTCACTCCAGGTCTAATCCAGAATCACGAACTCCACCCGCCGGTTGCGCCGGCGGTTGGTTTCGGTGTCGTTGGCCGCTACCGGGCGGGAGGAGCCGTAGCCCGTGGTTTCCAGTCGGGTGGCGGCCACCCCGTATTTCACCAGAAAGGCCTGAATGGCCTGAGCCCGCTGCTCGCTTAGTAACTGATTTTTCTCCTCGGGGCCTTGGTTGTCGGTATGGCCTTCGAGCCGGATGCGCAGCGCGGGCTGGTCGTTAAGAGCTTTGGCCAAGCGCGCCAGCTCGGGTTTGGAAGTACCCAGCAACTCGGGTTTTCCCTGCACAAAAAATACGTTGCGAAGGGCCAGCCGCTGCCCGGCGCGCAGGGGAGTGGCCAGGGCCGCGGCTGCGTCGGTGGCTTCTGAAGTGGCTGTGGCTACCGGGCTGACCGCCGGCGTGACAGGCGCTGCGGTGGGCTCTGGCTCCGGTTCCAGCAGCCAGACGCGCAGATGGCGCAGGCTGGCTTCGGCGCCCAGGTTGGTTTCCAGCCCTAGGCCGTGGCCCAGCATTCGCGTAAGCTGTTGCTCCCATACCCGCGTCCCGTTCACGAAGTACTGCACCTGCGGGCCGCGGCACTCTATCCGCATGGTGTGCCAACTGGTTTGACGACCCACGGCGGCCGAATAGGCATTGTCGCCGTTGGTGGAAAAGAATTTTCCTCCGCGCCAGCCGCACACGGCAAATCGATGCTCGCTCATGGTACCGAACAGGCGCATGTTGTCGCGGCTGCCGGAACCCCAGGCCAGGCAGCCCGCCGAGGTGGTGCTCAGCTCGGCCTCAATGATGAAGTTCTGGCTTTTTTCCAGCTCCGGGATAAACAGCAGGGCCACGCTGGTATTGTTTTCGTTGCCGCGTGCTTTGGCCACATACTCCCCGCGCTTTACTTTATACTCGGCGTTGTTGATGAGGCCCGTAGGCCAGTTGCGGTGGTTGTCCTGAAAGTCTTCTTCCAGAATCAGACGCGGGACCAAGGTCTGGGCCGAGGCTACGCTGGTAAATAGGGTGCAGACCAGAAGCAGAGCGAAGCGAAAAAGCATAAAAAGCGGTCCGAAGGTGAGCTGACAAAACTATCCGCGTGTCTCTGACTGGGCCATACCCACCAGCCCGTATTTTCATCTCCGGGCTGGCCGCATTCTGCTACCTTTGTAACCTATCGGGGGCTCGCGCTGTTGTGAGGGCGTCAGCCCAGGCTAAGCGGCCGGCTGCCCTTGAAGTTTTTGCTTTCTCCGTCATTTTGTTTTGACCGAATATGTCTACCATTTCCATCTACGCCGAAGCTTCGCCCAACCCGGAGAGCATGAAGTTCGTGCTGAACCAGCAGCTGCTCACCGATGGCGTGAGCGTGGATTACCCCAACCTGGAGGCCGCCGCCAATTCGCCGCTGGCCCAGGAACTGTTCAACTTTGATTACGTGGGCCGGGTGTTCATTGCCCAGAACTTCGTAACCGTCACCAAAACCACCGAGCACCAGTGGGCGCAGCTGATTCCGGAAATTCGCACGTTCCTGAAGTCGTACGTGGAGGCGGGCGGGCCCATCTTCACCGTGGACCCCGCTGCTGAGCAGAAAGCCGCCCAAACGGCTGCCGCTACCGGCAACGCCTCGGAGCAGGACCAGCAAACCAGCCAGAAAATCATCGACCTGCTCGACAACTACGTGCGCCCCGCCGTGGAGCAGGATGGGGGCAACATCACCTTCAAGAGCTACAACGCCGGCATCGTAACCGTAAACCTGCAGGGCTCCTGCTCGGGCTGCCCCTCAGCTACCGTTACGTTGAAATCTGGTATCGAGAACCTGCTCAAGCGCATGGTGCCCGAAGTAACGGAAGTAGTAGCGGAAGGCATTACGGTGTAACTACTTGCTTTTAACTAGAACCAGAAAGCCCGGTTCCTGCGAATCGGGCTTTTTGGTTTTTAAGGCCTTGGAGTTGCTCTGCCGCTGTCGAACTCCATCGGTTACTTGTGCTTGACACCAAAGGCGCGCGACACGTTGAAGCCAAAGTAAATGTCACCGTCCCAGAAGTTGCCTTGCGTCTGCGGCACGAAGAATTTCTCTATCATGCCCTGAGAGTTGGTAAAGTGGAGTTGGAAGACGTGGCCCCCGGTTTCTATATCAAACCCCACGGCCAGGGAGTTGCGGAAGTCGTCGGCGGTGGGGCCGGGCAGCAGGTAGTAATACTCCAGGGTAAGGGCCACGCGCTTGCTGAGCTTCTGGCGGCCCGCAATGCCCAGGGCCAGCACGTCGTTGTTGTCACGCTCCGTGGCCACGAAGTTGCGGTGCACCAGCGTGGGCATCAGCTGCAGGGAAAGGCCAGGACTGAATTTCCGGGCCGCCAATGCTTGGTACATATACGTCAGGCGTGACCGGAAAGGCCGCTCGTTGCCAAAGCGTAGCGTGGTGAGGGCTGTACTGCCGAACAAAGTAACGGACACCGGCATGTGAGTGGGCTGCTGGCGGAGCAGGCGGTATTTCACAAACCCGTCGTAGGTTTTTTCCAGGGAGCTGCGTCCCACGCCTACGGCCAGCCGGTCGTTCAGGCCGTATTCCAGGCCCAGGCGGATGGTAGCCTGATCGAGCCCGAAGAAGTTATACGCGCCGCTGTTGAGCGTGCCGAAGCGGTGCGAGATAAGAAAGAGCAACACACCCTGGCCCGGGGTTTCGATGGAGTGCCCATTGCTGACGCGGGTGCCTTTGAACGTAGCGACCACGGGCTCCGGAGTACGAAGACTGTCTTGGGTGGTGAGTTGGTTGAGCAGGCTGTCCTGGGCCACGGCAGGGGCTGCCCCAGCCAGCAGCAAGCTCAGACAGACAATAAAGCACAATACAGAGGGTAGCCGAAAAAGCATAGCCAGCGGTGGTGTTAGGGTTGAGAAGGGCAAGTGAGGGCCACGGTCACGGCCACTGATTTGGCAATATGCTCGCGCACCAGCAGCGGAATTTCAATGTTATAGTCGGCGGGGGCTACCGCAAACCTGGCATTCACGACCAGCGTGCTGCCGCGTAGCTCCAGGGTGCCGGGCACCTTCATGCGCCGCTTCACCCCGTGAATGGTTAGGTCGCCCTCCACCATTACGCTGCGGGCACTCCCGGATGTCAGGGGTTCGGCCGCCGGCCAGTTCAGCAGCTTGCCCGCGAAGGTGGCCCGCGGGTACTTCTCCGACTCCACGTAGTTTTCGTTGAAGTGCTCCTGCATCAGGCTATTCGGAAACACGAAGGCGCGCATGGGAGCGGTGAAGGCCACCTGGCCGGTTTGCAGATCCAGGATGGCAGCCACCTGCTCGTTGCGGGCTTCAATGTCTTCCAGCGGAGAGGAGGAAAAGAAGGTAATGCGCCCGGTGCGCGTGAGGTATTTGCCTTGGGCAAAAGCACTGCATATGGGGCCGAGCAGGAGGCAGAGAAAAAGCCAGTACGCTTTCATGGGAAACTCAATTGTCGGGGGTACCTGCCTCTACCCAGGCCCGGATGGCCGCCACTTCACAGGTGCTCAGGGCGAAGCCACTTTTGGGCATGGCCGGGTAGCCCGAGCCGGGGGTGAGCACGCCCAGCAGGGCGCCGTGCTCCGCGTGGTGCTGCACGGCGGCCAGGTTGTCGAGCACCACATTGCCTTCTGCCTCTCCTCCGCCGTGACAGGCGTAGCAGCGCTGTTGCAACAAAGGCTGAATGGTCCGGCTGTAAGTCACCGCCGATACGTCGCAGGTGGGCTGCGGCAGCAGTTCTTCAGCATTTTCGTAGGCGCAGGCAGGCAACAGCAAGCCTAGCCCAAGCCAATACGGCGGGAAGCGCAGTTTCATGATGAGGAAGTAAATAGAAGAAAGAAAAGCGCGGGGGAGGGGCTAGTGCGGTAGAGCTGCGGCTCTCAGCAGGCGGTATTGCGCCCCGAAAAACACGCCCGCACTGCTCAGGCGCACCTGGCCAGCCCCCACGCCGCCCAGCGGGATTTTCACGAAAGGCTCGGCCCGTAGCCCCCAGCGCGCCGCTACCTGCCGCTCGTAGCCCACCGACAGATTCACCACGCTCAGCCAGTGGTTGCTGCCTTTTTGCACCCGCCATTCGCGTTGCACCGGCCGGTTGTAGTAGTCATAATAGTATACGTACCGCTCGTCCCGCATCAGCAGCGACGACAGCCCCGCGCTGGCAAACAGCTGGTATTTCGGTTGTACCCGCAGGGCATAGCGCACGTTCAGTGGAATGTCCACCATGCGGCAGTCAGCGTCTACCTCATCAATGTCTATAGAGGAAGGCAGGTAAGCCGGGCGGGCGTGGTAGTCGGTGCCGCGGGCCTGGTAGCGTTTCATGGCCCGCAGCACGCCCACATTCACGCTGAGGCGGTTGGTGAAGAAGTATTCTACCTGGCCGCCCACGTTGCTGCCGGCTTTGCTAATGGGTGAAAAGCGCACGGTGCTTACCTCGGGCGCGTACTGCACCAGCAAGCCAAACCGGTAGGCCGGCGGCGTTGCCTTGCGCTTGGGCTCGGGCGCATGAGCAGAATCCGGTAGGGCTGGAGGGGTATCGGCAAGGGCCAGTGAGTTGACAGGCGCTTTGGCTTCTTGAGAAACAGAGTCTGCTGAAATTATGGTGGGGGCAAACTCTGCAGGGGCAACACTGATAGTTGGAGTAGGCTCAGTAGTTGGCTGATCAACGCTGGCTGTATGCCTAGCAGCACTAGCAAGGCTGGGGCTGGATATAGCCGGGGCCGGGAGTGGAGAAGAAGCCGTAGCAGTCGAGGACTCTACTGTTGAGGAGGGTTGGGGAGGTGGGGAAGTCGGATGGCTCACGGCCACGGCAAGTAGACCGGCGCTACTACGGCTTTTTGCGCTTGTCGCCTCAACATCCTCGAAATCTGCGGCAGATGTGTGCTGTACAAGCCTTGAGCGGTGAGGGGAAGGCAGAAGCGGCAGGAAGGAGCGCCGTTGTCTGGGGCGCGGCAGTATTGTAGTTAGCGCTACGCCGCGCGGAGCCGTTTGAGCTGCCGGTTCATTCGAGGCCAGTGTGGAGCCAGCTGTGGGAGCCAATGGGCTTTGCTCAGTCGGCTTAGCTTGGCGGAGGGGGGCAGAAGGAGCAGTGTCAGACCCTGAAGTAGCAGCAGGGCCAGCTGGTACAAGGGGCGTGGCTGAAATTCGAGCAACTGGTGAGGCAGAAGCTTTACCAGACAGGGGATGATAAGTAAACCACACCAACAGCAGCACGGCTACGGTGGCAATTTCTGCGGCAAACCACCGCAGCACTTGCTGGTAAGCGGCCCGGTGCTGGGCCAAAGTGTTGAGTTGATGCTCCATGCCCTGCCACGCGGCCGAGCCATCCTCTGCTGGATAGGCCTCGGTAGCGCGCCGAAACAGAGCATCTAGCTCCTCATCTGACAGATTCGGCGTAGGCATGGTGGTTAATTTTTTTTAGCATTTCCTTTAAGTGGCCCCGCGCTTTCGAGAGGTTGGACTTCGACGCCCCTATCGATATGCCCAGCTGCTGCGCAATTTCCTCATGCGTGAAACCATCCAGCACGTACAGGTTGAATACGGTGCGGTAGGCGGGGGAAAGCCGCTGAATCAAAGCAATCAGCTCTTCATATGCCAGTGTATCCAGGGCACCGGCGCTGTCGTCGGCCTGGCCGTAGGCGTGCTCTGGCAGCTCCTGCATCTGGTGCCGGGCCTGGGCGCGGTAGTGGTCGATGGCCGTGTGCACCATGATTTTCCGTAGCCAGCCCCGAAACGAGGAGTTGATTTCCTGGCGGGCCGGGTCGAAGCGCGTCACGTCCCGGTACACTTTCAGGAAGCCATCGTTTACGACTTCCAGGGCCTCTTCGCGGTGGCGGGCGTAACGTAGGCACACGCTCAGGGCGTAGCTATAGTACAGCAGATATACTCGCCGCTGGCACTCCCGGTCCATGCGGCGGCACCCGGCCAGCAAGGCCAGGAGCAGGGTAGCATCATGTTCGGGCTGGGGCGGCACGGGCGCGGGGTTGTCGGTTTATACCTAACTCGGATGCAAGCCCCGGTTGGGTTGCCTGTCGAAGACAGAAAAGTTATTGAAAGCTAGGGAACAAGTTGATAGCCTGCACACTGGGAAATAAAAAAAGCCCGACCTGCAGGCCGGGCTTTTTAAAATTAGTACGCTGGGCCGTTTAGGCGTGCGTCGTGTTCAACTTGGGCGCATCAGCGTCGGTAATGGTGGTGGTGTGGTCCACACCCCGCTCGCGCGACTCCTTACGGCCGTAGGTATCAAGGATGATGGGCGTAGCAATGAACAGCGACGAGTACGTCCCGAACACCATCCCAATCATCATGGCGAAGGAGAAGGAGCGCAGGGTTTCACCACCGAAGAAGAACAACACTGCCACTACCAGGAACACCGTGGTGAACGTAATCATGGTGCGGGAGAACGTGCTGTTCAGGGCCGGGTTGGCTACCTGGGCGAAGGTGAGGTGCTTGTTCTCGCGCAGGTATTCCCGGATACGGTCGTAGATAACCACCGTATCGTTCATGGAGAAGCCGATGATGGTCAGCACGGCTGCTACGAAAATCTGGTCCATTTCGTAGTTCAGGCCAAACAGACGAGCAATGGGGTAAGCGGCAATAACCAGCAGAGCATCGTGGAACAAGGCAATTACGGCGGCCATAGAGTACTGCCACTTCTCGAAGCGCAGCAACACGTACACGAAGATGCCCAGCAGCGTAAGGCCCAGGCTCAACACCGAAGTTTTCTTGATGTCGTCAGCAATGGTAGCGCCCACTTTCGAGGTGCTCTTGATCTGGGGCTGGTCAGCACTGAACTGCTGCAGACCCTGGTCGAGGGCGGTGCGCACTTTCTGGTCGGCGGCAATGCTTTCGTCATCGGCCAGGTAGCCAGTGGTGATGCGCAGGCGGTTGTTGGCGCCATAGGTTTTCACTTCCGTACCCGCACCGCCGAAGTTGTCGAGCAGGGCCGTGCGCACCTGGTCGGCGGCTACGGCTTTGTTGAAGTCTACCACGTAGGAGCGGCCCCCGCGGAAGTCAACGCCCAGGTTGGGGCCACCCTGCACGGCCATCAGTACAAAGCCGATAACGATGAAAATGGTGGAGCCGATGTAGGCCAGCTTGCGCTTACCTACGATGTCGAAGTTCAGGTTCTGGAACAGGTTGCGCGACAGCGCCGTCGAGAACTGAATCTTGCTGGTCTCTTTGTCCTTGGTCAGGAACTCAATGATGAGACGCGACACGTACACCGACGACAGGAACGAGGTGAAGATACCGATCAGCAGGGTGATGGCGAAGTTCTGCACCGGGCCCGTACCGAAGAAAGTCAGAATCAGGGCAATGATCAGCTGGGTAACGTTGGAGTCGAAAATGGCCGAGAAAGCGCGTGAGTAGCCTTTGTTGATGGCATCCTTGAGTTGCAGCCCGTGGCTCAACTCTTCTCGAATCCGTTCGAAGATCAGTACGTTGGCATCTACGGAAGCAGCAATAACCAGCAGCAGACCCGCAATGCCAGGCAGCGTGAGGGCCGTACCAAACTGGGCCAACACGCCAATTACCAGGAACATGTTGAAAAGCAGGGCAGCATCAGCCACCAGACCGGCACGGCCGTAGTACACAGCCATGAAAATCATGATGATAACCAAGCCAGCCAGCGTAGAGTACAGGCCCTGGTTAATGGCTTCCTGACCAAGCGAAGGACCAACTACGGCTTCTTCCACAATGCGGGTAGGAGCAGGTAGCTTACCAGCCTTCAGTACGTTGGCCAAATCCTGCGCTTCCTCAATGCTGAAGTTGCCCGAGATGCTGGAGTTGCCGCCGGCAATTTCCGACTGCACCACCGGCGCCGAGTACACATAGTCGTCGAGCACAATGGCTACCTGGCGGCCAATGTTGCTGGCCGTGAGGCGCTGCCACTTGCGGGCACCCGCCGGGTTCATCTGCATCGATACCTCGGGGCGGCCGCCCTGGTCATAATCCTGGCGGGCATCCGATACCACGTCGCCACCCATGGGGGCCACGCCTTCGCGGGTTTTGCGGATGGCATTTAGCTGTAGATATTCCTGGCCGTCGATGGTGGTGGGCTTCACGTCCCACAGCAGCGTCAGGTTCGGGGGCAATACAGCGCGTACTTCCTGGCTGCGCAGCAGGGCATTCACACGGGCCGTGTCGCGCAGGTTGGCACCCAGGCCACCGGGCATCGTAAACAGGCGAGCCAGCTGGCTGCTCTGGGCAGGGTTGGCTGAGTCGGTTTTGGCCGTAGCATTCTTCTTGGCGAGCTGACTGGCCAAGGAAGTAGAGTCGCCGGTAGCGGTGGCCGTGGCAGCGGTATCGGTAGTAGCGGCGGCAGTGCCAGTAGCTTTGCCAGCGGCTTCCTGGGCCGTCAGTACTTCGTTCAACTGGTTGAAGTAAGGAGCAAACTCATCGGTGCGCCATACTTCCCAGAACTCCAGCTTGGCCTGGCCTTGCAACAGCTTGCGCACGCGCTCGGGGTTGTCTACGCCGGGCAGCTCGATCTGAATACGGCCGGTGCCTTTCACACGCTGGATGGTGGGCTGGTTCACGCCAAATTTGTCGACGCGGGTACGCAGGATGTTGAAGGAGCGGTCAATGGCTTCTTCCTCTTCCTTGTCGATGGCGGCAATTACCTGCTCGTTGGTCGAGTTGTAAGTCAGGCCGCGGCTTTTGTTGGTCGTGTTGGCAAAGATGCGGGCCAGCTTGTCGCCGGGGGCCACTTCGCGGAAGCTCTGGGCAAACAGCGCCGTGAACTGGGTAGTGGGGTTGGTTTTCTGCAGCTCCTGGGCTTTCTGCATAGCCTGCACGAACTTGGGGTCCTTGGAGTTATTGGCCATGGCCCGCACGATTTCGACCGGCGAAATTTCCAGGGTCACGTGCATGCCGCCTTTCAGGTCGAGGCCCAGGCCGAGCTCCTTCTCCCGTACGTCGCGGTAGGTGAGGGGGCCGAATACGGGCGCGCGCCACACCGAGTCGAGGTAGTGCTGGCGCAGGTTCTGATCTACGCGGCCGTTGCGGGTGGCGTAGTTGACGGCCTTTTGCTGCACGCCCCGGGAGATGAACGTGAGCGTGAGGAAGTAGGCACACAACGCGGTAACAATGACCGTGAGGATGATAATGAGGTTTTTATTACGCATGTAGAAAGAAATGGCAATGAAGAATGAGCAAGCAAGAATGAGCAATGAAGAAGGAAGACTGCGCACTGGCAATTCTTCCTGCTTTATTGCTCATTAATTATTGTCATTTAGGGGGCGTGGGGCGACACCGAGGCGCCCAGCAGGCGCGTGCGGAAGGCATCGGGCACGGCGCAGGGGCGCGGTGCTCCAACAATCGAGGCCCGCGTGGGCAGGGGCCAGCCCGGCAGCACCGGCACGGGCGGCAGCCATGCCTCAGTGGCGGGGGCCAGCCACACGCCCAGCGGAGCCGTGGCTTCCAGGGTTACTTTCTGCTTGACAACTGCTCCCTTGGGGGCGGCTCCTACCCGGGTAGCATGACCGGGGGCCGCAGCCACAACCCGGTACATAGCCACGGCCTGGTGGTTCAGCCCCAATACCCACAGCAGGGTAAGTTGGAGCAGCACCAGCCGCAAGCGAGTAAGAAACGGGTTGAGAGTCAGCGTCATTGCGAAATACGAAGTGCAAATATAACCAAAACCAGCGGGCAGGAAAAACAACCTGCCTGCTTTGGCTAACCAGCTGGCCTGAAAAGCAGCACTGCCGCCTCTTGGGGGAGGCGGCAGTGCAAGCGGGTTTGCGGGGCGGCTTTATTAGGCCCCAACGGCTATTTTGCTTTTCAGGAACGACACCAGTACTTCCAAACCCCGGTCGAAATGGTGGTTGTTGGGAATAATCAGGTCCGCATCCTGCTTGAAAGGCTTGATGTATTTCTCGTAGGTAGGCGCTACGTGGTTGGTGTAGCGGTAGAGCACATCTTCCAGGTCGTACCCCCGCTCGTCCCGGTCGCGCACAATGCGGCGCAGCACCTTCACGTGCTCCCGGGCATCGATGTACACCTTTAAATCGAGCAGCCGGGCCACCTCTTCAAAGTAGAACACAAAAATGCCCTCGACTACGACAATGGGTGCCGGCTTGAAGACCAACTCTTTAACTGGGGCATTGGGGTTGTTGAAAGTATACTCCGGCCGCCGTACCTCCAAACCCTGGCTGATGCGCAGCACATCGTTGGCATAGGCCGCCGAGTCGATGCTGCTGGGCAGGTCGAAGTTCGTGACGCCGTTGCCGTCTACCTGCTGGGTTTCGCGCGGGTGGTAGTAGTTGTCCTGCGAAATCAGACAAATATCCTGCTCCGGGAACGAGGCCAGCAGGCGGCGCAGGAAAGTGGTTTTGCCGGAGGCGCTACCGCCCGTAATACCGACCAGAAAAGGTTTTTGCATGGGGTGGGATGTTGCCCGTTGCAGTGGGGCCAACCCTGCAAAAGTAATACATCGGCAGCTCAACGGGTGCCCCCGGCTTAAACTTTCCTCGGCTACGGCAGGAGCTTGCCGGTGGGCACTAGCGGAGGCTTACGCCGCCGACCACTCCGTCTGCAGGTACGAAACCAACTGCGCAACGGCCCGGCCGCGGTGGCTGATGTGGTTTTTGGCGGCCAGTTCCATTTCCGCGAAGGTCTGCCCGTTGCCCTCAGTGGGCTGAAACACGGGGTCGTAGCCAAAGCCACCGTTCCCCTTTGGCTCTTCCGTAATCAGCCCGCGTACTTCGCCTGCAAACAGCTGGGGTTCCGGCGTGAGGCCTACCAAGGCTACCACGGTGCGGAAGCGCGCCGCCCGGTTACCCTGGCCGTGCAGTTCCTGGAGCAGTTTCTGCACGTTGTCGGCGGCCAGGCGCTGGGGGCCGGCGTAGCGGGCCGAGTATACGCCGGGTGCCCCGTGCAGGGCCTCTACCTCCAGGCCGGTGTCATCGGCAAAGCAGGCCACGCCGTAATGCTCCCACACGTACTCGGCCTTCTGCAGGGCATTTCCTTCGAGCGTATCACGGGTTTCGGGGAGTTCCTCGTGGCAACCAATGGCTTCGAGGCTCAGCAGCTCTAGGCCAGCGGGCAGCAGAGGGCGGATTTCGGCAAGCTTGTGGGCATTGTTGGAGGCAAAGCAGAGGCGCACGGGCGGAATATGGTAGAGGAGAAAACCAGAAGGGAAGAATCGTAAACCAACGAAAAAACCGGGGAACGGCCACCCAACGCCCGCAGAATGGGCCGGGCCGGCTACTGCAGGGAGGGCGCACCGTCCCGGTGCTTGCAGTAGCTGCCCGGCAGCGGCCCAGGGCCTAAAGGGCTGAGGGCGTGGGCTGACAGGCGGAAAAAGCACGAAAAAAGGAAAAAGCCGGCAAAGGCTTTTGAATTATGACGTTACACTGTACCTTTGCACTCCCTTCCGCAAAATCGGCAGGCAGACAAGGTTTTAACGGGAACCCCGACCATGAAAAAAGACATCCACCCCCAGTATCGTGAAGTGGTGTTTCAGGACACTTCAAGCGACTTCAAATTCATTACCCGTTCGACGATGACCTCGAACGAGACGGTTACGATGGAAGACGGCAAAACCTACCCCGTTATCAAGGTGGAAGTTAGCTCGGCGTCGCACCCCTTCTACACCGGCAAAAACGTGTTTATCGACACGGCTGGCCGCGTGGAAAAATTCCGCAACCGCTACCAGAAGAAGTAAGCCTGTGTGGAGCTTGTGGCTACTCGCTGCAGGCTCTGGGTTTGATACGAGACTCCCTCCGACCATCGGAGGGAGTTTTTTATTTGCCAAATTTGACCCCGAGTCCCCACTCATTCCCCTTGCCTTTGTGATGCTGCTGGCTGCCGGCTACCAGCGAAACGCTTTCCCCAATGCACGTTCTGCTTTTCGACGATCCGGCCATCCGGCCGCATTTGCTTCCGTTTACCTTCACGCGGCCGGTGGCGGCCCTGCGCTGCGGCATTCTCACGCTGGCCGAAAAATGGCAGCGCCGCCTGGGCGCAGCGCAGGTAGGCTACCTCACCGAGCCGTACCTGCAGGCTAAGTTTCCCGCCGGCGATACGCAGGGACCCGCGCTGGTTATCAACGGCGCCGTGTGTGCCGATGAGCTGCTGGCCGAGCAGGTACTGGCCCTGCAGCCGGGCGAGGCACTGTTCTGCGAAGAGCTGTTGGTTGCAGCCCATCTGGCCGATGCTACTCAGGTAGCCGAGCTGATTCAGGAAGGATTTCAACGCACCCGGGAGGTAGCCGAGCCGGTAACCGTTATCCGGCAGCCCTGGCATCTTTTCCTCTACAACGGGGCCGAAATTCGCCGGGACTTTGCCCTGCTTACCCGTGGCCGGCAGTCGGAGCCGGTGGGCGACGCGCACACCATTGTGTATGCGCCGGAAAACGTCTTTATTGAGCCGGGCGTGAAAATTCGGGCGGCTATTCTAAACGCCGAGAATGGCCCTATTTACCTCGGGAAAAACTCCCAGGTGCACGAGGGGGCCATCATCAGCGGGCCGCTGGCCCTTTGTGAGGGCAGCCATATCAATGCTGGCGCCAAAATGCGCGGTGACAACACCGTAGGCCCGTTTTCCAAGGTTGGGGGGGAGGTTGGCAACAGCATTATCCTGGGCTACTCCAACAAAGGCCACGATGGGTACCTGGGCAACTCCGTGATAGGGGAGTGGTGCAACCTGGGCGCCGATACGAATACCTCCAACCTCAAGAACAACTACGCGCCCGTCAAAATCTGGAGCCACGCAGCCGGGCGCTTCGTCAACACCGGGCAGCAGTTTTGCGGGCTTATGATGGGCGACCACAGCAAGTGCGGCATCAATACCATGTTCAACACCGGTACAGTGGTGGGCGTGGCCGCCAACGTGTTCGGGGCCGGCTTTCCGCGCACCTTCATTCCAAGCTTCAGCTGGGGCGGGGCCGCCGGCTTCGAAACCTTTAAGCTGCCAAAAGCGGCCGAAGTAGCCGAGCGGGTGATGGCGCGCCGCCAGTTGGAGTTCGACCAAACGGAACAGGACTTGCTGCGCCATGTATACGAACTCACGGTGAAAGACCGGGTGTGGGAGCGTTCTGGGCCGCCGGCGGCCGAGCGTGGCGTGGAGCTTTAAAGTAGACGACGGCAGGAAGATCAGCGGTCCAAAAGCCTTAGCTTGCTCACAACCTGACAACAACGTAACCCATGCGCTTTTCGGATATTCCTGGTCAGCAGGCAGTGAAGCAGGTGCTGCGCCAGAGTGTGCGCCGCAACCATGTGGCCCATGCCCAGCTGTTTCGGGGCGCTGAGGGCTCCGCCGCCCTCACCCTGGCCCTGGCCTACGCGGCATTCCTGAACTGTGAAAACCGGGCTGAAGCGGCCGACGATTCCTGCGGGCAGTGTTCCAGCTGCCAGAAAATTGATAAGCTGGTTCATCCTGACCTCAACTTCATCGTGCCCGTCACGACGACGAAGGCCGTAGCCAAGGATGCCGTCAGCAGCAAGTTTGCGGCCGAGTGGCGGGCCTTCGTCCTCGAAAACCCCTACCAGGGCCTCAACGACTGGATGCAGGCCATCGGGGCCGACAACAAGCAGGGCAGCATATCCAAGGAGGAAAGCCTGCAGCTGCTGCGGCTGGTTTCGCTTAAGGCGTTTGAAGCGCAGTTCAAAATTGTTGTTATCTGGCTGCCCGAGCTGATGCACTCGGCCGCCGCCAATGCCGTGCTCAAGCTGCTGGAAGAGCCGCCACCAGCTACGGTGTTCCTGCTGGTAAGCTACGCGCCCGAGCAGCTGTTGCCTACCATCATCAGCCGGGTGCAGCCCGTGGTAGTGCGGGCCCTGGCCGAGGAGGAGCTTACCCACTGGCTGCGCGACGAGCAGAAAGTGCCGGAAGCCAAAGCGCGTCAGCTGGCGTTGCTGGCCGAGGGCAACATTGGCCGGGCCCTGGCAGCCCAAAGCACTGCCACCGACGACCACGACTATTTTGCCTTGTTTGCGGCCTGGATGCGCACCTGCTACGGCAACAAAGTAAGTGAGATGCTGGAGAAGAGTGACGAGTTCCAGAAGCTGGGCCGGGAAAACCAGAAGGAGTTTCTGCACTACGCCCTCACTGCCCTGCGCAAGGTCTTGCTCTTCGGCCTCGACCCCCAGCTAGTGCCGCACCTGCCCGCCGCCGAGCAGCCGTTCGTGCAGGGCTTCAGCCGCTTTGTAACGCCCCGCAACGCCGGGCCGCTCACCCAGCAGCTCAACGATGCTCACTACCACGTGGAGCGCAATGCTAACCCGCGCATGGTGTTCGTGGATACCTCCCTGCGCCTGGCCGAGCTGCTACGTCAAGCCTGATTTTTTAGCTGAACCCAGCCCGACGAAACCCCGTGTTGAGCGCAGAGCCGTGCTCAAAAAAGGACTCAAATGGCCTCTAGGGGCGAAAAATACATGTTGCTAATTTGCTATAGTACGCGCTAAAAAGCCTATAGCCGGGAAGCCAGCCGACAGGGCGTATCTTTGTCGGATGTAGCCGGCGGCCGCAAAGAAATGCGCCGGCCGGCATAATCCCAACTAGTTCGTTCTGCTGTGCAAACCACCATTCGTATCGGTACCCGAGGCAGTAAGCTTGCGCTGTGGCAGGCGCATCACGTGGCAGATTGTCTGTCGGCGGCTGGGTTCGTACCGGAAATCGTCATCATCACCACCAAGGGCGACGTCGTACTGGACCGCTCCCTCGATAAAATCGGGGCGAAGGGAGTTTTTACCGAGGAGCTGGAAGAGAGCCTGCGCACCGGACACACCACTATTGCCGTGCACAGCGCCAAGGACGTGCAGAGCACCATCCCGGCCGATCTGGAACTGCTGGCTTTTATGGAGCGCGAAAAGGTCAACGACGTTATCGTGAGCTTCGACCCCGCGCTCGATCTGCAGCGGCCCGACTTGGTACTCGGAACCAGCAGCACCCGGCGCAAGGCCATGCTGCGCCGCTTCCTGCCCCACGCCACCACCGCCGAAGCCCGCGGCAACCTCCAGACGCGCCTGCGCAAGCTGGAAGAAGGGCAGTATCATGCCCTGGTGCTGGCGTATGCCGGCGTACACCGGATGGAATACGACCAACTTATTCGCCATGTGTTGCCCGAAACGCAGTATATCCCGGCTACGGGCCAGGGCAGCGTGGCCATTGAGTGTGCCCGCAGTCTGGACCCCGCTTTGAAGGCCGAGTTGCGCCGGGTGCTGGACCACGCGGCCACGCACATGTGCCTGACGGCCGAACGCGCTTTTCTACGCACCATGGAAGGTGGGTGCAGCATCCCTTCTTTCGCGCTGGCTACGCTTTCCGCCGATGGCCGCGAGGTGACGCTGCACGGGGGCCTCATCAGCCTCGATGGGCAGCAGTTTATTGAAGAAACCCAGTCAGCGCCGGTAGCCGGGGCGGAGGAACTGGGGGTGCGGGTAGCCGAAAATGTGCTGGCGCGCGGCGGCCGGGATATACTGGACGACATCCGCCGCGTGCGCGACGAGAACATGTAGGCGTTCGAGCTAGGCCGAAAGCGAGGCCACGAAGCAGGCCTCGCTAACGTGCAGAGCCAGCTAATAGGAAAAGCCCTTACCCGTCACGCACGAGTAAGGGCTTTCTGCTTAAGCAGCGGGCTGGTTTTTCGAACAAATCAGTTCGGTTTCGCTTACCAGTTATTCTTTCTGCTGCTCAGCGCATAAATAAGCAACGCTACCACCGCGCCGCTGGTATCGGCCAGCATATCTTTCTGGGCGTCCCAGATATCACCCTGGCTGCCGAGGAAAGCGGCGCCGGCACTGCCACCCGCTACTTCGGCGTAAACCCACTCAATCAACTCGTAGGCCATGGCTACGGTTCCGATAACACAGAGCGGAAACAGGTAGCTGATAAAGCGGCTACGAATGGTGCCGAAGCGGTCTGTGAGTTCAATAATCGGGAA
Source organism: Hymenobacter lutimineralis (assembly GCF_008271285.1). NCBI lineage: Bacteria > Pseudomonadati > Bacteroidota > Cytophagia > Cytophagales > Hymenobacteraceae > Hymenobacter > Hymenobacter lutimineralis. The sequence goes on along the minus strand of NZ_VTHL01000009.1, from coordinate 68,300 downwards.
GGCGTAAAAGCCCACGGAAAAGTGCGCTACCCGGTCGTACATGTTGCGCTTAAACCCAAACAGGTTGTTAAACCAGTCAAAGGGTACTTTCTCGAAGGTATAGTGGCCGCCGACGGTGTGCATGAAAATCAGCACGCTCATCAGCAGGTAGGCCGTGTTGGAAAACCGGATTCCTCGCAGATAAAGCCCAACCAACGCGCCGACGATGAGCAGAATGGGCAAGTTCTCGGCCCACCAGGTGCCGCGGTCGGCGGGGTTGATAGCCAACACGCCAAACTCGATGAGGTAGAGCGCCAGCAGCAGCTTGGGAAACCAGTGAGGAGCAGGGGTAGCCGCGGAGAGCATAGAATCAGGCATAGGGGGACGGGAAAAGCGTACCGGCGCTACATACGCAACTTGCCAGGTTAGCGCTGAATTTGGTGACTTAGCAGTGCTGACCTATGGCTGCCTCCGTAGAAAGCCCGTAAGTTTGAGGCATTCATAGACCGTACAAGTATGCAGATATTCTCTCGGCTCGCGTTGCTATTGCTGGCTTTTCTCCTGAGCAGCCAAGGGCTTTGGGCCGCCAAAAAGCCGCGCCCCAGCAAGAAAGATGAAGTAGTGACCATCAGCACCAATCTGGGCGACATCCGGCTGGTGCTTTCGGAGCTCACGCCCCAGCACAAAGCCAACTTTTTGAAGCTGGCCAAAGCCGGGTTTTACAACGGAACTACCTTCCACCGGGTTATTCCGGGCTTTATGGTGCAGGGCGGTGACCCCAACACCAAAGACGCTGACCCCGGTAACGATGGACTAGGGCCCGCCAATGAGAAAACCATTCCGGCGGAAATTATTCCCCAGCTACGCCACAAGCAGGGCGCCCTGGCCGCCGCCCGGCAAGGCGACTACGTGAACCCCCAGCGGGCCAGCAGCGGTTCGCAGTTTTATATTGTGCAAAACCCCGGCGGTACGCCCCAGCTTGATGGCAGCTACACCGTGTTTGGCCAAGTAATCAGTGGGCTGGCGGTTGTGGATAAAATAGCCCAACAGCCCCGCGATGCCCGCGACCGGCCCACTTCCGACGTGAAAATGACGGTGAAAGTGGAAAAGCTGAAAAAGAAAAAAATTACGGAGCTCTACGGCTATCAATACTAGCGCGTCTGCTCACGCTGCCTCTTCCCTTTGCGCACCGCCTAATTCCTCCTTATGCGCGTACTAATAACCGGCTCCAATGGCTTGCTAGGCCAAAAACTGATAGCGCGGCTACACGCAGAGGAAGGAGTGGAGCTGATTGCTACCTCGCGCGGGGCCAACAAGCTCGCAAAGCTGTATCCGGCTGTACGATTCGTGCAACTGGACGTGACCGATCAGACCCAGGTAGAGCAGGTGCTAATGCAGGAGCAGCCCACCCACCTGATTCACACGGCCGCCATGACCAATGTGGATGAGTGCGAGCTAAACCAGGCGGACTGCTGGAAGCAAAATGTAACGGCCGTGGAAAACTTGGTTGCCGTGTGCGAGCGGCAGCAGGTACATCTGGTCCACGTCAGCACCGATTTTATTTTTGATGGCAAGGAGGGGCCGCTTACCGAAGAAGCGGTGCCGGCGCCCGTAAATTTCTACGGTAAAAGCAAGCTGGCTGCCGAGCAGGCCGTGCAGCGTAGCCGCGGGCCATGGGCCATTGTGCGCACTGTGTTGGTATATGGAGTAGCCCACGAGTACGGCCGTACCAACCTTGTGCTTTGGGTGCGCGACTCTCTGCGAGCCCAGCAGCCTATTCAGGTAGTGGATGATCAGCTCCGGACGCCCACTCTGGCCGAGGACCTGGCTCAGGGCTGCTGGCTGGCAGCCCTGTACAATGCCTCAGGTATTTACCACGTCAGTGGCCAGGAGGTGCTTACCCCATTTCAAATGGCCCTGCGCGTAGCAGATTTCTTTCAGCTGGATAGTCGCCTTATTAGCCGGGTTGATGCCAGCACCTTTTCCCAGCCTGCGAAACGCCCGCTACGAACGGGTTTTATTATTGATAAAGCGCAGCGGGAGTTAGGCTATGCGCCCCACAGTCTGGAACAAGGCATGGCCCTGGTTGCCCAGCAGGCAGGCTAGCTGGCCGCCAACTTCACTACTGCATGGCGGGGGCGGCCGCACGTCGGCGGGTGCCCCCGGTTTTTGCTTATTAAGCAGCAGTACTTATATTGTATTTGCTCTATCTACTATGCCCAACGACCTGCACACCAGTCGGGCGGCGCGCTATTTCCTGTCCGTTTGAATCATTATTTGGCTTGGTGTGCCCATGAAGCGCCTCCTTTTATCTGCCTATCTGCTGGCGCATCGCCAGTTTCGGTTTTCCCGCGTCGAAACGAATGGCTTTGTCTTGTTGCTCTTGCTGCTAGGGCTGATTCTCCTGGCACCCTCCCTACTGCTTAAGGCCCTACCCGAGTACAACCCCGCTCCCGATCAGCACCAGCTCGAGAAGTTTGCCGCGGAGCTGCAGGCTAACCGGGCACCTGCCCGGCAATATCCAGCCCGGTATGCGCGCACCCGCCCGGTCTACGGCAGGAGGGCAGCAGTACCCCAGGTAGCGTTGGCCCCCTTCAACCCCAATACCCTGTCGGCTACCGACTGGGAGGCGCGGGGCGTTCCGCACTATGTAGCCGCGCGGCTGGTACGCTACGGCGCGGCCATCGGCGGATTTCGGGCCAAGGTGCAGGTGCAGAAAGCCTACGGTCTGGAGCCTGCCCTCTACGCCAGGCTGGCACCCTACATCATGCTCCCTGAGGAGTTGCCGGCCCGGGTGAAGCCAGAGTGGGGCAGCAAAGAAAAAGCTAGTCAGCCTGCGGGTGGATTTGCGGGCCACCAAGCGTCGGGTAAGCACTTCAAGCGAAAGCCCACGCACCTGCAGCCCTTCGACCTCAACACCGCCGACACGGCCCAACTGCAGCAGATTCGCGGCATTGGGCAGAAAACGGCGCTCCGGCTGGTTGCGTACCGCGAGCGGCTGGGGGGCTTTGTGCAGCCTAGTCAGCTTACGGAGGTATTTAGCTTTGCTCCCGATCTGGTAGACAGCTTGCACAAGTATTCCTTTGTGCGGGCGGGATACGTGCCCGAGCGGCTGGCCATCAATCAGGCGAGCTTTGAGGAGCTGAAAGCCCACCCCTACGTGGGTGCGCGGCTGGCCCGCGTGCTTGTCTCGTACCGGGCGCAACACGGGCCCTTCCAGCAGGCCGACGACTTACGCCAGATCCGCATTCTGGAGGCCGCTACCCTGGAAAAGCTACGACCTTACCTGGATTTTAAGATGCCTTAATAAGCCAGTTGAAATGACAGGGTGGTTGCTTCGTAGGAAGGCAAGATGAAGGGCAGCAGTCGACGCTGAGCCGGTGCATAATTTTGTCCCACGCATTTTTAGGCGACAAAATTTGCTGGGCTGCGTAAGGCAGCAGCGAGCTGACCTCGGTGGCTGGCTCCCAGTTCTAATTTACAGGCATGAATGCACTCCTTCTACTACGCGACCGGCTAGCTCCCCTGGCTTTCTTTCTGCACGCCATGTTGTGCGGTTGTACCAGCAATACCGACCGTGGGAGCTTTGAGAAAATCAACGAAGCGTATAAGGTAGAACAGGTAGGCCGCATGCGGCGGGAAGATGTGGTGGAAAGCTCGGGGCTAGCGCTGGCCAACGACCACGGCGACCTGTGGACCCACGGGGACGGCGGCAACACCTCATTGCTGTATAAAGTGACCCTGCAGGGCGACTTGCTCACCAAACACCGCGTACCTGATGCCAACAACATCGATTGGGAGGATCTGGCCCAAGATCGGCAGCATGGGTACCTCTTCGTCGGCGACTTTGGCAACAACGGCAATAAACGCCGCGACCTGCGGATTTACCGGCTCCAAGAGCCGGCGCTAAAGCAAGTAGATACCATTGCCTTTCATTACCCCGATCAGCGCACATTTCCTCCGCGCAAAGCTGCCCGCAACTTCGACTGCGAAGCCTTCTTCTACGCCGATGACTCCCTGCACCTGTTTACCAAGAATCGGGGCAAAGGCGGCTGGGTGAAGTACTACAAAGTACCCGCCCGCCCCGGAAACCACGTTGCGGTGCTGGTGGATAGTATTCGCATCAACACCTGGATTACGGCCGCTGATATCAGTCCCGACGGTCAGCTAGTGGCCCTGCTTGGCTACGGGCATGCGTATTTACTGGAGCGTCAGCCCGGCCGTAAGCTCTTCGACGGCCCAAAGAGCTGTCTGCCACTTACCAAAACCGGACAGGCCGAAGGGCTGGTTTTCGTGAATAAGCACGACTTCGTGGTCAGCAATGAAAAAGGCCGGTTGTACCGGGCCAGTTTGCGCTAACCCGTCCTACTCACCACTTTTCGGGGGCTACGGACCGTTTAAAGCTGCATATTCAAAGAAAAAGCCTCTGCTATGGTAGCAGAGGCTTTTCTTATGAGTTGCTAAAAGCAGTAACGCTTAGTACTGGTCGTCTTCGTCGCGGCCGCGGTTGCGGCGTGGGGCCGAGCCGTAGTCGGGCGCATCATCCTGGGGGTTACGATACTGGTTGCGCCGTTCCGAGCCGTAGTTCATGTTCTGCTCCTGCTGGTTGTAGTTGCCGCGGGAAGGGGAGCCGCCGCGCATGCCCTGGTTGCCCGAAGAGTACTCATCATTATACGAGCCGCCCCGGGAGCCGAAGCCTTCCCGGGCGTTGCCCCCATAATTCCCCGAGCCCTGGTTGTAGCCACTGCGCGAATCGTACCGGTCGTCCTCGGAGCGGTTGTAGCCGCCGAAGCCGCCCTGCCCGTCGTACCGGTTCGACTCCTGCCGGTAGTAGCCGCCCTGCTGCCCATAGTCTTGCTGGCTGTTCATGCCACCGCGCTGGCCATGTCCGCGTTGCGAAGGCTGGTAATTGCTGTCCTGGTTGCGTGATTCGCCACCGAAATTACCCCGGTTTTGCTGATAACCCTGGTTTTGGCCTGAGCGGCCGTAGGAGTCATAGCCTCCCATGGAGGAAGAGCCGTAGTCGTCGCTGTAGCCCCGGTCGCGGCCCTGGGGGGAACCGTTGTCGTTCTGGTAGCGGCTGTCGTTCCAGCGTTGTTGATCAGAGTAATGCCGATTGTCGCGCTGGCCGGACCCGCCTTGGTTGTCCCGGTTATACATCGAGCCACCCCCGCGCCGCTGATCGTCTTGGTAATTGCGGTCCTGGCTACCGTAGTTCCCACGCGAGTTGGCCCGGGCCTCGTCGCCCCAGTTGTTCTGGGCGCCGTAGCCGCCCTGGCTGCCGCGCATTTGGTCCTGGCTACCGTAGTTGCCGCGCCCGTCATAGTCGCGGTAGGAATTCTGATGCTCACTATAGCCGCCGGCGGGCTGGTTGCTACCATAATATCCGCCCCGGTTGTCGTGCTGGTTATAGTCGTTGTTGCGGTACTGGTTGCCGTAGCCGCCCTGGGTGTTGCTACCGCCGTGGGCACCAAACTCGCCCCGGCTGGCCCCGCTGGTCATGTTCTCGTTCCGGTCGCGGTCCTGGTAGCTGGGTTCCATGCTATTGCCAAAGTTGCCGCCGTAGTTTGCTTGCTGGCTGTGCTGATCGGACTGGCCGCTGGGCTGGTTTTTCTGGGTACCTGCTTTCTGCGTCCCAGAGCCCTTAGCCTCCGTTGAAGAAGCCGACGAAGCCGTTGTCTTTTTAGCTGAGCCGGAGGTGGCTGCCGGGCTCTTAGTAGATGAGCTACTGGATTTCTTGGCGCTATCCGATTTCAGCGCCGAGGGGTTTACTTCTTTATTGGCTTGCTGGCTCTGCTCCGAGTTGCCCAGCCCGCCACGTCCGGCGCTCATTTCCGAAGAAGCGAGAGCCTGGCTCGACGTAGGGCTGTTGGTAGTGGAAGTATTCATCCCGGAAGCGGGTGTTCCATTTGGTGCTTGGTTTGCTGAGGCAGAGCCGGAAGGGTTGGTCTGATTCTTTTGCTCGTTATCCATAGTGGTGGGTGGTTGGGGAATGAAAAGAAAGATGCAACGCCCAACTTATACGCACTAAACCAAGGCGCTGGCCATAAAACGGCCCGCTAACTCGAGTGTAACATCTTGGCCCCGCTGCATGCATAGGCAGCTTTTGACTGTGCAGCCCAAAGCCAGCAAGCTTAAAATAGCTCGTCCTTGCGCATGTTTTTTATAGAACTAAACAGAGAATAACCTGTAGATTTACCGCCTAAATCTGTCCTCCTTGTTCACTTTACCACAACCAAGTACCCCATTATGAAAACGGGCAAAGTCAAGTTTTTTAATGAATCAAAAGGCTATGGATTCATCATCGAAGACGAGCAAGCACAGGAAATCTTTGTGCATCAGACTGGTCTGGTACACGAAATCCGGGAAAATGACCGGGTTTCCTTCGACGTCATCGACGGCAAAAAGGGTCTGAACGCAGTGAAAGTAGAGCGGATATAACCAGCCTTTACCAAGTACCGGAAGCCTGCTTTGTACCCGTGCAAAGCAGGCTTTCTGTTGGGCTGAAGTAGAAAAAAAAATCCCCTTCCCGACTATCGGAAAGGGGATTTTTCTGAAAACCAGGCAGCGCTTTTAAGGGGCGGCTTCGTGGCGGGCCACGCGTACCCCTACTGCCATAATTCCCGCCAGCGCATCCTGGCGCATGTACTGCTCCAGCGTCAGGCGGTACTCGCCGGGCTGGTGGAAACGCTGCTGGGGCAAGGCCAGTATCCGGTGGTCGAAAATGTCGCCCGAGCCATTGCCCAGCGGTTCACCGGTTTTGGCATCCATCAGCTTCATCTCGTGCAGCAACGTAGATACCCGGCGGCCATCGGGGGCCGTGAGCGTGTGCTTTACATACAAGTTGTAGTAGCCATAGTCGGCGGCATTCCGAATGTTGAAATACACATCGTACAGCTGAGTGGTATCCGTAATAGTGAAGGTGAAGCTGGGCTTCTCCTGCACGGCCCACACGTAGGGCTGGCCACTGGCGTCTTTCAGGTCGATGTTTTGCTCGTAGAGCTCCGAGGAGTCGCAGGAGGCCAGCAGTACTACAGCCAGCATAGCCACCCACCGCCACGGGGAAGAAAGTTGCAGGATCATCGGCATTAGGCTTGAGCAGGCGTTGAACCACTACCACTGCCACCGCGGCGCCCTCCGCGGCGCCCGCCCCGGCCCGAGTTGGGCCGTGCTTCGCCACTACCACCTTCCCCCGATGGGCCTGCGGGGCGTTCCGGCCCCCGGCCTTCTGGGCGGGCCGGGCCCTCGCCGCTGGGGCGGGGTGGCCGATGACGCCGGTTGGCGGGCTTGGCGGCGGCGCCGCGTGGGCGACCATCGGCGGCACTGCGGCCGGAGGAAGCAGAAGAAGTAGCGGGCGCCTCAGCGCCAGCAGCTGGGGCACTGGCTGCTTCGCGGGGAACTGCCGCGGCTACGGGGTCTTTTTCTTTCTTTTTCTTGCGCTTGTTCCGCTTGCCCGCTTTTATCTTGTCGTCGAGGCGGTCGAGGTTGCCTTCCACAATGGCCGATACCTCCGGCTGCCGCTCTTCCTCGCGCATCGGCGGGAGTAAGGACTCCGGCTTTTCTCCGCGCTTGTTCATCTCCTGAATTTCGCGTACCCGCTCGGTCGGCAGCACCACCCAGTTATTATCCCCGCGCAGCGCAAACCACATCTTCTTTTTGAAGATATCCGTCTTCTGCAGGAAAGCGTCGCCCTTCTCCGTTTGGAGCGGGCGCTGCACCTGCGGAATATCCTTTAGCGCGACGAGGTAAGTGTCCAGCTCATAGTTCAGGCAGCATTTGAGGCGGCCACACTGCCCGGAGAGCTTGGCCGGGTTGAGGCTCAGGTTCTGGTAGCGGGCTGCCGTGGTGCTCACACTCTTAAACTCCGTCAGCCAGGTTGAGCAGCACAGTTCCCGGCCGCAGGAGCCAATGCCTCCCAGGCGGCCAGCCTCGTGGCGCAGGGAAATCTGGCGCATTTCTACCCGCACCCGAAACTCCTCAGCCAGGCGCTTAATCAGGTCGCGAAAGTCAACCCGGTCGTCGGCGGAGTAGAAAAAGGTGGCGCGGCTGCGGTCAGCCTGGTACTCTACGTCCGAGAGCTTCATTTTCAGGCGCAATTCCTCCACCACCGAGCGGGCCCGGAACATGGTGCCGGTTTCCAGGTCACGCACGGCTTCCCAGCGCTCTACATCCTGGGGCGTAGCTACGCGCAGAATCGGGCGGATTTCTTTAGAGTCAGTGGGGACCTTTTTCTTCCGCATCTGCAGGCGTACCAGTTCTCCTTTCAGAGAAACATGCCCGAGGTGCCAGCCATTGCCAGCCGCCTCCACCACCACAGCATCGCCGGTGACAAGGGGCAGATACTGCTCGTTGCGGAAAAACTCTTTACGTCCGCCTTTGAAGCGAATTTCGACGAGGTCAAATCCTTTAAAATCACTGGGCAGGTCGAGGTCCTGCAACCAGTCGAATACATTGAGGCGGGTGCAGCCACCGGAGCTACAGCTCCCTTTGGAGCCACAGCCCGGCGAAGTTGTCGAGCAACTTCCACCAGAGGAACAAGAAGTACAAGCCACAGCTTGGAACTATATATAGTGAAACAGCCTTAGCTGTTGAAAATCGGTTTCAAACAAAGATACGCATTTCGGTAGGCGCACTGGAAATGCCTCTTAACACCCAGGCAGCCCACCGAGGTTCAGCAGAAACCGCCTGCGCACTGCTCCAGAGAAGGAACAAGGTAGTCAATACCACATCAGTATCGGGAAGAAAGTTGATCTTGAAAAACGTACATAATATTGCACTTATTCGAAATTAATTTAGTTTTAATTTCGAATTCGACAAAAAAGTCATAGATTTTCAGCACTCTTTTCAATTCATTTCTTTCACACCACCCCCACATTCTTATGAAGTTTTCTTCTTTCTCCTCTAAGCTGGGTATGCTCGCCCTGGCCGGTTCTCTGCTTGCCTCCTGCGCCGAGAAAACTGAAATTGCTAAAGACCAGGTTACGCCGGAGTCACTGGCTAAAATCCAGGCTTTGGGTTTCAGCACGGCTAACGTGCAGCGCGATGGCGACGCATACATCGTAGAAGGAGACATTCGCCTGACGGACCGCGACCTGGCCGCTGCTTACAGCAATGGCAAACTGCTGCGCGTAGGCGGGGAGGAGCAGTACCGCACCACTAACTTGGTAGCCGCTCCGCGCAACATCACGATCAGCCTTTCCAACAAGATGCCTTCTTCCTACGCCGCCGTGGTGGATGAAGTAGTGCGCCGCTACAATGCCGAAAACCTCTCGTTGACGTTCTCGCGCGTGGCCTCGGGCGGTAACATCGTACTCACGACTGCTAACGGCAGCTACTTGGCTTCGGCTGGCTTCCCCACGGCAGCCGGTGCTCCCTACAACCAGGTGAATGTAAATACCCGCGCCATTGGGACGAACCCCAACCTGAATTACGCGGCTACTATTATTGCCCACGAAATTGGCCACTGCATCGGCTTCCGCCACACCGACTACATGGACCGCTCCTATAGCTGCGGTGGCTCTACCTCCAACGAAGGAGCCAGCACCGTGGGCGCTATCCTGATTCCCGGCACGCCCTCGGCCGCTGATCCAAACTCCTGGATGCTGGCCTGCATTGGCAGCGGCCAAAACCGCTACTTCAACGCCAACGACAAGACGGCACTTAACTACCTGTACTAATACCAGGATAGCTTAGCCAAAAAGGGCGCTGACCGTGAGGTCGGCGCCCTTTTTGTTAGGGGGCTGGAAACAGGCTTGTTCTTCACATAGCACCCAGGAGCAAGGGGCTGCCGGCCTAAGACAGCAGACTACCCTTGCCTCGGCCGCTTTCCGGCAATGGGCTCCGGATCCGGAAACCGAATGGTTGTCGGGAAACCCGACTCGTGGCGGATGGTAACCGGCAAGCTACTGTGCCGCTCCCGTTAGGCTGGCCAAGTCCGGGCTGCTGGCTCGGCTCTCTCAGTAGGGCCACGCAGCCTGACGGCATAAAAAAAGGCTCTTCCTGTAAGGAGAAGAGCCTTTTTTGTGTTCACCCTGCTCAATTTAGTTTCACGAGCTTGCTGGTCAGGCGAATTTGTTTGCCTTGAATCAGCACGTTGTAGGTGCCGGCTTGTAAGCTGTTTATATCCAGCCGCAGGGGTTCCTGGGAAGATGCCGCGTGGGTCCGGACTACCCGGCCAAGCATATCGGTAATGATGACCTGGTAGTTACCAGCGGGTAGTTTGCTTAGGTTGAGGGTGCTATGGGCGGTGGCCGGGTTGGGGTGCAGCGTGAGGCCGGGGGGGGCGGGAGCAGCAAAGCTCACGGCGGCTACTTGGGAGTAACGCGTAGTGCCATCTGTATCCACCTGCTTAAGCCGGTAATAAGCCAGGCTGGTCTGCTGACCGATGCGCAGGTCGGTATACGTATAGGTATGCGCGCTGCTCGTGGAGCCGTGGCCTTTTACTTGGCCAATCTGAACGAATTGGCGCCCATCGAGGCTGCGCTCCACCTCGAAGCGGTCATTGTCTCGCTCAATAGCCGTTTTCCACGTCAGCTCCGCCTGGGTGCCCGTGCTTTTCGCGGTGAATGCCGTCAGTTCAACGGGGAGTACAATAACGAACGTGCTCACCTGGTTTACCCCGGCCTCCGAGGTGCCATAAGCGGGCAGGTAAGCCGTAGCCGTAATGTTGTCGCCTACGTTAATGGTGGCCTCAACCTCATCCAGGGTAACGTTGAAGGTGCCATCGGCCGCGGCGGTAATAGTGCCGATGTAGGTTTGTGCTTCCCCGTGCGCAACATTATCACTGCCGCCTACTACTGTAGGCCCGTTCTGATTCGCATCGACGTCGTTGGCGCTGAAAATCTCAATGGTGGCCCCGCCAAAAATCGATTGGCCCGGCGCCGACCCTACGTAACCCGTTATCTGCAGCTTGCCCGCAGACGTTTTTGCAATGCTCGTAATAACCGGGTAGTCCATGCCGGAGTTGGGCTGGTTGGCGTAAGGGGCGCCATTCAGCCAATTCACCCGGCCGTCGTTCGGAGTTACGCCGTCGCCCTGGCCATAATCAGCCCCCCCGTTGCTATTGTTGCCTACAAAGCGGTTGCCGGCCGTGTAATCAATGCTGATCAGCCCTTTGGCGCCGGCGTCCGTTCGGCTGCCGTTGTCGTAAATGGCATTCTGCGAAATCCGGACGTTGCGCTGGCCGACATTGAGCACCACGCCGGACGACTGGTTGCTGACAATGATGTTTTGTTCGATCAGGTCAGAATTATCGCTCAACACACTGGCATTGCGCGCCAGGTAGTGAATACCGGAGCCTTCGAGCCGGGAGGAGGAAAGCCCACCCTCCCCGTTTTCAGAGATGGTGTTATTCCGAATAATGTTATTGGCTATGCTGCCAATCTCAAACTGAATACCGCTGCTATTGGAGAGGCGAATCAGGTTTTCTTCAATCAGCAAGGGCGCTGCGTCGCCAACGGCTGCCACGTCGCCGAAGCTCATGGCATCACCGCCGGCCGTGGTACGGCCGTTTTCCACAAACTCGTTTTGCGTGATGGTATAGCCGCTCCCGCTAATGTTTTTGCCGTTAGACTGCTTAAGGCCTGAGTTGCCCACGTAGGCAACGATGCTGTTTTTGATGGTCCCCGAAATGTTCATCAGGTAGAGGCCATTCGAGGTGGTGGGGTTGGCAGCTGGTGCGGCCAGGGTGTAGGCGTTGATGCCCACCAGAATCCCATCGGCAACGAAGTTGGTTACCGCGGCGCCGCTTGTTTCTACGTTTTGCGTGCCGCCGTGCACGGCAAAGCCGCGCAGGGTGGTGTTGCTGGCCGTTACCACAAACGTAGCGGCAGCCGCGGTCTGCACGATTTCCACTTCGGGGGCATCTACTTTGCGCAGCGGCTTAGCTTCGCGCCCAACCGTCCCGCCAGTACCAATCTGGCCGGTGTTGGAATCCAGCAGTGTGGTCTGCGTAGTGCCGTCGATAATCGTGTTGGTCGTGCTCAGCGTGGGCAAAACGGCGGTGAGGGTGAGCAGCGCCCGACGGTTCCCGCTGGAAGTGAGCGTACCGGCTGCGTCGCGCAGCTGCGTAGCCAGGCCGCTCCGCAAGCCCGGCCGCTCGGTGCCGCCGGGAATCATAAAAATGGACGTTTCGTCCCCGGCTGCAAAGTCGGTTCCGGTGGGCGTGCCATAGTTGTTGAAAGGGCGTTGGTCGAGGTTGGTATTTGCCAGGGCTACGGCATTGGTTATAAACTGCCGTAAGGAACCGTAGCCCGCGTTGTTGGTATTAACTATCACATCGAAGTTGAAGCCAAAGTCTACGCCGGTGGTGGTACTGCCCGCATTTCCAGTGGCGAACTGGTACAGCACCTGCGCATTGGTCAACGCGCTCAGATTTCCCGTGTTATTGCCCGCGTCGGCCAGGGCCGGGTTGGTGCCGCCCACGCGCTCAGGGGCGGTAGGGCCGGCTCCCACGTAGGTAGGCACGCCTACCAGACCACTGCCTCCGCGTACGGAGGTGACGGTGCCGGTAACGACCCGGACAGAGTAGGTAGTGTTGGCCACTAAGTTGGTGAAGCTATAGCGGCCGCTGGTAGTGGCACCGCTAACGCCGGCCGTCGAGGTGGTCGTAGCTTGGTTGAAGGAGCCATCGGCATTGTAGAGCTCTACGCGGGCTCCGCCCCGGCCAATCCGGTCGGTAGCGCCAGTGCCGGTTTCGGTGAGGGGAAACCCTGAGGCAGCGGCACTGGCATTGGCGGTGGCGTAATCTACGCCGCTGCCACCGCCGTAATTTACGTCTTCAAACACCCGGCCGCTGAGCGTGACGGGCGCGGGCGTAATCGTGACCGTGTAGCTGGCCGTAGCCGAGGTATTGCTGCCGTCGGTGGCCGTGTAGGTCAGGGCCAAGGTGCCGCTTGCACCCGTGCCGTTGGGCTCGAAGTAAAGCGTATTGGCTTCGGCTGCAGTAAACGTTTGTAAGCCTGATACGGGCAGGCCACCCGAGGCAGTGCGGTAAAAAGCCCCATAGCTATTGGTGGCTGGCAGTGTTATGGCATAGCCCGTGATGGTGGCTGCCCCGTTCACGTCAGTGGCCGAGAAGGCCTGGAGTTGAGTGCGCGCCGCGTTGCTAAGCAAGCTAGTGGTCTTGGCCACCGCTACGGGCGCCTGGTCGATGGTAATAGAGCGGCTGCCCCCGGCATTGTTTCCGGTGGTGCCAGTGTCATTGTCGGCGGTACCGGTGGTGGTTCCTACCACGGTAGTGGCGGTGGGTACGCTAAGGGAGGCCGGAAACGTAACCGTAGCGGTAGTAGCGCCTCCACTACCGGCCAGCGTACCGGGAAGGGTAAACGTAAACGTGGCCGTAGTGCCCGTCTGGCTATAAGCTACGGCCGCCGAAGGTGTGGTAGAGCTGGTAGTGAAAGCCGACTGGGGCGTGCCAGCGGCAATGTTGGTGAGCACAATGCGCTGCACCACGCCACTGGCGGCTGAGGCATTGGTGGTAGTAGTGGTGGCCGTAAACGAGAGGCTGCCGGTGCTTGCGGCTACCGTAGCGCCCGCAGCGGGCGTACTTCCAGTGGTAGTGGCTATATCAGTACCCGTTACGGCAATGGAGTGGGCTACGGCCCCCGAGGTATTGGTGCCATCCGTTGCCTGGTAGGTGGTGCTTACCGTGCCGACACCCGTACCGCTGGGCTGGAAATAAAGGCTGGCGCCTTCACTTGCGCTTAAGCTTCTGGAGCCCGTAGCTAAAGCTATGCCCCCGGTGCTTGCCAGGTAAAAGGAGCCCAGGGTTGTGCTGGGCACAGTGAAGGTATACCCGCTAACAGTGGCCGCGCCGTTTGCATCAGTGGCGGACAGGGCAACCAGGGTGCGGGCATCCGTGTTCACCATGGAGTAAGCCTTGACGGCTGCCACCGGCGCCACGTTGGCTATGGTAGCCGTAACGGTGCCCTGTGTGCCGGTGGTGGCACCGCTGAGCGATGCGCTGGCGGTAGCTAGCAACTGGGCCCCGGCGGTAAGCGGGGTAGCAAATGTGACGGTGAACGTGCGCGTGGCCGTGCGGCCAGCGGAGCTGCCGTTGAGCCTGCCCAGCTCAAACCGGACCACCCCTGTGCTAGCGGTGTAGGTTCCGCTATTGGAAATACTGCCTACTGTGATGTTGGCGAGGCTGACTTGGCTTGCGCCCGTGCCGCCCAGCGTTACGGTGCCAATCACGTTCGTGCCCTGGGCCGTGCTCGGATTGGCTACTACGGTAAGCGTGTATGTAACTGTCTGCCCAGGGTCCGGGGTGTTGTCGGACACGGCAACCGTGCTGTTGAGGGTCTGCGCCTGCGCCGTGAAGGAGCTAATGAGCAGAAGCAAAGCCAGAAGCCAGCTTCCCAGGTGCCCCGCTCGTGACGAGCTTAGCGTAGCGGACAAGCCTTGGCTCCGGAAAACGGGTAAGGAAGACCGTAAGGTTGTTTTCATGTAGAGAGATGTGCGAAAAAATTTGAAAATCAGCGAAACAGGTAGGTCAGTAAGGCAACCACTGGGTAGCTATGAGTGCAAGCGCGCTTGGACAAGTATGTACAAGGAATTGTCTTCTCCACTAAATCAGCCCTACAAGTATGTCATGGAGCCCAGGCAGGCAGAATGAGGGGTATAAACTAGTAATCTGAACCCCAATCGATTAATAGGAATAAAGCTTGGCCTATCGGGGTGTAAATATAGTAAGGTTATTTTCTTTTACTTTTATATCCAATTGTAATGAGTTGATTATTTATATTTTAACCATATATTATTATATAAAGACACCTCGCCCGGCTAACGTCACCCGCCGCTGGTCTAGCTTTGTAGCTGGGGCGCGCCTAGTAATAGGGTGTTCCAACTGCTCACTAGGCAGGTGGAGCTTGGTTGCTTAAGCTGGTGTCACCCCTGGCGCTGGCCTAGCTGGTTGCCGCCTTACTTTTAGGCCAAAACTTTTACCTTCGAGCTTCAGCTGAGTTGCCACCCGGGCTGAGCATCCGCAGTAGCTACCAGCAGGTAAGCCGATAACGGGTATACACAGCAGGAAATGCGTCTGTTTACGATCAGCGGTCTGGCGCAGCAATGAACTCCGGGTACACTACAAGCTCAGGTTGTTTGGCAGTTTCAGCAAGGCCATGTGCCAGCAGCGGCCGCAGAAGCATACTTACGGACAGTCGACTATAAATTGCGTTTCCTGCTGATGCCCGATGGGCCCCGCGGAGCTTCCCCAAAGTCAGTAGTCATTGGCCCTGTGGTGCGGGCCGCGCCCCATTTCAAGGTGCAGGTGCGCTTACCTAGTATTCATTCTGCTCAGGTGTCCGCAAAGCTCCGGGGCCCTTTCCGTGTGCTATGCCTCTACCGCTATTCTCTGGTCGACTTTTCTGCTGCCTGAAAGCCAGCTGCGTACTGCTACTTCTGCTGCTGGCCGGCCCGGCCCGGGCCACACACATTGTGGGTGGGGAACTGGAGCTGCAGCACCAGAGCGGCGACACCTACCGTCTGACGCTGAACCTGTACTTCGACGATATCAATGGCAGCGCCGGAGCCCTGGACCAGAATCTGACAGTGGGCTTGTTTGCCAAGAGCACCCACCAACTGTTGCAGGCCGTGAGCCTGCCCTTAGCCAGCGACGCCTTTGTGGCCTACACCAACCCCGAGTGTGAGTCACCCTCCCTCCGGACGCGTAAGCTGGTGTACACGCTGTTAGTCGACCTGCCGGCGGCTACCTACGCCGACGCCCGGGGCTACTACGCGGCCGTGGAGCGCTGCTGCCGCAACGGCACCATCAATAACATTGAAAGTCCCGCTGATGCCGCCCAGGTATTCTACCTGGAATTTCCGCCCGTGGTGCGGAATGGGCAAGTGCTCCGCAACTCCACGCCCCGCATTTTTCCACCCCTGAGCGATTATGCCTGCAAGGGGGAGTTGTTCTACTTCAACTTCGGGGGCGAAGATGCCGACGGGGACTCCCTTGTCTACGAGCTGGCTACGCCGCTGAATGGCCGTTCAGACGCCATCGACCCCAAGCCCGATGTGCCCTCGGCGGCGCCCTACCAGCCTATCCGCTGGCTACCGGGTTACAGTACAGCCGCCCAGATTCTGGGCTCCCCGGCCCTGATCATCGACCGTCGCACCGGGCAATTGCAGGTGCGCCCGTCCCAGTTGGGACTGTTCGTGTTCAGCATCAAATGCCTGGAGTACCGGCAGGGCGTGAAGCTGGGGGAAGTGCAGCGCGACTTTCAGCTGAAAGTGCTCAACTGCCCGCCCAACCAGACGCCTTCGCTCACCGCCTGGCTGCCCAACCAAACGCGGGCCTACGTGCCCGGCCGCGATACGCTCCGGCTGGTGCCCGGCCCGGACCGTTGCCTGCCCCTGCGCTTTACCGACCCCGACGCCGCTTCCCAGCTGACGTTGTCTCTGCAGCCGGTTAACTTCCGGGGGCCGCTGCCCACCCTCTCGCTTACCCAAGGCACCGTGCGCACCGCCGGCGCCCCCGATACCCTGGCCTCCGAGCTGTGCTTTGCCAACTGCATTGATACAGGGGGCAAGGTGTTTTTGCTGGATGTGGTAGTCGCCGACAACGGCTGCAGCTTGCCGCGCCGTGATACGGTGCGGGTGGCCTTTATGGCCACGGCCCCCCCCAACGAAGTACCCGCAGTGCGTACCACGACCACTAGTCCCCAGCGCGCCAAGCCCGGGGAGCTGGTAAGCTTCGACGTGTTTGCCCGCGACGCAGACCAGGACCCGCTGACGCTGACCCTGCAGGGGGTGAACTTTGATGCCCTGGCCCTGGGCGCGGAACTGGAAACCACCCCCGTAGGAGAAGAGGTGCGCGGGCGCTTCCGCTGGCGCGTGCCCTGCCCCGTGGCCGGAGAAACGCGGTACGCATTTCGGTTCATTGGAGCCGCCAAACCCTGCGACCGGGTGCAGGCCGACACGCTGGTGGTCGTGGTGGAAATTGACGACACGAATGTCCCACCCCAACTCACCACCACGGCCGGGGCCACCCGCCCGCTGGTGGTACGCCCCGACCAGGTACTGCGCTTTACCCTGGCCGGTACCGATGCCGACCAGGACGCCGTGACGCTCACGATGACCGGCCAGGGGTTTTCGCCCGTAGCCGTGGGGGCCACGCTCACGCAGGAAACCGGCCCGGGCACCAGTGACGGGGTCTTTACCTGGCTGGTGCCTTGCCCACCCATCGACCAGTCGCTCTACACATTCACCTTCACGGCTTCCTCGCGCGCCTGCGACAGCACCCAGGCAACGAGCCTGACGATTCCCATTCAGATAGAGCGCCGCAATGAGCCCCCGGTGCTGACGACCACGGCCAGTACCATAGCCCCCGTGCGCGTTCGGGTAGGGGAGGTAGTGGCGTTCGACTTGCTGGCTACCGACCCGGAAAACCAACCGCTGGAGCTGGGCATGGTGGGCAATGGCTTCGCCGCCGCCGCGGTGGGGGCACAGCTTACGCTGGAGCCGGGCGCGCAGCGGTTGGGCGGCCACTTTCGCTGGCAGGTGCCCTGCCCCGCGCCGGGCCAGACCAGCTACGCCTTCACCTTCACGGCCACCGACCTGCCCTGCGGTGTGCCGGGCACGGACGAGCAAGTGGTGACCCTGCAGATAGACGACCCCAATACGCCCCCGGTGCTGGCTTCTACGCTGTTTACGGCGGCCGCACCGATTACCCTGCTGCCGGGTAGCACTCTGGAAGCACCCGTGTCGGGCCAGGATGCGGAGGGCAACCCGCTCACGCTCACGGCCCGAGGCGTGGGCTTCGACCTGGCGGCCGCCGGTATGCAGTTTACGGCCCGCTCCGCCGGGGGACAGGCCACGGGCAGTTTCCGCTGGACGCCGGCCTGCACCCTGCCGCTGGGAAGGGAGTACGCCGTGGTGTTTGCCCTGCAGGAAGGCGCCTGCCGCCCCCAGCCCCGGGAGCAGACCGTGCGCTTTGCCGTGGCCAACCCCGACGAAACGGCGTTTACGCCCCCGAACATCTTCACTCCCAACCAGGACGGCCGTAACGACTTCTTTGAGCTGCCGACCTTGCCGCCCGACTACTGCGTCCAGCGCTTTGCCGGTATTCAGATCTTCAACCGCTGGGGTAAGCCGGTGTACGAATCGGGCAGCCGCAGCTTCCGCTGGGACGGGGGAGGCCTGCCGGCTGGGGTGTACTTCTACCTGATCCGCTACACCAACCAGCGCCAGTATAAGGGCTACGTAACTATTGCGCACTAAGGGCGCCTGCTTTTGCCGGGCCGTATGGTGCAGGAGACGCTAGTGGCCTACCCGGCCTTCCTCGTCGGCCGAGGCAGCGGCATGGCGGGTTTGGGTTTTGCCACTCCCGATTTTACAGGTCCACACCAAGGACAAGCGGCGGCTTTCCCACTGGTTGTTCCAGGTCTGGTTTACGTTGTTGTAGCGCAACGTGCTGCGAAAACGACTGGTATTGAGTATGTCGCTGGCGCGGAGGCTGAGCGTGCCGCGCTCCGCCCGAAACTGCTTTTTCAGGGCCAGACTGAGCTGACCATTGGCCCGTGTATAAAACAGCCCCATCACGGCAGGGGAGTTGTAGTCGCCGCTCACCGTGAGTTTGTAGCTGCGGGGGAGGCTGAACGTGTGCGTGGAGCTTAGGGCCCAGCTATAGCGAGCCAGGCGCAGGGGGCGGCCTTCCACCGGCGTGCTCACCCGGCTATAGCTGCCACTCAGCTCGTTATCTGCTCCCCACCATTGGGTAATAGCGGTGTGGCCGCCCGAGCTGAGAGTTAGGGTAGTAGTTTGCGCCAGGTTCTGGGGAGTGCTGGTCGAAACATTGGTATTATCATCTTGGGTTACCACCTGATTGACGGAGTTGGTTTCGTGCAAATAGCTCAGGCTCAGTAGCTGGAAGTTCTTATGCAGATAGTTGAGGGCCAGCGACTGTGAGAGGGAGGGCGCCAGAAAAGGGTTGCCGCGCTGGGCTGTGTAGAAGTCGGTATAATTCAGGAAAGGGTTCAGGCTTTGATAGTTGGGGCGGCTGATGCGCCGACTCACAGAGGCACTCACCTGGTCGTGGGCGCCAATTTGGTAGCTGGCGAAGGCGCTGGGAAACAGTTGAAAGTAACGGCGGCGCACCCGTTGGGTGGTAGTAGCCGAGTAGCCACTGGTTTGGGTGAGTTCTCCGCGCAGACCTGCTTTCAGCTCCAGGCGACGGTAGCTGGTGTTGAGACTGAAATAACCGGCGCTGATGTGCTCATCGTACCGAAACTGATTGGTGCGCAGAGCATCGGGCTGCCAGCTGCCGTCCTGGAGTTGCTCAAACCCGATGGCGCTACGGGAGGTTACCCAACTGGTTTTCGCACCCGTTTCGGCCCGCCACTTGGTACCGGCCACGGGATGCGTATAGTCGATTTTGGCGGCCCGAATGGTAGTCTCCGAGGCGGCGGCACTGCGCAGCTGCTCGGCCGGGCTCCACTGCCCGCTGCCCGTGGTAAGGATCATGTTATTGAAGCGTTGGTCGTTGGCGCTAGCGTAGCGCACGTAGTCCGCGTCCGCGCTCAGCTCCCGGCCGGTACTATCGAAGGCAAAGCGGTAAGACACGTTCAGGGCCTGATTGGAGAGCGTACTTTGTTTGGGGTTGGTCATCTGTCGGCGGCTCCCGGGCGTCCCTGCCAGGTCCGTAGCTACCGAGGTGCTGGTGCTCAGGGCAGTGGTCTGGTCGGTGCTGCCACGCAGCTGTAGGCCCAGGCTCTGCCGGGGCGTCAGGGCTACGTCGGCTCCGGCGGCAAAAGTGCCCGTGTAGGTGAGCGGGCGCCATCGGTTTTGCTGGTGAAAGAGGCTGTCCCGGATGGTGCGCCGCATCGTCAGGTAGTTAAAGGAATTGTAGCGGCCCCCATCGAGACGGACAAACAGGCGCGTCTTGCCCGCGTTGTAGCTTAGGTTGGTGCCGCCCCAGGTTTTTTCGTACCGGCCATAGCCGGCCCCCACCGTGGAGGTACCACTCAGGCCGGCGAGCTGGCTGCGGCGCAGTTTAATGTTGAGCACGCCGGCCGTACCGGCGGCATCCAGCGAGGCGGGCGGGTTGGGCATCAGCTCAATCTGGCTGATGGCGGAGGCAGGCAGGGACTTCAAATAAGAGCTCAGGGCTGCCCCACTCAGGTACGTGAGTTTGCCGTCGAGGAGCACGGTAACCCCGCCGCTGCCCCGGTAGAGCACGTTATCATCTTTGTCGAGGGTCACGCCGGGCGCTTTCTTGAGTAGTTCAAGGGCCGTTTCGCCGGCCGTATTCAGACGGGCCACGTTCACCACGGTGCGGTCGGCATGCTGCTCCAGCAAGGGGGGGGTACCGGTTACGGCTACCTCACCGAGGGCCGTAGCGGCGGAAGCCAGGCGCAGCGGGGGCACCGCAACCATTGGTTTATCAACCAGGAAAGCAACGCGGCGGCGGGTGTAGCCCAGCAGCAGCGCCTGCACGCAGTAGCTTCCTGGCTTCACTCCGCTGAACGCGTAGCTGCCCTGCTCCGTGGTAGGCTGGGAATTGATGAGGGTGGAATCGGGCAGCCGTAGCAGCACGGTCGTCGCAAAGGGCAGGGGCTGGCCCGCGGTATCCAGCACAGTACCCGAAACGGTAGACTGGGCGGCAGCCTGCTGCGCAAGTAGCAAGGTCAGGAACAGGAGTAGGCAAATGCGGCGGTAGCGGGCAAAAGAAGGCATCGAAGACAGGCGTTGGCTGAAGGATGGCCGAAGGTGCTTCGCCTGATTTTCAGGGTAAAAAACATTATTTCAACGCCCCAAAACCAGCTGCCAGCGCCTGCCGAGGATGTTTTTTCGCCTTGGCATTCCAAAACCGGTCATTCGCATAAAAAAGGGGCAGGCCCTCGAAGAAGGCACTAGTTTTAACCCCGGCAGTGCGGCTTGCTGCCTTCACCTCGCTATTCTCACCCTACCATGAAAAGCTATGCTCTCCGCTGGCACATACTTGGCTGGCTGGCTTACACCAGCTACGAAGTAGTCGGCAAATTGCTGGAGCGCGCTGGGTCCCCGCTACGGAGCGGCCTCTGGCTCACGGCCTCCTTTATTTTCATCCGGGTAGTGGAGTTCTACTTATGCTACCTGGTGGTGTACCCCCGGTTTCTGCGGGCGGGCCACACGGGCCGGCTGGTAGCCGCTTTGGGGGGAGTAGTGGCACTTTTTATTGGTATGCGGGCCACGCTGGAGGAGGTGCTCTTTCCGGCCCTGCTGGGGTTTCGTAACTACGGCCTGGAAGGTGCATTTGCTTACAGGGCCGGGTATTATATTATTGATAACGTGTACTTTGCCAGCCCGGTAATTGTCATCAGCGCGGCCATATGGGCCGCACAGGCTGCTTTTCGGCGCGAGCAGGAAAACCGTCAGCTGCGCGAAGAAAAGCGGGCTGCGGAAGTGGCCTTCCTTAAAACTCAGATTAATCCGCACTTCCTCTACAACACGCTCAACATGCTTTTCAGCCTGGCCTACCCCGTGGCCAAGCCCGTGGCCGAGGCTATTCTGAAGCTCTCGGAGCTGATGCGCTACATGCTGCACGAAAGCCCCGATGGTCAGGTTAGATTAGAACAGGAAATCGAGTACCTGCACAATTACCTGGATTTGTACCGGCTGCGTTTTCCCAACCACTTCCACGTGCACCTGAGCGTAACGGGTGAGCCCGCCGGTTGCCGCGTAGCCCCATTGCTGCTTATTCCCCTCGTGGAAAATGCCATCAAGCACGGGGTACTGGATGACCCCAACACGCCCGTGCACATTCACCTGCGTATCGGGGGCGGGCAGGTGCAGTTTCAAGTCGACAATCAGCGTAGCGACAACCATAAAGACCATACCACCGGCATTGGCCTGCCCAACCTGCGGCGGCGGCTGGAACTGCTCTACCCGGGCCGGCACGGGCTGGACCTGGCCGCCGGCGAGGGCCGCTTTACCGCATCCCTGCGCCTGGTAAGTGGAGCCGGACCCGCATAAGATAAGTCCAGCATCTTTACGGCTGATTCTTGCCACCGGTCAGTTCCATTCCCCGCCCCGAGAAGACGTCACGCGACTTTCCCTGCCCGCCTATGATTCGCTGCCTTGCCGTTGATGATGAAGCCCCCGCTTTGGCTATCCTGGCCGATTACATCGGTCAACTACCCTTTCTCAGGCTGGTGGGTACCACCACCAACCCCATTGAGGCCCTGACGCTGGTGCAGCAGGGACAGGTTGATCTGGTATTTCTCGATATTCAGATGCCCAAGCTCACCGGCCTGCAATTTCTTAAGCTGGCTGGCAACCGCTGCAAAGTGGTGCTGACGACGGCCTATCCCGAGTACGCGCTTGAGGGCTACGAAAACGATGTGGTGGACTACTTACTAAAGCCTATTTCCTTCGAGCGGTTTGTGAAAGCCGCCCAGAAAGTGCTGGCGCTGGTGCCGCTACCTCAGCCACTGCCCGCGCCAGCCCCAGCGGTGGCCCCTATGGCGGCGCCTGCCGGCCATATGTTTGTGAAGGGGGAGAGCAAGAACAAGTTTTTGCGGGTGAACCACGCCGATATCCTCTACATCGAAGGCTTGAGCAATTACGTGTCTATCCACCTACCCGGGCAGCGCATCGTCACCTACCAAACCTTGCGGGAATTGGCCGAGACCTTGCCCCAACCGCCGTTTCTGCGGGTGCACAAGTCTTTTATTGTGTCGCTCGACAAGATTCGCATGGTTGATGGCAACACGATTTACCTGCACGACAAGGAAATTCCCGTCAGCGACACCTACCGTGAGCAGCTGTATCGGCTCATTCGCGAGGCCTGAGGCCCACGGCAGAGCAGGGCCACGACCATTAGGGTACTTGCCATGTACTTTTCTGTAGCCTATGCCGTTGGCGCCCGATGAGCGGCCCCCCCGGCAAGGCCTAATACACCATGACGTGGCGCGTCCACCGGCGGCCGTCGTTGGCCTCAACGCGTAGCAGGTAGCTGCCTGGTTTCAGGCCCTGCGTGCCCAGCTCATTGATGACGCCGTCGGTCGTCAGCTCCCGGCGCAGGCGGCCCAGGTTGTCGAACAGCCGAAGCTGCAGAACAGGGGCCCCGGTCACCGCTACCCGAAGAGCCTGGCCGGACTGAATGGGGTTGGGGAAAACGGCTACGTCCTGGTCCGGCAGATAATACACGCGCTCAGCCTGGCTGTAGAAGGTGGCGCCGGTAGCGGTAACCAAGCGGATTCGGTAAAGACTGCTACCCTGGGTTGGCGCCGCATCGGCAAATTGCAGGGAGGTTGCCGTAACCGGACTAGCAGTTTGCAGGGCTACGTAGCCGGTGGCGTCCTGCCGCTCCAGCGTAGCGGATACCAACTGATAGGTGCTGGCCAGCTGCACATCAAACCGGAGCGTGGCATCTACTACCTGCCGGGGTAGAAAGCTCACGATGTAGCAGCTGGTTCCTTGCTGATAGTTGAGGGTAAGGCTGCGGTAGCCCGGCTGCCCCTGCACCAATGGCGCTACCGCGTAGTAAGGAGCAGCGCCCTCGGTGTCGGCTATGCGCAGGGTGGTATCGGAGGTGGTGCGCAGGGGCTCCAGGTAGCGGCCGCGTAAGGTGTAGAGCTGGTACTGCTCGGCGCCCGGTACGGCACGCCAGGCCAGCAAGGCCTGCGGCGAACAGTAGTATACGGTGCGCAGCTTAGGGTCGGGGCTAATGAGGAACGACGCGGACTCCTCGCCCCCAGTGCCATTCAGCTGAAGCCGGAGCTGCACGGTGGCGGCGGTGTCGGGTGGTGCCCAGGCGTAATAGCCGGCCTGCACGGGCACGTTGGTAGCCACGGTTTGCCATTGGGTATCATTTGCAAACCGAAACTGCAGCGTAGCCATAGCCGCAGGCCCAAGCCATTGCCAGCGCACATAGTTGGGCTGAACGGCTTCCACTACGCTGCCTGCTACCGGCCACGTCCAGTGTAGGCCCGGGGCTGTAGTTTCGTAGGCCACGTAAAAGGGCTGGCTGCCGCTGGTTACTGCATATCCTTTCACTACGACTTGGTACTGGCCCGGTGCCGGCACAGCCACGGTAATTTGCTCTACATTATTCAGGTGGTCGGCCCCACGCCGGGCCGGTAGCGCCAGAGAATCGAGGCGGGGCGTGGGGCTGAGCACCCAGGGGCGCCACCGCTGGCCCGAGCCCACCGCTACCAGCTCGATGTCTAAGTCATTCACCAAAGCCTGGCTGGCATTGGCGGCTGCGGCGGGGTCGTTCCAGGCAAGGGTAAGTTTCAGCTCCTGGGCACCCGCGGGCACCGTCAGAGGAAAAGTGCGCTGTGTGAGGTTGGCTACGCTGCCTTCCAGGAGGCGCCGCTCGGCTATGGTTTGCACGGCCCCCAGCGCATCCAGCTCGCCAAAGCCCGTGGCAAAATCGGGCCCGGCCGAACCTATATCGTCGGTCGCATTCAGCAAAGCGGCCTTTACCAGGGCTGAGGGCGGCAGCGCACCCGCGTGCTGGGCGCGGTAAGCGTCCTGAACCAGCAGGGCCGCCCCCGATACCAGGGCCGCAGCATCGGACGAGCCGCCGGCGCCGTAGGCTACCAGCTCGGGTTTCAGGCGCCCATCGTAAGCTGGCCCGCGTGAACTGCGGGGCGTAAGCTCTTTGATGGCGTTGGTAGCGCCCACGCTGAGGGTGTTCTTCGACTGCTTGAGCTGGCCGGTGAGATTGGCTACGCCCGCTAAGCCGGCGTAGGGACCCTCGGGGCTGGTTTGGTCGCCGCTGTTGCCCGAGGAAAATACGTGCAGCAACGACGGCAGCTGCTGGGCCTGCTCGTCGTAGGCTACGGCTTCTACGCCATAATAATTTTCAATAGCTACGCCATAGGAATGATTTTGCACCGATACCCCTTGCGCCTGCAAAACGGCCGCATCGTCGGGTAGCAGGTTGGCAAAATCGGAAGATGCGATGCGGGCGTGGGAGGCCGCGCCCCGGCCCAGCGGCCCCGTGTTCCCGGCCCCGGCAATGAAGGTGGCCATTTCGGTAGCGTGGGACGTAATGTTGCGTCCATCCAGAGAAAAGGGCACTGCCCGGCCCCGCAGATCAAGGTCGGTGGTGTCGAAAGCCTGCTCCTTTACCGAAACCGTAAGCCCATCCCCCGTAAGGTCCGGAAATGCGTGCCAGACGGCCGCTAGCGTGTTCAGGGTGAGGTCGGCAGAGGCAACGCTGGTTTCCTCGTGGGCGCGCCGGTTGGGCTGATCCATGAAACGTACCCAAGGGCAGGCAGCTAGCTTCCGCAGGCCGGCCGCCGGCAGATTGCTCACGGTAAGCAGCGCGGGCTGGTTTATACTGGCTACTGCGTGGGCATTTGGCATTTGTTGTTGCAGCCAGCGCCGGAAGTCGGGACCACTGGTGACCTGCACGCGCACCTCCCGCGCTGAGGCAGCGCTGGCCCGCAGGAGGGGGGGAGCCAGACGGCTGGTGCTGGTTGACTTTTGCGCTAAGCCCAACCGGGGAACCACGAAAAGTGCGAGGGAAGCAAAACTCAGGAAAAGAACGCGCATTATGCGAGTTGAAAGGGGTGGTGAGAAAGGCTGTGGGTAGAGAGGAGCTCAAGATACGGAAACCAGCCTGCAAGGGGCAGACCTTGCAGCAGGCCACAGGATGGACTCAGGGACGAAAAAGGCCCGTCGGGTGGACGGGCCTATACTTTTTCGGGGCAGCTGGGGCGGAAATCAGTGGCCGCGTCTTCTTGGCAATGGCGGGAAAAGTGGCTGTTAAAGCTGGTACACCGCAATACCGGCGGCCGTAAATAAGTAGGCGTACTGCTCACCCAGCAGAATCAGGCGGCTGGCCCCGGCCTCGGCGGGCAAGGCCACTGTGCGCTCCGTGAGCGTGTAGAGGTGGAAGAAATGCAGTGCCCCGTCGCGCAGGAAATACAGCTCGTCGCCCCGGAAGCCAACCTGGTTTAGTCCCGCAAAAGGCAGCTTTTTGCGGTACGTGCCCAGGTTGTCGAACACGTAGATGCCGCTGCTATAGTCAACCAGATACAGGTTGTTTTGGTACTGACGCAGAAAGCGGAAATCGGGGCGGGAGCGGCCTACCAGCAGATCGAGCGGGGTGCTGGCCACTAGCCGTTGCGCCCCGGAGTCAAACTGGCGCAGCGTCAGGTCCGATTCGTTGAGCAGCCACAATTTGTCGTCGGGAGCCAGCGTCGCCACCCGGATCAGCCCATCCAGGTAGTCGGCCAGACGGACCTGGGTAAGCGGGGCCAGGAAACGGTCCAGGAGCAGCACTTCCTGCCGGTCGTCGTAAAAGGCCAGCAGCTTGGTCAGGTTCCAGGCTTCCAGCTGGGCTACGTGGCCCGGCAGCGGGGCCGAGTACGTGGTGAGCGGCTGCCCGTCGGGAGTGTATTGATGCAGGTTATTTTGGGCGTCGGCCACGTAGAGCGTACCCCGCCGGTCCAGGGACGCGGCCCCGGGGTTGGGCAGGGCAATGGTGCGCACCAACGACCAGGGAGCCGCTGGCGCAGCAACCGGGGAAGCGGGTGCGGCTACGCGCGCGGCCGGGGCAACTGAGGCGGCCGCCGGAACGGTAGGCTGCGCCTTGGCCCGCAGCCCGGTGCCAAGCAGCGCAACGAACAGGAAAGCTGCCCAGGCTGCTGCCCGCGCAACGCTGGAATGGCGTTGCGCCACCCGGTTGCCGACGGGCCTACCGTTCGAAATACTGCAAAGCCAAGTCGTTCCCATCATACACGGCATACGAGCAATAATTGACCCACTCGCCGAGGTTCAGGTACCGGCTCTGGGACAGCACCTCCACATCCAGGGGCAGGTGGCGGTGCCCAAAAATATAGTAGTCGTGGTGGTGGCGCTTTTCGAGCTCCCTACAATAGACAAGCAGCCATTCATCCTCCCCAAAATACTGCTCATCGGCCGCCCCGTTCTGCAGACGGCTGTGCTTGCTCCAGCGATTGGCTATGCCAATGCCCAGGTTGGGGTGCAGGCGCGCAAACAGCCATTGGGCTACGGGGGAAGCAAAAAGGCGCTTAAGCACTTTATAGGTGTGGTCGCCGGGACCGAGGCCGTCGCCGTGGCCAATGTGAAATTCCCGCTGCCCGATCAGCTGGCTTACCGGCTGCCGCAAAATGGGAATGCCCAGCTCCTGCGTAAAGTAGTCGAACATCCACATATCGTGGTTGCCGGTAAAGAAGGTGACGGGCAAACCGGCGTCCGTGAGTTCGGCCAGCTTGCCTTGCAGGCGGATGAAGCCCCGCGGAATGGCGTGCCGGTACTCAAACCAAAAGTCGAAAATATCCCCGAGCAAGTAGATAGCCGCGGCATCCTGGGCGGCCTGGTCGAGCCAGCGCACAATTTTCCGCTCCCGCTCCAGGGAGTGGGCAGCCGTGGGGGCACCCAAGTGAAAGTCGGAAGCAAAGTACACCCGACGCCCCGGCGTGAGGGCCAGGTCAGGCAGACGGGGAGGGAGTGTCATCCAGCAAAAACAGGGCTATGGCCCGCGGGCCGTGGGCGCCCAGAACCAGGGTTTTTTCGATGTCGGCCGTGCGGCTGGGGCCGGTGGTCAGGGAAAACATGGAGGGCAGCTTGTCGCCCATAGGCGACTGTAGCACCTGCAGGGCGTCGGCAATATCGGCTACCACTTGCGAAGTGCGGGCTAGCACGAGATGCCGTTCGGGGTAAATACTAAGCCGGCGCCCACTGCCCGTAGCGCTACTGACTAATACGCTGCCCGTGCGGGCTACCAGAGCCTCGCAGGTGGTGAGGCTAGCCGCCGCATGCGCAATAAAGCCGGCCTCGTCTCCCTGAAAAACGATGTCACCGGCGTGCAGGAGCTTCTTCAACTCAGGCTCCCATACGTACAGATACTCCAGCTTATGCTCTTTCTTGTAGAGGAATAGCTGGTTGTAGAAATGCTCTATTGACTCGCAATAATAGAAGGCGCCGCCCACCCGCCGGAAGCTCTCGGCAAAGGCAATGGCCAAGTCGTCGGCGGGCACTGGGTGAAGCGGGGCACTAAAATCGGGAGCAGCCGGCTGGGGGGCCGGCTTTTGCAAAGCAGTGCGGATGCGCCGCAGAATTAAGTCGCGAGAAGAGTCCGGCATACGTTGCTCAAAGATAGATGATGCCCGACAGAAGCATGGTATGAGCCGGGCGAAGCTGCGAGCATACTGCAGGAGCATATCGGCCAGGCAAAGCACAAAAAAGCCAGCCTGCTAAATCAGGCTGGCTTTTTTTGGCAAAATGGCTATTTACACGGGCGTTGCCGCCGAGCCGCTGGCAATACCTGAGCCACTGGATTGCTCGGGCTTGTCATCCACGCCCGGCAGGTTCAACTCGGGCAGGTCGTTGCCCAGGGCCACCGGGTGTTCGTTTTTTAGCTCGCTGAGGGTTTCGCTCCGGTCGGTGCCGGCCATGTGCGCCTGGTAGCTGGTCTGGCCGCCATAGGGACGCTTGCCCACCAGTCGTTCCAGATCATCCTGCAGCAGCACTTCCTTTTCCAGCAGTTCTTTGGCTACTACTTCCAGTTCGTGCCGACGCTCCGTCAGCAGTTCCTTGGTCCGGACGTAGGCGTCGGAGATAATGGTGCGTACTTCTTCGTCAATCATCTGCGAGGTAGCTTCCGAATACGGCTTCGAGAAGCCATACTCGTTCTGCCCCTTTGAATCATAGAAGGAGATATTGCCCAGCTTGCTGTTCATGCCGTACATCGTCACGATGCTGTACGCCATCTTGGTGATGCGCTCCAGATCAGACAAGGCGCCCGTGGAAATCTTACCGAAGACCAGCTCCTCGGCCGCGCGGCCACCCAGCGTCATGCACATTTCATCGGTAAGCTGCTCGGTGTTGTAGAGGAACTGCTCCCGCGGCAAGTACTGCGCGTAGCCCAGCGCTGCTACGCCCCGGGGCACAATGCTCACCTTTACCAGCGGATCGGCGTGCTCCAAGAACCAGCCAGCAATAGCGTGGCCGGCTTCGTGGTAGGCCACAATGCGCTTTTCGTCGGGGCTGATGATCTTGTTTTTCTTTTCCAAGCCCCCAATAACGCGGTCCACGGCATCGGTGAAGTCCTGCATGGTCACCATCTTCTTGTCGCGGCGGGCGGCAATAAGGGCGGCTTCGTTGCAGACGTTGGCAATTTCAGCCCCGGCAAAACCCGGCGTCATGGCAGCCAGCTTCTTAGCTTCCACATCGGGGCCCAAGGTAATGGGCTTGAGGTGCACCTGGAAAATCTCGGTGCGCCCGTTGATGTCGGGCTTGTCGATGCTGATCTGCCGGTCGAAGCGGCCGGGACGGAGCAGGGCCGAGTCGAGGGTATCGGGGCGGTTGGTAGCGGCCAGGATAATAACGCCAGAGTCGGTGCCGAAGCCGTCCATTTCTACCAGCAGCGAGTTCAGGGTGTTTTCCCGCTCGTCGTTGCCACCGGGTACGTTACCCCGGCTGCGGCTGCGGCCAATGGCGTCAATTTCGTCGATGAAGATGATGCAGGGCGCCTTGGCTTTGGCTTGCTTGAACAGGTCACGTACCCGCGCTGCCCCCACGCCCACGAACATTTCCACGAAGTCGGAGCCCGAGAGTGAGAAGAAGGGTACGTCGGCTTCGCCAGCTACTGCCTTGGCCAGCAGGGTCTTGCCCGTGCCGGGAGGGCCTACCAGCAGGGCGCCTTTGGGGATTTTACCGCCGAGAATGGTGAACTTGGAAGGGTTTTTCAGGAACTCCACGATTTCCTGGATTTCCTCCTTGGCTTCTTCCAGCCCAGCTACATCTTTAAAGGTGATTTTAACTTTGTCGCCCCCTTCAAACAGGGCCGCGCGCGACTTGCCGATGTTGAAGATCTGACCGCCGGGCCCGCTGCCACCGCTCATGCGGCGCATCAGGAACCAGAAGCCCACCATCAGCAGAATCATGAAGCCCCAGGTGCTGATAAACTCACCGTAGCCCTGGCGCGTGTCTACTTCCAGCCCGATTTGCTGCTCGCGCGGAATCTGGGCCTGAAGCTTATCGTAGTCTTCCTTAAAGGTTTTGCCGTCAATCACGCGGAAGGCGTACTGGGGACCGGCTTCCAGGGCCAGCATGCCCCGACGGCCCAGCTTCTCGGCGTGCTCGGGCTTGCGCAGCGCCGAGGGCTTGAGCATCACCTCTACCGTACGGTCGTTTACCAGCGTCACGCGGCTTACATCGCCCTGCGCCAGCCAGGTTTCAAACTTTTGCTGAGTGGTGTCGAGGGTGGCGTTGCTGCGGGTGAAGTACACCATTCCCAGCACGAACACGACCAGGCCAAGCAGCATCCACAGCTGCATGCCCGGCTTAGGCGACGGGGTAGGCAGCATGGGTTTTTTCTTTTTTTGCGGGGTCTTATCAGACATGAATACAAAGCGTAGTCTAAGACAAAAAATCTGGAGGTACTCGGCAGTACCCGCCTTTCTTGGGCGGCAGACGTATCAGCCGGCCGTTTACCTTACCGGGCGGCTGTTTCTTCCTCCACGTAGGTGATTTCGGCATCACCCCAAAGCTCTTCCAGCGCGTAGAACTGGCGCCGGTCACGCAGGAAAACGTGCACAACAACGTCCACATAGTCCAGCAGCACCCACTCGCGGTTGGTACGGCCTTCCGTTTGCCAGGGGTTCTGGCCGGTGAGTTTCTCTACCTCTTCTTCGATGGAGCGGGCAATGGCTTCAATCTGCGTATCGGAGGAAGCCGAGCAGATAACAAAATAATCTGCTACGGCATTTTTAAGTTCTTTCAGGTCGAGCACTACAATGTCGGAAGCCTTTTTTTCCTGCATGCCGCGTACTACAACATCTGCCAATCTGTCCGAATCCTGCCGAACCAGCGTACTTTTCATGGGGTATTATTAGGTTTGAATATCACAAAGTACGAAAATCAGGTGGAGGCACTACACCCCAAAACCCTCTTCACGGGTCAGCAAGTGATTTGGCTGACCGAATGTGCCTCTACAAACACGGAGGCGCACAATTTGCTTCTCAAAAGCCGCGCCACGGAAGGCTGCGTAGTGCTGACCGACAAACAGACCGCCGGCCGGGGCCAGCGCGGCAACGAATGGGAAGCCGCCCCCGGGGAAAATCTGACGCTTTCCGTTGTCTGGAAGCCCACGTTCCTACCCGCCGCCGACCAGTTTCAGCTCAGTATGGCCGTTGCACTCGGCGTGTACGATTGGGCAGCTGCCCTGCTGAGTGACGGACCGGCTCTGCGGCTGAAATGGCCTAACGACTTGTATTACCATAACCAGAAACTGGGTGGAATTCTTATTGAGAACACCTTAAATAGCGCCGGAATTCAATCCAGCATCGTTGGCATCGGAATAAATATCAATCAAACGCAGTTTGCCGTGCCCACCGCTACCTCCCTGAGTGTGCTGACGGGGCGCAGCTATGCCCTGCCGGCCATGGTGGAGCGGCTGCTGGAGGCGCTGGAGCGGCGCTACCTGCAGCTGCGGGCCGGCAATGTAGCCACGCAGCGGCAGCAATACCTGCGGGTGCTCTACCGCTACCGCGAGCTGCAAGGCTATGAGGTGCGGGGACGCCGCGTTCTGGGCCAGATAGTAGGCGTGGAGCCCGACGGCAAGCTGGCCTTAGAGATTAATGGTGAATTGCACACGTTTGGGCTGCAGGAAATCCGCTACTGCTGACGTGCCCAGAGATTTTGCTGCAGACAGGCAACCTTTGGCCCGCTCTAGCCGAGTAGAAAGACGTAGCGGCCACTCGCAAAACAGGCACGGTGCTTGTCTTAGCAGCAGCCGATGTTCTCTTTCACTCTTTTTCCTCTAGCTATGAAACTCTTTACGCGTGTATGCCTGGTCGCCCTCTTGCTGGGGCAGCAGTTCGTGGCGGCGGCCGCTTCTTTTACCGTCATCGTGAAGGATTTCGCCTATTCGCCTCAGTTTCTCACCATCAACCCCGGCGACGAGGTGACGTTTCAGTGGGAATCGGGCACGCACCCCACGGCTTCCGACAACGGGGCGTTTGAGCAGTTTGCGATGAACACCAATGCGCGTACGAAAACATTGAGTTTTCCCACCGCTGGCGTTTACGGTTACCACTGCACGTTCCACGGCGGGCCGGGCGCGGGCATGTTCGGGAGCATCACGGTCAACACCATCACGCCGGTTGCGCGCACCCAGCCCGCGGCAGCTTCCCTGCAGCTGTACCCCAACCCTTCGCGGGGTATGGTGTTGCTCACCCTGGACCAGAAGCAAGGTCAGGACTACAAGTTGCGCATCACCAACATTATTGGCCGGGAGGTGCGGGTAGTGCCGCTCCGGGCCGACCTTACCGCCGCCGGCCAGCCGCTTAACCTCTCCGATCTGCCCGCGGGCATGTACATGTGCAGCCTCCTGCAGAACGATAAGGTAGTCGGCTCAAAGCGGCTGATACTGCAGAACTGAGGCCTTGCCTGATACTTTATTTCCTGAAAGCAGCCGGCAACCCCGGCTGCTTTTTTTGCATCTGTACCGCGGCTGGCTGCCCGCCACGGGTGCGGCGCGGCCGGATTTATTGCCTACTTTTGGCTCTTCTCTGAACAAGTAAGGAATGCGTCGTTACAAAAGCCTGAATAACTTGGTGGGCTGGCTGGTATTTGCCGTGGCCACCCTCACCTATCTGCTCACGCTAGAGCCTACCGCCAGCTACTGGGACTGCGGCGAATTTATAGCCTGCTCCTACAAACTCCTGGTACCGCACCCTCCGGGGGCTCCCACGTTCCTGCTGCTAGGCCGCCTGTTGTCCTTGCTGTCGTTTGGCGATGCCACCAAAGTGCCCATCCTGATCAACGCTCTGTCGGCGCTTAGCTCTTCCTTCACGGTGCTGTTCCTGTTCTGGATTATCACCATGCTGGCCAAGAAAATAGTCGTGGGCCAGGCTCGCCTAGCCGATGGCCGGGCTGTGGAGCCCACCAGCGGGCAAACCATCCAGATTCTGGGCAGTGGCGTAGTCGGGGCGCTGGCGTTTGCCTTTTCCGACTCCTTCTGGTTCAATGCCGTAGAGGCCGAGGTATACGCCATGTCGGCGGTGTGCACGGCCGTAGTAGTTTGGCTGATGCTGAAGTGGGAAAACCGCGCCGATGAGCCCGATTCCGACAAATGGCTGATTCTGATTGCCTACGCCATTGGCCTGTCGATTGGGGTACACTTGCTGAACCTGCTGGCTATTCCGGCCCTGGGCTTTATTTACTACTTCCGCAAAAACGCCACCCCCACGCTGTTGGGTAGCTTCCTCACGCTGGTTATCAGCAGCGTAATTGTGGGTGTTATTCTGGTAGGTATTATCCCCGGCCTGCCTTCCCTGGCTGGTGGGTTTGAAGTGTTCTTCGTCAATAGCGTAGGGCTGCCGTTTAACTGGGGCATCATCATTTTCCTGCTGCTGTTTCTCACCCTCATCTGGCTGGGCTTCCGCTACGCGGCCCGCACCGGCAACCGCCTGCTGAACACGGCGCTGCTGTCGTTTGTGTTTATTCTGATTGGGTACTCTTCCTACCTGATTGTCCCCATCCGTAGCTCCTACCACCCCACCATCAACGAGAACAACCCCGAGGATGTACTCTCGTTTGTGAGCTACCTTAAGCGCGAGCAGTACGGCGACCGGCCCCTGCTCTACGGGCCCCAATTTAATGCCCGGCCCATAGCGTCGAAGGAAGGAGCTAAGCGCTACGTGCGCAAGGGCGACCAGTATGCCGAGGCCGCTCCGCGCACGGAGTACGAGTATGCGCCCGAGGACAAGATGCTGCTGCCGCGCCTCTACAGCGCCTCGCCCGAGCACCTGTACCAGTACAAAAAGTGGGTAGATATCCGCGAGGATGTGAAGCCGACGATGGGCCAGAACCTGTCGTTTATGGTGCGCTACCAGTTTGGGCACATGTTCTGGCGTTATTTCCTGTGGAACTTTGTAGGCCGCGAGGGCGACATGCAGCAGGCCGGCGTAGTCACGCCGTTCAGCAGCAAGAATGGCCTGCCCGAACGCGTGGCCGAGAGCAACGCCTACAACAACTTCCTCGCGCTGCCGCTCATCCTGGGCCTAGTTGGCTTGTTCTTCCACACCCGGCGCGACGGCAAAAATGCCTTTATCGTGGGCTTGCTGTTTGTGTTCACGGGCCTGGCCATTGTGTTTTACCTCAACCAGCCACCCATCGAGCCCCGCGAGCGGGATTACACCTTTACGGGCGCCTTCTTTGCTTTCTCTATCTGGATTGGGCTGGGCGTAATGGCCCTGGCCGAGGGTCTGCGCACCATCCTCAAGGCCGATGGGCTGCGGGCTGGCGTAGCTACGCTGGTAGGCTTGCTGATTCCCGGCATCATGGTGGCGCAGGGCTGGGACGACCATAACCGGTCCAACCGCTACATCTCCGTCGATTCGGCCAAGAACATGCTCGACAGCTGCGCGCCGAACGCCATTCTGTTTACCAACGGCGACAATGACACCTTCCCGCTCTGGTATGCCCAGGAAGTGGAAGGCTACCGCACCGACGTACGTGTGGCCGTGCTCAGCTACATGAACACCGACTGGTACATCGACCAGATGAAGCGGCAGTCGTATAAGTCGGCCCCGCTGCCGATTTCCTTGGAGCACTCCCAGTACGTAGAAGGTACCAACGACTACCTGCCGTACGTGGAAAATCCGGCGGTGAAGGAAGTAAACCTGCGGGAGTTCATTTCGCTGGTAAAGCAAAACAGCCCCTTGCTGCAGGTTAGCTACGGCGAAGGTGGCCCCATGCTGCTTTCGTTCCCCACCAGCAAATTCTTCCTGCCCATCGATACGGCCGCGGTGCAGAAAATGGGCATCATTGCCCCAGAGCGCCGTAGCCAGCTCGTGGACCGCATGGAGTGGAATATGGGCAAGGGCGCCATTGAAAAGAAAAACCTGGCCATCCTGGATATTCTGGCTTCCAACAACTGGCAGCGCCCGGTATACTTTGGTACTACCGTCAACTCCCAGGACTACATGGGCCTGGAGCCGTACTTCCAACTGGAGGGCATGGCCTACCGTATTCTGCCCGCCCGCGACCCGAACTACAACCCCCGCAGCGGCGACGACGGCTACATCGTGAAGGAGCAGATGGAGAACATCCTGCTGAAAAAGTTTGCGTACCGCAACCTGGATAACCCAGCGGTATACTACGATGAAAACAGCCAGCGCTTCCCGGCGAACTACCACGATAAGTTTGCGCGCCTGGCCAATAGCTACCTGGCGGCCGGCAACGTAGCTAAAGCCAAGGAGGTAGCCGTGCAGTGCCTCACCCGAATACCTGATGCAGCCATTCCCTACGACTTTTACACGCCCCAACTGGTGCCTGCTCTGGTAAAAGGTGGCGAAACGGTGCGGGCCAACCAGATTATGGACTTGCTCACGAACCGCGCCCAGCTGGCGTTGGCGTATTACACGGCCCACAACCCGGCCCTGCACGACCAGGATATTCAGCAGAACCTGATTACCCTGCAGAGTGTGGCGCGGGCTGCCGATGGGGTGGGTGACCAGACGCGGGCAGCCAAGGCATTTGGCCTCATGCAGCAGTACATGCCAGCCCAGCAATAAATTTTAAAACCCTTGTTTCTCACCGGCCCCGTTTTGCCTTGCAAAGCGGGGCCGGTGGCGTTTGGGCAACATCCGGTTTTACTGGCTGACCAGCTTTCTGGGGCCAGTGGG
This sequence comes from Hymenobacter lutimineralis, assembly GCF_008271285.1. Classification (NCBI taxonomy): domain Bacteria; kingdom Pseudomonadati; phylum Bacteroidota; class Cytophagia; order Cytophagales; family Hymenobacteraceae; genus Hymenobacter; species Hymenobacter lutimineralis. The sequence goes on along the minus strand of NZ_VTHL01000009.1, from coordinate 32,724 downwards.
CCCAGCCTGCAAAAGGTTACCGGGTAAACGCCGTACCTTTGCCTTCTACTTTAACATGAATCGGGGCGCCCGGCTTTGCCGCAGAACCGCCGCCGTGGAGCTATGGAAAACCGCAACGACCGTCCTCGCCAGCCGAAGAGCCGCCCTTTTTACGACGCCGACAACCGCCCGGTGCCCCGCCCCGACAACCGCCGTGCCGAAGGTCGTTTCGATGACCGGAATGATAACCGGGGCGAAAGCCGGGACAATAGCCGCAGCGACAATAGAGGGGAAGGCCGGGGAGAGTATAAGCCCCGCTACCCGCACCGCCCGGCCGCCGACCGCGGCATCGATATGCTATTTGGGCTGCGGCCTATTCTGGAGGCCTTGCACGCTCACCGCACGCTGGAGAAAATCTATCTGCTGCGCGGTACCAAAAACAGTATCACCCAGGAAATTACGGAGCTAGCCAAGGAGGCCAACGTGCCCGTGTCCCTGGTGCCGCTGGAGAAGCTCAACGACCTGACGCGCAAAAACCACCAGGGCGCCGTAGCCTTCGTGTCGCCCATTGAGTACCAGCCGCTGGATAGCATCCTGGCGGGCTTGTATGAGGAGGGCAAAACACCGCTGCTGCTCGTGCTGGACCGCATCACCGATGTGCGCAACTTCGGCTCTATTGCCCGCAATGCCGAGTGTATGGGCGTACACGCCATTGTGGTGCCCAGCCGCGGAGCCGCCCAAATCAACGGCGACGCACTGAAAACCTCCGCCGGCGCCCTCAACCTGATTCCGGTGTGCCGGGAGCCCAACCTGAAGGAAACGCTCACCTTCCTGCGCGAATCGGGTGTGCAGGTGGTGGCCTGCACCGAAAAGGCCGATGCCAGCCTCGAAGCGCAAACGGTGGATATGAGCGGGCCGCTGGCCGTGCTTATGGGCAGTGAGGAAGACGGCATCAGCCCCGAGTACCTCAAGCTGGCCGACCACAAGCTGCGCATTCCCATGGCGGGCCAAATCAGCTCCCTCAACGTGTCGGTAGCCAGCGGCATTATGCTCTACGAAGTGCTCCGTCAGCGTTTGAAAAGTGGCCAATAGTTCGGCCAATATGTTTTAACAAGCCCGCGGAAAACGCTTTCCGCGGGCTTGCTGCTTTTTAGCGGGCTGGTTGAGGAAATGCCGGACATGGCTGTTGTTTTTTAAGCGGACTGCAACTTGCGGCCGCAAGTCCGGCTCCTCTGCATAGTTTACAGTAAACTACCCTGTAGGCTTATGTATCTATGCTAAAATTTACGTTGCCCTTCGCGTTGCTTACTGCCCTAAGCTTCGCGGCCAGTGCCCAGGACCAGCCACGGCGCTTCGAAGCCGGGGTCGAACTGCTGAATTATTCACCTTTCGCCAAGCAGACGTACAACTACGCGAGCAGCCAACTCAACAATAAGGCGCAGTGGGCCTCCGGAGCCGTTTTTCGTTATAACCTGGGGCGTCTCGGATTGCGTTCGGGCATTAGCTACACCACTGGCTCGGACAAAACCCAGGAAGTAAATAACTGCAACGACTGCCCCGTAGGTAGCTCTACTGCCCGTGACCTGCGCCTGCGCCTTGGCGTGCAGTATGCTCCCATTGCCAAGGCCCCGTGGCTGTACGTATTCAGCGACTTTTACTACCGCAGATTTGTTTCTGAAGGCAACTACACCGGCGGCCTTTGCGGCTGCCAAGACACGGACGTGACGGTGAAATCCAACGGATTCGGCAACAGCACTGGCATTGGCTTTAAGGTGCGCACGTGGAAGCAGTTTTCTCTTAATCCGGAAGTGTACTACGATGTATTGCGGGCGCCCAACACCGTCAACAACTCGGACCGCAACCTGGGCACGTCGCAGCAATACACTACGCGCACTACTCAGCAAGCCCCGGCTGTGCGTGTAAATGCTATTATTTCCTTCTGACGTCCTTCAGTGCTGAATAGCTCGTAAAAAAGAAGCCCGCTACCTGGTGTAGCGGGCTTCTTTTTTCTTTGTTGCCGGCAGGGAAATGGCTAGTTATACCCCGTTCCCTTTTTCGATTTTACATCGGCCACAAAGTCTTTTACGCGCTGCTCTTCCGTGCGCTTGCAGATGAGCAGCACATTGTCGTACTCGGCCACGATGTAGCCTTCGAGACCCTGCACCACCACCAGCCGTTCGGAGGGCGTTTTGATAACGCACTCCTTGGTATCGTAGAGGAGGGCGTTGCCGTCCACCACGTTGTTTTCCGCGTCGTGGTGGCCCATGCGGTGCAGGGAGTCCCAGGTGCCTAGGTCGCTCCAGCCAAAGTCGGCGGGCAGCACGTACACGTTATCGGCCTTCTCCATCACCCCGTAGTCGATGCTGATGTTGCGGCAGCGGGTATAAGCCTGAGCAATGAACTCCTCCTCCTGCGGGGTGCCCAGCACGTCTTGGCCTTCATCAAATACTTCGGCAATGTCGCTGAGGTACTGATGGAACGCGTGCAGAATCACCTCGGCCCGCCACACAAAAAGACCCGAGTTCCAGAGAAAGTCCCCGCTGTCGAGAAACATCTGCGCCAGCTCCGGATTGGGCTTTTCCGTGAAGGTTTTCACCTTCTTCAGCGGACCAAGCGACGAAGCATCTTCGTCCAGGAACTGAATATACCCGTAGCCCGTGTCGGCGCGGGAGGGCTGAATTCCAAGCGTAATAAGAATGTTATGCTCCCGCGCTGCTTCAGCCGCTTGGCGGATAACCCGCTGAAACACGTCTTCGTGGAAGACCGCATGGTCGGCCGGGGTTACGATGATGACGGCGTTCGGGTCGCGCTGGGCAATGCGGTAGCTGGCGTAGGCAATGCAAGGCGCCGTATTGCGGCCGATAGGCTCGCCCAGAATCTGGTCGGCGGCCAACTCCGGCAGGTGCTGCTGCACCAGGGAAGTATAGTCGCGGTTGGTGACTACCAGAATGTTCTCCACGGGGCAAATGCCCCGAAAACGGTCGATAGTGAGTTGGAGCATGGAGCGGCCTACGCCCAGCACATCGTGAAACTGCTTGGGATGCTGGGTGCGGCTGAACGGCCAGAAGCGGCTGCCAATGCCGCCCGCCATAACGACGAGGTAGGTGTGTGGGTTCATAGAAGCTGACGACGCAGGAACCCGCGCCGGGTGGGAAAACGAAGTGCCGGGAAAGGTACGGTTTTCCGGCGTCCGCTGAGGCCGGATAGCAGCTTATACCAATCCCTCGCGCAGCAAATCGTGCAGGTGAATAAAGCCGCTGAACCGACCATGCTCCAGCACTACCAGCTGGGTAATATTGCGCAACTGCATCCGCGTAAGCGCCTCAGCTGCAAAATCGTCGGTTTCCACCGTTACGGGCGCTTGGGTCATAATATCCTGAGCCCGCACGTCGTCGAGGTGCGCGAAGTTGGTGAGCATGCGGCGCAGGTCGCCGTCGGTGATGATGCCGCACAACGCGTCGGTTCCGGGGTCGAGCACAGCGGTGGCCCCCAGTCGCTTACCCGATATTTCGAGGATGATTTCCTTGAGGGGCGCGTCGAGGCTCACGCGGGGCTTTTCGTTGTTGCGGCTCAGGTCGCCCACTTTCAGGTAAAGCTTTTTGCCCAGCGTACCGCCCGGGTGCAAGCGGGCAAAGTCCTGGGAAGTAAAGTCGCGGCTTTCGAGCAAACACACGGCCAGCGCGTCGCCCAGGGCCAGCGCAGCGGTGGTAGACGTGGTTGGGGCCAGGTTGTGCGGGCAGGCCTCGCGCTCTACCGGGGCGTGCAGCACGTAGTCGGCCTGCTTGCCCAGGTAGGAGTCGGCATTGCTGACCAAGGCGGCCAGGGCAGTGCCTTTGCGCTTGAGCAGAGGCACCAACACTTTTATTTCGGGCGTGTCGCCGCTCTTGCTGATGCAGATCACGAAGTCCTCGGGCAGGATCATGCCCAGGTCGCCGTGAATAGCGTCGGCGGCGTGCATAAACAGGGCCGGAGTGCCCGTAGAGTTCAGCGTAGCCACTATTTTGCTGGCAATGTGGGCGCTTTTGCCAATGCCCGTCACCACCACGCGTCCCTGCAGGGCGAGGATGGCGGCTACGCAGTTGGCGAAATCGGGGCGCTGGTCGAGGGCAGCGGCTACACCGCGGATGGCATCAGCCTCTTCGAGAAGCACTTTTTTTGCCAGGGAGTTGGTATCGTTGTGCTGTTTCAATCTAAATTTGATATCAAATAGAAAGTGGAGGGGTCAGAAAACAGCGGCGGTTGTCTTAATTTTTCGTCCCCTTTCTCTCTACCGTAAAATTGTCTAGATTGAGAAAACAACTGCGTTGTTTATCTCATCTGCATCCCCCAACCGAGAAGTGAGGAAGTCCATGCCAGCCGTTAAACAAGCCGCCGCTCAGCCGGCTGCTGATCTGAAGGGCAAGTTAAAGGAAGTTTTCGGGTACGGCCAGTTTCGGGGTACTCAGGAAGCCATCATCCAGAACGTCATCGAGGGCCACAATACCTTCGTGATTATGCCTACCGGTGCCGGCAAGAGCCTTTGTTATCAGCTGCCTGCCCTGGTGCTGCCCGGTACGGCCATTGTGATTTCGCCGCTGATTGCCCTGATGAAAAACCAGGTGGATCAGCTCAACGCGTTCGGCGTGAACGCGGCTTTTCTGAACTCGACCCTGTCGAAGACGGAAATGAACAAGGTAAAGCGGGACGTGATCAGCGGGGATGTGCGGCTGCTGTACGTAGCCCCCGAAAGCCTGACCAAGGACGAAACCATCGAGTTTCTGCAGAAAGCCACCATCTCCTTTGTAGCCATCGACGAGGCGCACTGCATCTCGGAGTGGGGCCACGACTTCCGGCCCGAGTACCGCAAAATCCGCAGCATCATCGACGGGCTGGGCGTGGATGTGCCCATTATTGCCCTCACGGCCACGGCTACGCCCAAAGTGCAGCTGGACATCCAGAAAAACCTGCAGATGGACGAGGCCTCGGTGTTCAAGACCTCCTTCAACCGCACCAACCTCTACTACGAAGTCCGGCCCAAGCACCAGACCAAAAAGCAGCTGATTCAGTACGTGAAGCAGCGCAAGGGCCAGGCCGGCATCGTGTACTGCCTTTCCCGCAAGAAGGTGGAGGAAATTGCCGAGCTGCTGCGCGTGAACGACGTGCGCGCCCTGCCCTACCACGCCGGCCTCGACCCGCACGTGCGCATGGCCAACCAGGATGCCTTCCTCAATGAGGACTGCGACGTGATTGTGGCTACCATTGCCTTTGGCATGGGCATCGACAAGCCCGACGTGCGCTTCGTGATTCACTACGACACGCCCAAAAGCATTGAGGGCTACTACCAGGAAACCGGCCGCGGTGGCCGCGACGGCCTGGAAGGCGACTGCCTGATGTTCTACAGCTACGACGACATCGTGAAGCTGGAGAAGTTCAACAAGGACAAGCCCGTAACGGAGCGTGACAACAGCAAGCTGCTGCTCCAGGAAATGGCCAACTACGCCGACTCGGCCGTGTGCCGCCGCAAGCAGCTGCTGCACTACTTCGGCGAGACGTTTGAGAAGGACTGCGGCTTCTGCGACAACTGCCGCCACCCGCGCGAGAAATTTGAGGGCAAGGAGTTTGTGAAGCTGGCCCTGCAGGCCGTGGTGCAAACCGAGCAGCGCTTCGGCATTGAGCACCTCACCAGCGTACTCACCGGCCTGACGAACCCGCACATCGAAAGCTACGGCCACAACAAGCTGCCCATCTACGGCGCCGGCCACGACCACGACGCGGCGTTCTGGCACTCGGTGCTGCGCCAGTGCATGATTGCCGGCCTGCTCGGCAAGGACATCGAGAACTTCGGCGTGGTGCGCATCTGCCCCAAGGGCGAGGAATTTCTGGTGGCTCCTTACAGCTTCAAGCTCTCGAAGGATCATAACTACGAGGAGGAAATGCAGGAGCAGGCCGAGCAGGAAGAAGTTCAGCAGGCCGCCGGCCATGATGCCGCCCTCTTCGACATGCTGAAGGCTTTGCGCAAAAAGCTAGCACATCAGAAAGGCCTGCCGCCCTATGTGCTGTTCCAGGACCCTTCACTCAAGGAAATGGCTACCACCTTCCCCGTGAAGATGGAAGACCTAGCCCACGTATCGGGTGTAGGACAGGGCAAGGCCCAGAAATTCGGTGGCCCGTTCCTGGACCTGATCAAAAAGTACGTCGAAGAAAACGACATTATGACGGCCGCCGACGTGGTGGTAAAATCAGCTGTCAACAAGTCGAAAATCAAGATTTACATCATCCAGCAGATCGACAAGAAGATGGACCTGGAGGAAATTGCTTCCTCCAAGGGCATCGACATGCGGGAGCTGATGGAGGAAATTGAGCATATCTGCTACGCCGGCACCAAGCTCAACCTCGACTATTATATCGACTCCGTACTGGATGAGGAGCGGCAGGGAGAAATCTACGATTACTTCATGTCGGCCAGCACCGATAACATTGCCGTGGCTCTGAAGGAGCTCGGTGATGATGAATACACGGAAGAAGACCTGCGCCTGATGCGCATCAAGTTCCTGAGCGAGGTAGCCAACTAGCCTCCCTGTTTTACCGCAAGCGGCCCGAATACCACCTGGTATCCGGGCTGTTTGTCTTTTGAGCGAAACACGATAAGGCTTTTGGCTTAGAGCCAAAGATGGTACAGGTACTCTTCCTGGCTAGGCTGGAATCCGGCGTTTTCGTAGAACTGACATGCAGCCAGGTTGTTGCGCTGGGTAACGGCCGTCAGGCGCTGGAAGCCCCAGGCCCGTACCCGCTGTTGGGCTACCTGGAGCAGCGCCCCCCCAATTCCCTGTTTGCGGGCCCGCTCATCCACCGCCAGTAAGCCAATGGTTACCGCATCGGCCTCGGGGCGCAGCGTAAGCAGGCCCACCTCGGGTGCCGTGGGCGACGCACGGAAAACCAGCACTTCCCGGGCCAGCTCCCCGCGCACCGATTGGCGGATCCAGTGGGTATAAAGCCGCTCAAAAACCTCTGGGGCAAAGCGGTGGTCAGTACGAAAGCGGGAAAAATGGCCGCTCTGGAAGGCCAGAGCCAGCAGCGGTGCGGATAGAACAGTGGTAGGGGCAACCTGCGCGGGTAAGCTGTCGGCTCCGGCTGGGGGCACTGCCAAGGTATATGTTACCCGGTGGTCGGCAATAGGTAGCTGGCTGTCCTGGGCTGCGGCCTGGGAAACGGCATCGGTGGCGGCTACAGACCAGTAGAGGAGCACCCATCCTGCACCTCGGGCTTCGTGGATTGCTGCACGCAACGTTGCTGCGCCGATGGCGCTGCCGTGCAGGCGGCCAACGGCCATGCCGAGGAATTTCGTGTCCCAGGCCAGGGGTTCGATGTGAGGGTGCATAGCAAGAAGGCAGCGTGAGGGCAGTAAACATAAAAACGCCGCCGGCAAATAGCCAGCGGCGTTTTCGGCTCTTTGGGAAGCCTGGGCTTGCTTAGCAGTACTCCGCGAAGGCGCCTTGCAGGTTGTCCACGATGCGCATCATGTCGTTGCCTTCGATGTGGTAACGCTCAATCATGTGCACCAGCTCGCCGTCTTTGAACAGCGCAATGCTGGGCGAGGAAGGAGGGTAGGGGAGCATGTGCTCACGTGCCTTGGCCACGGCCTCGGTTTCCATTCCGGCAAACACGGTTACCAGCTTTGCGGGCTTTTTGTCGGTGCTGGCCAGGGCCAGCTTGAGGGCGGGGCGGGCTTTGGCCGCCGCGCAGCCGCAAACCGAGTTCACGGCAACCAGTACCGTGCCGGTAGTGGGCAGCAAGGCTTCGTCCACTTCCTCGGGCGTCATCAATTGTTCAAAACCGGCTTCCACCAGGTCTTGCCGGATGGGAGCCACCATGTATTCGGGGTACGTTGCCATACTTGTAGGGAAATGCAAAAAAGAAGAAAAGCAGAAGCTGAAAAGATCGGTCAGTAAAATTACGCAAACAATAAGTGCCAGCCCACTCGAAAGGTTTCAGCGGATGGCTGAAACCAGCTAAAAGGCCACGCCCGCCCATGTGGTGGCCGCTTGGCTTGCTAAATTTCAATTGTTGGGAAAGAATCCTGATTGGGTTGGGAGTATTCGGAAAGCAAAGTACATTTATACCGGGTGGCACCACCTGGGCCATTCCTCCACCGAAGTATGAAAACAACGTTTACCGTTACGGCGGCCCTAATGCTGGCGGGTGTGCTGGCACGGCCCGTGCAGGCGCAGGTAGATACCGTGCGGGCCACTACGCTGCCCCCGGCGCAGTTGGCCGAAAAGCTCTACAACAGCGGCATTGCCAAGTTCAACCAGAAAAGCTACCGGGCCGCTATCCAGGACTTTGACCGGGCCCTGGCTACCCGTCCCGACTTTTCCAAGGCCTTCTACAACCGGGCCGCCACCCGCTACGAGCTGAAGGAGTACGACCAGGCCGTGCAGGACTACGATCAGGCCATTAAGCTGGAGCCCGAAAGCTTCACGGCGTACTTTGGCCGGGGCCAGGCCCGGCAGGCCCTCAACCAGGCCGATGCCGCCGAGCAGGACTATACTAAAGCCACGGAGCTGAAAGCCGACTATGCCCCTGCCTGGTACTACCGCGGCGACCTGCGGTTCGAGAAAGGCAACTTCAAAGAGGCCTTAGCCGATTTCTCCGCCGCCGTGAAAGCCGACCCTGCTTATGCTTACGCCTACCACGACCGGGGCAGTGCTCAGCGTCAGTTGGGCAACTACGCCGCCGCCGTGCAGGACTACGACCAGGCCCTGAAGCTGCAGCCGGAACTACTGCCGGCCCTGCTGAACCGGGCCAGTGCCAAGCGCCGGGCCGGCGACCTGAAAGGCGCCCTAGCCGACTTCTCGGCCTATCTGAATAAGGTGACGGACAACCCCGTAGCGTTCAACAACCGCGGCAGCGCCCGGTTTGATGCCGGGGATTACAAAGGAGCAGTGGCTGATTTCTCGCAGGCTATTACCCTGAACGCCGGCTACGCCTTTGCCTACAACAACCGCGCGGCCGCCCACCTAAAACTGGAGGAGTACAAAAAAGCCGCCGACGATGCTAGCCAGGCCATTCGCCTGAATGCCCAGTATGCCGAGGCTTACCTCAACCGCGGCCACGCCCGCGAAATGCTCCGCGACGCCGATGGTGCGTGCCAGGACTGGCGCAAAGCCGCCGAGCTGGGACTGGAAAATGGATCTGCCTACGCTAATGCTGCCTGCGACTAAGGTGAAAAACGCAATGATGTTTACTCGACTGGCCGCGCTGGCCCTGACGCTGCTGCTGGCGGTTTCGGCTTCGGCCCAAAGCGTGGAGTTTAGCAAAGACCGATTCGGCAACGATAAGGAGGGCCTGAAAGCGGCTCAGAAGGCTATTAAGACCGGGGACGAGTGGTATTTCGCCGATCCGCCCAAGTACGAACGGGCGCTGCCTTACTACCTCGAAGCCCAGAAGTTCAACCCCAATAACGCCCAACTCAACCTTAAAATCGGGGACTGCTACCTGAACTCCGGGTTTCGGCCGCGTAGCCTGACGTATCTGCAGAAAGCCTTCGAGCTGGATGAGCAGGTAGATCCGCGGATGCATTACCTGCTCGGCCGCGGCCTGCACCTGAATGCCCGTTGGCAGGAAGCCATTGCCGAGTATAAGAAGGCTACCCCGCCTGCCGGCGCTAAAAATGCCCTGGCCCAGCAACAGGAAATTCGCAAGCATATCACCGAGTGCGAGTCGGGCTTAGCCCTGATGAAAAAGCCAACCCGCGTATTCATTGATAACGTCGGGCCCGGCGTGAACTCCCCATTTCCGGATTACGGACCGGTTATTTCCGCCGACGAGTCGGTTATTCTCTTTACCTCCCGGCGCGACAACTCCACGGGTGGGCAAACCGACCCAGAGTCGGGCGGGTTTTTCGAGGACATCTACCAGGCTACGCGGAACGGTAAAGAATGGGGGCCGGCCAAGGCGTTGGCCGATCCGGTAAATACGGAAGGCCACGATGCCACCGTAGGCTTGGCCCCGGATGGGCAGCGCATGTTGATCTACGTAGAAAACAACGGCGGCGACCTGAACGAGTGCGACCTGCGCGGCAACAAGTGGAGCAAGCCCCAGACGCTGGGCAAGCGCGTGAACACCAACGCCCACGAATCGTCGGCTTCCTACTCGCCCGACGGGCGCATGCTGTACTACGTGAGCGACCAGCCCGAGGGCGGCCTCGGCAGCCGCGACATTTATAAGATAGAGCTGGAAGGCAAAGGCAAGGCCGTAAACCTGGGTCCGGTCATTAATACGCCCTACGGAGAGGAAGGCGTGTTCATGCACCCCGATGGTAAAACCATGTACTTCTCCTCGGAGGGTCACAACTCCATGGGCGGCTACGACATCTTTAAATCGGTATACGAAAATGGCAAGTGGAGCAAGCCCGAAAACCTGGGCTGGCCCATCAACACACCCGACGATGACGTTTTCTTCGTGATTTCCGCCTCGGGCCGCCACGGCTACTACTCTTCCTACCGCGACGATGGGCAGGGTAGCAAGGATATTTACCAGATTACCTTCCTGGGGCCCGAAAAGCCGCCCGTACTCAGCAACGAAGACCAGCTGCTGGCCTCGCGCGTAGCTCCCGTAAAAGAAACCGTGCTGGCCGCCGCCGTACCCGTAGCAACCACTCAGGTAACTATCCTAAAAGGGGTAGTTACCGACGCTGAAAGCAAGCAGCCGCTGGAAGCCACCATCGACGTGGTAGACAACCAGAAAAGCCAGACCATTGCCTCGTTCCGCTCCAACTCACAGTCGGGCCGCTACTTGGTATCCTTGCCGTCGGGCATCAACTACGGGATTGTGGTGCGGCAGGAAGGCTACCTGTTTCACTCCGAAAACTTTGATTTGCCGGCCGGCGCTGCTTATTCGGAGGTGGTGAAGGATGTAGCCCTCAAGAAGCTGAACGTGGGCGTGAAGGTGGTGCTGAACAACATCTTCTTCGACACCGATAAATCGACGCTGCGTAAGGAGAGCACCGCCGAGCTGGAGCGCTTGGTTGCCCTGCTCAACGAAACGCCCAAGCTGCGCATCGAAATTTCCGGCCACACCGACAATGTGGGCAACCCGGCCTACAACCAGAAGCTCTCCGAAAACCGCGCCCGGGTGGTGGTCGATTACCTTATCACCAAGGGCATCGACAAAGGTCGCCTCACCTTTGCGGGCTACGGACTTACCCAGCCAGTGGCTTCCAATACCACCAAAGAAGGACGGCAGCAAAACCGCCGCACCGAATTTAAGGTGTTGGAAAAATAATCCCTTCTTTCCGGCCTGCCAAGCGTCAACGCCGCTCGTTCACTATAAAGTGAGGAGCGGCGTTAGCGTTTTGCGGTCGGGCCAAACGCAAAAAAACCGCAGGCATAGCCAACGGTTTTTCTACACACCTATTGCAACAATAATCGGGTAGTTTATAAAAACCCACCCGTTAAACTTCATCTTTCATCCACTGCCAGGAGGGGGCAGCGGATATCGGCTGGAAACCGGCCGCCTCGCGTTTCGAGGGGGCTTTGCTACCGCCGGGGTTATTCTTCTTTTTTGAGGCCTACTGCTTCAGCAGCTGAAAGAGCAAGGCCGCAAAAGCCAAGAAGAATGTGTGGGTAGCAATTAGTTACTGCCGAATTACTATGCAAGTATAGGGGTGCGTTGAAGGGTTGGAAAGGAAGTATTGGCTGTATTTGTGACACATATAAGCATAAGATTATACCGTGAAAACGGCTTTGGACTATGCTTTAAGTGCTGCCAATAAGAGGTTTGCTGCGTGTTTTGTTGGATCAAATCAGCCGTTTTGTGACGTTCGGTCAATTATTTTAAGTGGCTACCGGCCTTATTTTTTTGACTGCCAGCCAACACGCGGATGCTGAGAAGTGTGAGCAGCAGGCACCCGCCTGGGAAAAGCACTACCCACCATGCTTCCGGCGCCAGGCGGGCAGCGGCCAGCAAGTGGCCCCAGCTGGCGTGCTCAGCTGGTAGGCCAATACCCAAAAACGACAGCGTAGTTTCCAGCGCAATAACCAGGGCCAGATAAAGCAGAAAAGAAGAGAGGACTAGGCCTTTCAGGGCTGGAGCTGCGTGCCGAACCAGGATTTGCGGCTCTGTAAGCCCCAGAGCCTGCGCGGCCTCAATATAGGGCAAGGCGCGTATGCGGCGCATTTCGGCCCGTATCAGCCGCATCATGCCGGGCCAGAACAGAAGGCCCAGCACCAGCACTGCCGAAACCGGGGACAAAGGCAGCACCGCCGCTAGGCCCACCAGCAGAATAAGCCTGGGAACCGAGCTGAGCAAAGCCGCCAAGGTAAGTATCCAAGTGTCGAGTGGGGCCGGCTTCCTGACTTGCCCCCAACGCGTTTTTCCCACCAGAAGCTTCAGTAACGGCATCAGCAGCAGCCAGAGCCCCCACGGCAGCACAACTTTTTCCTCTTGGCCGGTCAAGGGCAGATATAGTAGGCAAATGACAAGCCCGTACAGGGCTGCTACGCCCGTAGCCCGCGGCAAGTACCACCGGTTGTTGCCCCAATAGCCCGCACTCGTTCCAAGTAGCGTTGCCACTACCGTGAGCAACAAGGTAGCGGGCAGGCTCACTTGCAGGAGGGTGCGGGCGCCAAAGAGCAGCTCGGTCAGTACGTCACGGCCGAGAGCATCGGTACCCAACTCGTGCCCGGGTGATGCCCCGGGTGGACTGATAATAGCGTAAACATCCGTTTGCCCCGGTTGATAGGGGAGTGGAAAGAATGGGGCGCTCAGTGAGAGTAGGAGAAGTATTCCCAACCAACCCAGGGCTACCCACCAATACCAAGGTTGTTTAGGCATGAGCGGGCGTGCTGGTGCTGCGTAATCGGGGGTCGGCCCAACCATAGAGTCCATCGGCCAACCAATAAGAGAGCAGCCGGGCCATGGCTATGAGCAGCACACCACCCAACAGTATGGGATGGTCGCGGGTGGCAGCGGCCTCTGCCAACAACCGTCCCATGCCTGGTAGCGCAAAAATGACCTCTACTACTACGGCCCCGGCCAGCAGGGCCGGAAGCAGGTCGGTAAGCAAAGTGATAAACGGCAGCAGGGCGTTACGGAGCAGATGTTGCCGCAATACCTGCTCACTGCTTAGGCCTTTGGCACGAGCGGTGATAGTGTACTGCATGGTTACCTCCCGATTCAGGGCCGCCGTGAGCTGCAGGATAAATCCGGGCACCGTCACCACCAACAGACTACTAATAGGAAGGAAGAAGTAATACATATAGTGAGTGGCTCTGGTCCAGAGCCCGGGCGTCTCAAATAAGGCCTCAGGTGCTCCGTAGGCAGGAAAGAGGTTAAGCGCATCAGGATTGGCAAGTACCAGCACCAGCGTGGTGGCCACTAGAAAAAGCGGAACTGCATCTAGGCCTACGCACAAACCCAACACCCAGCGCTGCCACCAGCGACGGCCCGTCAGGCAAAGCCCCGCCCATAAGGAAAAACCAATCGTGCCAATGGCAGCCGGCAAGGTGAGCAATAAGGTATTGGGTACTGTATCCAGCAGCACTGTAGTCACCGGGCGGCCGTCGCGGTAGGAGTTGCCCAAGCTGCCGGCTGCCAGCTGTCGTAGCCACTGGTGGTACTGGTTACCACTACCATGCCACTGGGCCGAGGGAATCCAACTGCCATAGCGCGGGTGGGGCTGCACAGAATAGTAAAACAAGGGCAGGTCCAGCCCCAGCCGGTGACGCAGGGCCCATTGGGCCGCCCGGAGCTTTTCCGGGGAGGCTACCGAAGCTGTAGTAGGGTGTCCCAGTTGCTCTGTTGGGGTGGGCGCGGCCAGCCGAGTTAGCAGGAAGATAACCGAGACCAGCAGCCAAAGCCAGAACAAGGGCCTGAGCACCCCATACAAAATCCTCCTTGCCATGGGCTAGGGCCTTGGTTGCTCCACAAACCCCGTTACCTCATACCCCGGCGACAGGCTCGATAGCCCCAGGTTGGTAAAGCGCTTGGTTATGGCAATGGGGTTGCGAGTGAAGTACAACACCCGCAGAGGCCGTTCCCGTTGAATGATGCGTTGAAAGTGGCGGAGCAATGTGCGCTTGGTGGCCGTATCCTCGGCGGCCGCCAGTCGCTCCAGTAGCCGATCAGTAGCGGGAGAGCCAAAACCAGTGTAATTGCCGCCCGCTTCGCCGGTACTACGGGAGTGCAGCAGAGGGATGAAGTTGTGGGCAAACGGGTTGCCAACGATTGAGCGCAGGTACAAATCGAAGTTTCCGGTCTGCAGTTGCTGCGTAAGCAGGGAGCTTTCTACAGGCTGTAGCTGCACTGTAATACCAATGCGGGCGGCCGCGGTCCGAAGCTGCAGGGCAATGAACTCATACGCAGCGTTTCCGGCCCGGTAGCTGATGGTGAAAGCCAGGGGGGATACTGCGTACGCGGGGTTCTGCCACTTGCCGTCGGCCGTTTGGCGCCAGCCCGCTCGGCGTAACAGGGCTGTTGCAGCGGCGGGGTCAAAAGTATCGGCCTGCAGACTATCGTTATAGAAAAGGAGTTGATGTGGGCTGATCATGCCTACACTGGCATAGCCCAGGTTGTGCACGGCGCCCTTGAGGATGCCGGGTACGTTGATAAGGTGGCTGATGGCCTGGCGAACAAGGGCGTTACTGAAGGCAGGCTTCCGGGTGTTGTAGCCCGCCACAATCATTTCGTAAGAATCGGGGGTGTAGAGGCCCAGGCGGGCTGTATCAGAGGCGGAGTGCTGAAGCCGCGCAAAATCGGCTGGCGGAATTCCTGCGTAAACGTCTACCTCATTACGACGGAGGGCGAGCAGCGCCGTCGTCTGGTCCGGAATAATCTGAAAGCTGATGCGCTGCGGGCGGGCTAACAGTTGAGGAACCGTGCGCTGCAGTGGATCGGCCCACCAAGCGCGCTTGCGCTCCAGTGTCAGCTGCTGGCCTGGCTTCCAGTCAACCAGTCGGTAGGGGCCGCTACCGTACCGGCCAGGGGAGCGTTCGAGGCCTGCTGCGGCAAGGCGGCCAATTACGGCCGCTACTGCGGGCTGGCGGGTCGCCGCCGAATCCAGGCGGGCCAGCGGAATGCGGCGCAGAATACGGCCTGAGTCGAGCAGGTGTTCCGGCAGAATAGCAAAGTCGCCCGACAGCGTTACGTAGTCCGGGGCGTAGGGGGCACATACCAGGGTGAAGCGGCGCGCATCCTTCGGGGAAATGTAAATATCCTGGATAAACCCGTACTGCGCCTGCATGCGCTCATTGGGCAGGCCGGGGCAGCGCATAGCTCGGAGCGTAAAGGCTACGTCGCTGGCCAGAATGGGCTGCCCATCATCCCAGGTAGCGGACGAACGAATCCGATAGGTGAAAAAAGAAGCCGACTCGTTGCGCCGCACAGCGGGCAACGAGTCGGCTAATAAAGGAACAAACCGCTGGTGTACAGCATCAACTGCCAGCAGGCTTTGATACGTGAGGTTAACGGCCTGAAGGGCCATGGCATTCGCCAGCGTGTGCGGATGCAGCGACTCCGGGTCGCGCGCCCAACGAATGCGTACCTGGGCCGTAGGAGGGGACGGTGCCTGGCAGGAGGCCAACAGCACAAGAAACAACGCCGTGCGAAACCATAATCCGAACATGCCGATGGGGCCGGATTTAGCCGGCTGCGGGCAAGATACCCAAGATTTGGAATGGCGCAGGCGCAGTGCCAGGATTATGGCTTTTTCACCTGGCCTTCACCCCAACTGCCACCACCGGTTTCAGTTGCTTGACCTTCGCCCCAGCTACCTCCACCGGTATTGAGCGTGTTAGTTGGCTTAGGCGCCGTAGTGGTTGCACTAGGATTCGTGAAGAAGGTAGCTAGCTGCAACAGAGCGAGGGCAATAAGTTCTAACATGTCGGACGCAGTTTTGAGAGTGATTGAAGATTTGATCCGAATTTCCTCTAAAAAAATACGTCAGTAAAGGAAGAAAACCTATAATTGAGGACTATAACTTTGATTCATAGAAATTGCATTCTTTTGCTAGGTAAATCTGGTTTAATTGATTTAAGCCTAATAATACTCGATGTAAAATGTGAATCTTTGTGAAATTCATGCTAGGTTTGTGACATCCGGAGGTCAAAAAACCGGGGAGTTTAGGTAGCATGTAGCGCGTTTCTCTTAGACATTAACGGCCTATTCTGGCAGGCATGCACGCCTCACTGAAACTGGAAACGTACTTAGGCAGAGAAGTTGGATGAAGGAATTGACGTCTATTGCCCGCATTGTTACCAATCGGCGCTTAAAAGTAACACCGTTACTGGATTTTACCCAGAAACCAGGTCAGAGTAAAGAGCTGCAGCTGTTACAGTTGTTGCAGACCCGCGACAATATAACCACGCTGCAGGCAGCCCGGGAGCTTTACGGCAGTACCAGCGCTGTTAGCCAGACCGCGCTGCGCAAGCTCAAGTCGCGGGTGCAGCTCAAGCTATTTAGTCACTTATTTTTTCTGGATTACACCGATGCCCGCCACCCGGTATACCGCCGCTATGAGCAGGAGTGCCTGGATTTACTTTATCAGGCCGGGGTGCTGCTGCGAGAAGGGGAGTATGTAGTATCGGAGAAGTTGTACCGCCGGTGCCAGCGGCTGGCCTCCGAAGGCGAATTCACCCAGCATGAGGTAACTAGCCTGCTGGGCTTGCGCCAGATATATGCTGAACAGCGGCAGGTAGGCCATTACCGGCGGGTTATAAAGCAGCTGGCGCAGGCTGAAAACCTCCTGCAGAACGAGCAGGAAGCCAGCCGCATTTTCTGGGAAGCCAAGATGATGCTCTCCGACCAGGTACGTATCCGGCAGCAACTGCTCACCAAGCTGCCGGAGTTTGTGCAGCAAACGGAGGCTTTGTACCAGCGAGCTGCCACCTTTCGGGTGTACGACCACCTGTACAAGCTGCGTCTGATGCAGCAGGAGTTGATTGGGGACTACGAAGGCATCATCCGGACGACCAGTGAATCGGAAACGCTTTGGGAAGCGGGTAAGCTGAACGCCAAGCGCTTTGACCGGCGCTACAATATGTTCTACAGCGTGTTTGCTCACTTGCAGGCGCGGCGCTTGCAGGAAGGGCTCCGCCTGGCGGCGCAGTATCTCAGTGCCTTCCACCGGTCGTCGGGCAACTGGTTTGTGTTCATGGAGCACTACCTGCTGCTGGCTATGCATGCCGGTGAGTACCGCAAGGCCGCCGAGCTGCTAAAGATGGCCCTCGATAATCCGTTTTTCAGTAAGCTGCGCACGGCTGCCCAGCAGCGGTGGGAGCTATACCGCGCTTACCTGAACTTTGTGGCGCCGGAAAACCTACCGGTGCGCAACCTGCATTTTGCCCAGCTGATGCACGTGCTTCCCGAATACAGCCGCGATAAGCAGGGCCTGAACGTGGCCATTCTCATTCTGCAGTTCATGTACTACCTCAAGCAGCGCAACCTGGAAGAACTGCTTTCCCGCCTCGAAGGCCTGCGCAAATATGCCGGTACCCACCTGCGGGAAGCGGCAGCCCTGCGCAGCCGGCTGTTTTTCCGGTTGCTGCAGCTCACGGTCACAGAAAACTTCGATGTGGTGGTGTGTCGGCGTAAAGGGCAGCCGCTACTCGCTAAGCTGGCGCAGACGCCCATGCCTGGTGAGGCCTTTGCCGGTACCGAAATCATTCCCTACGAGAACATGTGGCAGCTGGCTCTGCAGCTGATGCAGCCAGAACAGAGCTGAAAGCTGACCTCAAACAACCTGGCCTAGAACTTATTCAAGCGCTGCGTTACATCCCGCAGGTACGTCTGCCCAATGGGAATGGACTTTTGGTCGATGATAATGGCATTGTCTTCAATAGCCTGAATCCATTTCAGCCCCACGATGAACGAACGGTGTACGCGTACAAACAAAGCCGGCGGAAATTTCTCCTCCACGGCCCGCATGGTGCTGTACACAATGAGCTTGCTCTGGCCCGTGACGATGTGCACGTAGTCGCCCAGGGCCTCCACGTAGCGGACTTCGTCAAACAGCACTTTCACCAGCTTGTTATCTACCTTCACAAAGGTGAAATCCGCCGATTCGGGGGCTGGTTCGGCCTCAGTGCCAGTGCTGGAAAACTGGTCGAGGGCTTTTTGCGCGGCCTTCAGAAACCGAGCATAGCTGATAGGCTTCACCAGGTAATCAACCACTGAAAACTCGAAGGCGGCCACGGCATACTCCTTACTAGAGGTGATGAGTACCACTAGGGGAGGATTGGGAAAAGTGCCCAGCAGCTCCAAGCCCGACATCAGCGGCATCTCCACGTCCAGGAAAAGCAAATCGACGGGGGAAGTGCGCAGGTGCTCGGCCGCCTCTACAGCACTATGGTAATGGCCCACGGCCGTCAGGAAGGGTGTATTGGTGATGCAGTTGCCAACAATCTGTACCGCTAACGGGTCGTCGTCGACGATAAGGCAGCGCATGGGAGCGGGGGAAGAGGGCATACGGGGCAGAGCTGAAGAGAGGCTGCAAGGTACGGGGTGAGCGGGACTTCCGGATTTAAGGTAGTCGTTGGCAGCGTGCCTCTACCAGGGGCAAGACCAGCAGCAGTTGGTGGGCAATGTGCTCGGTTGCAGGCAACGCCCTGGGGTCTGCGGTTTTGGCGGCGGCTTCCAGCTGTTCTAGTTGGCTGACAAGGTTTGCCAGGCCAAAATAAGCCAACTGTCCGCGCAGTCTGTGCGCTTCGCGGGCCAGCTGCGGAAAATCGGCCGCCCGGGCGGCGGCCCGGAAAGCTTGGTAGTGCGCAGGGGCCTGTTGCAGGAAGGTTTCGAGTATCCGCCGGATGAATCCCGGGTTGCTGCCAGCCAGCTCTTCCAGCAGGCTCCAGTCGGGCGTTAGCGCATCGGGGGGGTAGGCAGCAGGCATAGCGTAGAGAGAACAGGTTGGTTGGCGGACCCTGGCACCGCCGGGAGTGGCTGTAGGGCGTCTGGTTTTAACGTTGAGCTCTACCCGGGGGTTGGGAACCCGGCAAGTACGCAAAAAAGTGGGCTGCCACCGTGCCGGAGCCGTATATGCTGGCAAATCGGAGCGGCTCCTGGGCGCCTCGCCGCCGAAAAGGTTGGCTAAACGCGCGGCTTCGCGTACCTTGGTCCGCTGCCACTGCTATTGGTCTGTATCTATGTCTGCCTCGCCCACCCGCACCACCGAATTCCTCGACCAGCTGGAACAAAGCGTCCGCCAGGCGCAGGAAGTAACCAATGCGCGGTTTCGGCCGCTGGATGTGCAGGAGCTGAACCGGCGGCCCGGCCCCGGTAAGTGGAGCGTGGGCCAGTGCCTGGAGCACCTCAACATAATGGGGGGCCACTACCTACCCGATATGATGCGCCGGGTGCGCCTGGCCCGGCAGCAGGGCAGCCGCCCCGCCGAGCAAGTGAAACATGGCTATTTCGGCCGCAAGCTGGTAGAGGCCATGCGCGTGCCCGCCAGCGAAAAGCCCCTGAAAGCGCCCCAGCAGTACGCCCCCAGCGGTTCCCGGCTGCCCCGCACGGTGGTAGAAGTATTTGGGCGCCAGCTTGATGAGCTGCTGCGCATTATTGCCGTAGCCCGGGAAGTAAATGCCAACCGGGTGCGCATTCCCAACCCCGTTATTCCGTTGCTGCGCCTGCGCCTCACCGACCAGCTGGAGGCCCTGGTGCTGCACCTGGAGCGCCACCTGTTGCAGGCCGGGCAGGTGCTCGACAGCAAGCCGGCGGCCGGCGCGGGCCGGCCCGCCACCTTCGAGACCGAGCAGTAAAAACGCCCGCTTCCTCACGTGAGAAAGCGGGCGTTTTTATGCTAAATAGCCGTTAAAAGCTATTTGCCACCGAAAAAGTAAGCCACCGAAAGGTGCAGCACGCGGTTGTGAATTTTGTCGTCTGGCTTTTCCCCACTCTTACTGTTCGTGATGAGGTTACCTAAGCCCAGCCCGTACCCCAGTTGCGCTTGAATGGGCCCGGCCTTGTAGCCTAGGCCCGCGTTCAGGCCGTAATCCAGCCCGCGGAGGTAGTCCTTATCTTCATCGTCGCCGTACTCGTTGGCGAATACAATGTCCGTTTCCTGTGAATCACTGTTTTTCTGGCCGTTGTACTGCAGGCTTATCTCGGACTTGTCTTTGCCGCTGATGCCAAAGCCCACGTACGGCCCGGCAAACAGCTGGAAGCCGTCTTCCTCGCCCAGGGTGTACACGAAGTTCACCGGCAGCTCGAGGTAGCTCAGCCGCGTCGTCGACTTATATTCCACCTTAATTCCACCATCTTCCTCATCTTCCTGAATACGGTAGCCCTTCTGGGCGAATAGCAGGGAAGGCTGGATGGCGAAGCTGCCAAACTGGGCATTCACCGTTACGCCCACCTGCGGGCCCAGAATCATTTTGGGGTTGAAGTCTTCCTCATCGTCCTCATCCTCCAGATTGACGCCAATGGTGGCCGCATTCAGGCCCACGCGCGCGCCAATGGTGACCTGGGCAGAAGCGGAAGAGGCTGCTGCCAAGCAGATGCCCGTCACAAACAGTCCACAGTAAATGGTCTTTTTCATATTAATAAAAGAAGATATATGACAGAAGCCTGTCGCGGGCTAAATGTACACAGGTTTTGTGGTGTAAGCGCAGAACTCAGGAAGCAGCCTGGCGCATTGCCCACCAGGGCCGGCCGGCCCGATGTGCCTGGGGCCGGCAGTGTTGCATAAGCAAGCAGGAATAAGGTGTTATAAAAGAGTTATTTACCGGATGCGGAAGGCGGATAGCCGGCTACGGGAAGGAAAAACCGCGGTAGATTTTTTGGCCGGATGTGTGCTTTTGGCCGGATCCGTGCATCTATGCCAGTACTCAACCATACGTGTCCCGCGTTACTGGCTTATGCGTCCTGTCCTGCTTGCCTGCTTTGCCCTGCTTATGCTGTTCTCCTCGGGTTCTTCGGCGCCCACGCCGCCCGCCGGCCCCGATCCTAAAAAGTGGCAGCAGGTAGATGCTCTCCTAAAGAAAAACCAGACGACCTCGGCGGCTAAAATAGTTGACGAGCTGTACCGCGGTGCCCGCCAGCGCCAGGACGCGCCCGAGTACCTGCGCGCCCTGCTCTACAAGCTGCGCCTGCTGGAAGCCAAGGAGGAAGAGGCCGACCTGAAAGGCATTGCCCTGCTGGAGGCCGACCTGAAAACGGCGCAGTTTCCCGCCCGCCCCATTCTGCACAGCCTGCTGGGCCAGCTCTACGCCGCCTACTATCAGGCGCATCGCTACCAGCTCTACGACCGCACCAGCGGTGCCCCCGACGGTGCCGCGCCCGCCGATACCAGCGCCCGGGACCTGCGCACCTGGGATGCCGCCCGCCTCGGCAGTGCCGTGGTACGCCACTACCGCGCCTCCCTGCTCGACGAGGCCCGCCGCCAGCAGCAACTGCCTCTGGCCCGGCTAGGCTACGCCGTGCGGGGTGGAGACGTGGAGGCCCTCACGCTGGTGCCCACCCTCTACGACCTGCTGGCCCACCGCGCCATTGAGGGCCTCGGTAACGATGAGTACTACGTGACCCGGCCCGCCGAGCAGTTTAAGCTGACCAACCCGGCCCTGTTCGCCGCCGCCGCCGAGTTTGCTCAACTGAAGCTGACTACCCCGCCGGCCGATTCACTCAACGGCCAGTACCACGTGCTGCTAGTGCTGCAGGAGCTCACGGCCTTCCGGCTCCGCGAGGCCGCCAACCCTGCCGCCCTGGCCGACGTGGACCTGGCCCGCCTACGCTTTGTGCGCGAGCATGCCGAAATGGCCGACGAGGATGCTCTGTACGAAGCGGCTCTTGTGCGCGCTATCGGTACGTACCGAGCCCTGCCTATTGTCAGCAGGTTTATGTTTGAGCAGGCCAACGTGCTCCGCGAAACCAATCCTGCCCAAGCCCGTGAGCTGGCGCTGGTTGCCGAAAAAGCCTACCCCAAATCCCTCGGAGCGCAGCAGGCCCGCAACCTGCGCCTTGGCATCGAAGCCGTAGAACTTACCTTCACCACGGAAGCAGTGGTACTGCCCGGCCAGCCCTGGCTGCTGAAGCTGCAGGTGCGCAACGCCCCGCAGCTGTACGCTACGGCCTACCGGGTGAGCAACGCCCAGGCCGTGCGCCAGCTGGAGCAGGTAAACCCGAAACCCCGCACCTGGCAGCAGCGCTACGCCCGCGTGCTGGCCGCCAAGCCCGCCGCCGCCTGGACGCTGCCCATTACAGGCCCCGCCGATTATCGGACGCACAGCGTGCAGCAGGCCGGGCCGGTGCTGCCGCTGGGGCACTACCTGATTGTACTCAGCACGGCCGCCGATGCGCCCACCAAGGAGCGGACCGGCGTGACTACCGCCCACGGCGAGCTGCACGTGAGTGAGCTGAGCCTGGTGCGCCGCAACGCCACCACCCAGCCCGGGCCCGAGGTACTGGTACTCCACCGCCAGAGTGGGCAGCCGGTAGCCCAGGCCGCCGTCCTGCCGTTCTTTCAGTTCTACGACCAGGCCAGCCGCAACTACCAGCAGCGCCGGGGCCGCCTCGCCACCACCGATGCCCAAGGGCAGGCCCAGGTGGCTATGGGCCTGGTGACCGGCGAAAACACCCACCTGCGGGCCCTGCTGCTCACCAAAGGCGCCGACTCGCTGCTGATTGAAGAAGGTGGCTACTACGGCCCGCGCTACCGCCTGGACGAGGAGCAGGTGCAGCTGCGCACCTTCCTGTACACCGACCGCGCCATCTACCGCCCCGGTCAGACGCTCTACTTCAAAGGCATTCTGACGGAAACCCAGGCCGGCAAATCCCGCCTGCTCGCCGGGCAGCCCGTATCCGTGCGGCTGGTGGACGTGAATGGCCAGACCGTGCAGACGCTGCCGTTTACCTCTTCTGATTTTGGCTCCTTCCACGGCTCCTTGGTGTTGCCTACGGGTTTGCTGAATGGGGAAATGAGTTTGCAGACCGACAATGGCAGCGTGGGCTTCGCGGTGGAGGACTACAAGCGGCCCACCTTTCAGGTTACGTTTGAGCCGGTAAAAGGCACGCCCGTGCTGGGTCAGCCGGTGGCGGTGCGCGGCCAGGCCACGGCCTACGCCGGGCAGCCCGTTGATGGGGCTGCGGTACGCTACCGCGTGGTGCGCCGCACGGTGTGGCCCTTGTACCGCCCTTATGGCGGCCGCCTGGGTTTCCCCGGTCCCGGCGGCCGGGCAGAAGTGGAAATCAGCAACGGCACCACCCAAACTGATTCGGCGGGCGGATTTACCATCAACTTTACCGCGCAGAGCGAGGCCGGAGCCAACAAGCGCGGCGGCTGGGGCCCCGGCTACGTGTTTGAGGTGACGGCCGACGTAACGGATGCGGCTGGCGAAACCCGCACCGGCGAGCAAACCATCAGCCTGGGCAACGCGGCCCTCACGCTGCAGCTGGAAGTGCCCGAGCTCCTGAACCGTGACAAGCTGCCGGCCCTACGGCTGTTGACCACCAACGCCACTGGCGAAGCCCGCCCGGCGAAGGGCCAGCTGCGCCTGTACCGCCTCACGCCGCCTGCCCGCGGCTTCCGCCCCCGCGCCTGGGAGCGGCCCGAGCGCGAAGCTTTGGGCCGGGAAGAGTTCAAGCGCCGCTTCCCCCTGGATGCCTACGGGCCCGAAGACAACGACAGCACCTGGGCCCGCACGGAAGTCTTCACCCAGGACTTCGATACCAATACCACGCCCTTGCTGCCGGAGCTGGCCGCCGCTCTGGCCAAGCAGCCGCCCGGCCGCTACCTGCTCGAAGCCACCGCCACCTCGGCCGAGCAACCCACTAAAACCGAGCAGCGCTTCACGCTCTACACTCCCTCGGCCAACGAGCTGCCCGTGCCCACCCCCGATTGGTTTGTGGCCTTGCAGGATAGCGTGGCCCCCGGCCAAACGGCTCAGTTTCTGGTTGGCGGCAGCGAAGCTGGTGCGCGGGTGTTACTGGAAGTGGAAGCCGCCGGCCAGCCCCTGCGCCGCGAGTGGCTGACGCTGAACGCCAACGAGCAACGGCTGATAACCGTGCCGGTGCCCGCCGCCCTCGGCGAAACGCAACTCTATATCCACACCACGCAGGTGCGCGACAACCGCCTGTCCCTCCACCAGGCCGTGGTGCAGGTAGCCGCGCCGCCCGCGCCGCTGCGTCTGAGCATTGCCACCTTCCGCGACAAGCTCCAGCCCGGCCAGAAAGAAACCTGGCGCGTGACCATCCACAACGCCGAGGGCAAACCCGCCAACGCCGAGCTGCTGGCCACCCTCTACGACCAGTCCCTGAATACGTTCCGCCCGCACGGTTTTGCTGATCTGGATTTCCCGAAACCATATCATCCGGCCTTGCTGGGCTGGGATGGGCGGTTCGGCACGGAGGAGTCGAATGTGCTGTTCGACGGCAACCCAGCAACTGAGCCCATTTGGAGCATAGTCTACCCGCATCTGAATATGTGGGGCTATATGGGTGAGGATGAAATGATGGATCAGAAGGAGCTGCGCAGCAAAGGGACTGTAAGTCGTATGCTGCAGGGTAGGGCTGCCGGCGTGCAGGTGGAATCGGCTGCTATGGCGGCCCCGGTGGCTGCCGTGAGTGTAGCTGACACCCAGGACAAGAGCCTGGCCGAAGTGGTGGTAGTCGATGCGCCCGCGCAGTCGCCCAAGCCTGCTCAGCCCGACCTTTCCGGCGTGCAGGCCCGCAAGGACTTCCGCGAAACGGCCTTCTGGCTGCCCGCCCTGCGCACCAACGACCAGGGCGAAACTGTGCTGGAGTTCCAGATGCCCGAAGCCGTGACGCGCTGGCAGCTGCTGGCCCTGGCCCACGACCAGCAGCTGCACACCGGCCTGCTTCGCCGCGACCTGGTAACGCAAAAGTCCCTGCAGGTGACGCCCAACGCCCCGCGCTTTTTCCGGGAAGGCGACCAGCTGCGCTTCTCGGCTAAGATCAGCAACCTCACGGCCCAGCCCCTGAGCGGCACCACCCAGCTTTTCCTCTTCGATGCGCGCACCCAGCAGCCCATTGAAAGCAAAGTGCTGCAGGGTGCGACTCAGCAGGCGTTTCAGCTGGCGGCCAACCAAAGCACAGCCGTGAGCTGGAGCCTGCGCATCCCCGAAACCGCCGAGGGCCAGGTGCCCCTCGAAGCCATTACCTACCGGGTAGTTGCCTCGGGCCAGTTGGCAGCTGCTGGTTCTCAGTTGTCAGGGAAAGAGAAGAAGGAAACCAAGAAACAGCGCCGCCAAAACAAGCTAACAACCGACAACCAACAACTAACAACCATACAGGACGGCGAGGAAAACACCCTGCCGGTGCTGCCCAACCGCATCCTCATCACCGAAAGCCTGCCGCTGCCCATTGTGGGCCCGGCTACGCGGGAGTTTGAGCTGAAAAAGCTGACGAGCACCACGTCGGGCACGCGACGCAACTACTCGCTCACCCTGGAAATGACCCCCAACCCCGCCTGGTACGCCGTGCAGGCCCTGCCCTACCTGATGGAGTACCCCTATGAGTGTTCCGAGCAGGTATTCAGCCGCCTCTACGCCAACCTGCTGGCCGCCCGCATCCTGCAGCAGAACCCCAAGCTGCAGCCGGTGCTGGCCGAGTGGAAGCGCGCCGCTCAGGCCGGGGATAAAGCGGTCCTCACCAGCAAGTTGGAACAAAACCAAGAAGTGAAGGCCCTATTGCTCCAGGAAACGCCCTGGGTGCGCGACGCCCAGAACGACACCGAGCGGATGCGCCGCCTGGCCGAGCTGCTCGATGAGCCCCGCCTGCGCGCCGAAACCGCCCGCGCCCTCAGTAAGCTGGCCAAAATGCAGCAGCCCAACGGCGCTTTCCCTTGGTTTGAGCGCATGCCCGACGACCGGTACATCACCCAGCTTATCGTGGCGGGTTTTGGTAAGCTGCAGAAGCTGGGCGCCTTCGATGCCAGCCAGGACGAGCAGGCCCGCCCCCTCCTGCAAAACGCCCTCCGCTACCTCGACGAGCAGCTCCAGCGCGACTACACCGAGCTGCGCAAGCAGCCGAAAGTCGACCTGAAGAAAGACCACCTCCAGGATATACAGATTCAGGCCCTGTACGCCCGCAGCTTCTGGCTGCAGCCGGCCGTAGCCAAAGCGGCTCAACCGGCGCAGGCGTACTACCAGCAGCAGGCCGCTACGCACTGGCCCGCCCAGACGCGCTACCTCCAGGCCCAGCTGGCGTTGGCTTTGCACCGCACGAAAGCTGCCCCGGCCGCCGTGCGCGACGTCCTCACGGGCCTGCGCGAAAATGCCCTGCACTCGCCGGAGCTGGGTATGTACTGGAAGGAGGTGCGCGGCGGCTACTACTGGCGCGAGGCGCCCACCGAAACCCAGGCCACGCTTATTGAGGCTTTCGATGAAGTGCAGGACGACCAGAAGGCCGTGGATGAAATGAAGCTCTGGCTGCTTAAGCAAAAGCAAACCCAGCACTGGGAAAGTACCCGCGCCACCGCCGACGCCTGCTACGCCCTGCTGTTGCGCGGCTCCGACTGGCTGCAGCCTACCCAACCCCTGCAGGTGCGGGTAGGAGGGGAGCTGGTGAAACCCTCGGCCCAGCAAACCGGCACGGGCTACTTCAAAACCACGTGGTCGGCGGCCGAGGTGAAGCCGGCCCAGGGCAAGGTTTCGGTGCAGAAGTCCGATGCTGGGGTGGCCTGGGGGGCGCTTTACTGGCAGTACTTCGAGCAGCTGGATAAAATCACGCCCGCCACCACGGCCCTGAGCCTGGAGCGGCAGCTGTTTCGGGAGCAGCGCACGGCCAGCGGCCCGGTGCTGGAGCGCCTCACAGCCGCTGCACCCCTGCGGGTGGGCGACGTGCTGGTGGTGCGCCTGGTGCTGCGTGCCGACCGCGACCTGGAATACGTGCACCTGAAAGATCAGCGGGCTGCCGGCCTGGAGCTGATCAGCCAGACCTCGGGCTACCGCTACCAGGGCGGGCTGGGCTACTACGAAAGCCCCCGCGACGCGGCCACCAACTTCTTTATCGGCTTCTTCCCCAAAGGCACCCACACCTTCGAATACCGCCTGCGCGCCGCCCAAAGCGGTGATTTTTCGGGAGGACTTTCGCAGCTGCAGTGCCTCTATGCCCCAGAGTTTACGACGCACTCGGCCAGTACGCGGGTGCAGATTGGGGAGCTTGCAGGGAAGTAAAGTGAAATTGCATTTTTACTTTCAATATCGTGGCGCAGAGGGCTGAAAAGGCCCTTTGCAGCCTGCGGATTGGGGTATGGCTTGTTATTCGGTTCAGGATCTGGTACTTTTGCCCTCCCATCAACCGAAGAAAGTAGCTGATGCGTATCGTATTACTGTGTGTAGGGTTGCTGCTGAGTGGGGCCGGAGCGCTGGCTCAAGGCCAGAAAAAGCCGACCTCTTCCACCCCCGATACGGCCGGAAAAGTGGCCGTACCCGTGCGCCCGGCCTTGCCGGGTGAAGAAAAGCTAACAGCCCAGGAGCGGGTAGAGCGGGACTTCCTGATGCCCGTGCGCCGCAAGATGCAGCCTGTCGCGCCCAAGCCCGAAGCCGCCGTGGTAGCACCGGCCGGCACTACGGCCCAGCACGTGGCCACCACTCCGGCCCTGGAAGCCTCTGCCTCTGCCATAGCCACCGAGAAATCTGCCGAAACGGCTGCTTCCCCCGCTGCTGCCGCCGCACCCCGTCGCCACTACACCCGCAGCCGGCACCGTTCGGCGGCCAGCCGCAAGGCCAGTCGCAAAAAAAGCGTGACCAAGAAAAAGACTGCTGCGCGGCGGCGTCGCTAGAGCTGCCGTCGTAAAGGCCGGTCAAGCTGCGCTTACCCACTTCTCAGCCCATAAAAAAGACGCTGCCCAGCACGGACAGCGTCTTTTTTATGGGCTAATGCCTCTCAGCCAACTCGGTAGCAGAGGCAAGCTAACGGGTAGCGTATTACGCGTTTTGGGGCATCAGGCGCACGACGAGGCCGTCCATCCGCTCGTTGATCCGAATCTGGCAGGAAAGACGGCTTCCCTGCGTCATGACGGGGAGGCTTTCCAGCATGGCCAGCTCATCGTCGCTGGGCTCGGGTAGCTCGGGGCCCGCCAGCACCTCCACGTGGCAGGTGCCGCAAAGGGCCATGCCGCCGCACGTGGCCTGAATATCATAGCCATCGGCTTTCAGGATTTCCATCAGGCTCAGGCCCATATCGGTGGGGGCTATTACTTCGCGGCGCTGACTTGGCGCCTCTTCCACATACACACGTACTTCGTCGGTCATATTAGGTTTGGAAGTGAGACAGCAAGATATGAGAAGTGAGACAGGTATCAGCTTTGCACCAAGTCGGCCATCTCACTTCTCAAGTCTTCTAGTCTCAGGTCTTGCTACAGCGTGGGTACCCCGTTCACGGTGGTGTACTTGAGTACGTACTTTTTGTCGGGATTGATGTATTTGAACGCGCCCTGCGCCATAAGCGCCGCTTCGTGGAAACCGCACAGGATCAGCTTGAGCTTGCCGGGGTAGGTGTTGATGTCGCCAATGGCAAACACCCCGGGCTCAGACGTAGAGTAGTCCAAGGTATTCACTTTGACGGCATCATCGGCCAGGTCGAGTCCCCACTCGCCAATAGGGCCGAGCTTCGGCGTGAGGCCAAACAGGGGAATGAAGTGGTCGAGGGCAACAGATTCGGTTGCTCCCGAGTTGGCGGTGATGGTCACGGCTTCCAGCTTATCGGTACCGTGCACGTGCGTCACGTTGCTGCTCAGCACTAGGCGCACCTTGCCGGCTTCGTGTAGCTTCTGCACCTTCTCGGCCGAGTCGGCGGCTCCGCGGAACGTGGTTCCCCGGTGGACCAGCGTTACTTCCTTGGCTACCTCGGCCAGGAAGATGGTCCAGTCAAGCGCCGAGTCGCCGCCGCCGGCAATGACAAGGCGCTGGTCGCGGAACGTTTCCGGGTCGCGCACCATGTAGTGCACGCCGCGGCCGCCTTCAAACTTTTCGAGGTCCTCAATGGCCGGCTTGCGCGGCTCAAACGAGCCCAGACCACCGGCAATGCAGATGGTCTTGCACAGAATTTCGGTGCCATCGGAGGTGAAGAGCTGAAATGAGCCATCATCCAGCTTGGCGTAGCGCTCCACCCGTTCGCCCAGGGTAAACGTGGGGTGGAAGGGCTCAATCTGGCGCATGAGGTTGCGCACCAGGTCGCCGGCCAGTACTTCCGGGAAGCCCGGAATATCATAAATAGGCTTCTTCGGATAGATTTCCGAGAGCTGGCCACCCACCTGGGGCAGCGCGTCGACAACGTGGCACCGCAGTTTCAGCAATCCGGCTTCGAACACGGCAAATAGTCCTACCGGCCCGGCGCCGATGATGCAGATATCGGTGGAAATGGAATTCATACAGTCAGCAATTGGCAGTGCGAGGAGTTCCGCAGGCGTTAAACACGCAAACCTACTAAAACGTTGGCAGGGCGTATTAAACGGCCGCAAAGGTACAGGGTACAGCGCTGTATTGTGCTATTTCTTCTACATTTGGTAGTGTAGAAGGCCTCGGGGCCGTGTGCCGCCCACTGGTCCGACCCGAAAGCAGTTGGTTAAAATTGTCTGGCTTGCCGGGCGTAAGAACACCGTTGGGAATAGCATGAACTTACCGACCCTGGAGCAAACCCCGTACATCACGATTTATTACGACGAGGAAAACGGCTGGCTGTACAACCAGTGGCGGGGGGAGCAAACCCAGAAAACCGTTGTGACCGGGGCCAACTTCGTGCTCACCCACGCCAAGCGCTTGGGACTGCGTAAGCTGCTAAACGATAATTCCCTGCTCACCACGCCCTGGCAGGGAGCAGCTGCTTGGGTGGAAAAGGAGTTTCTGCCGCGCGCGGCAGAAGCCGGGATAGAGGCCATAGCCTGGGTAGCCCCGCCGGAGTACTTTAATGAGCTTTCGGCCCGGTTGCAGCTGCTGGGCCTGGAGCGGCCCGTTATTTTTCCGTTTGAGCAGGCCGCGCTGGCCATGGCGTGGCTGCGCGACGTGTAAGCCTTTGCTCCTTTAATGGAGCGGCCCGCTAGGCGGGCTGCCAGTGTGGGCACTTGCTTAGTTTAAGGCGCACGTCATCGGCTTTGAAAAAAATAATTGGCTATGGCGTAAACATGCGTCATACTATGTCGTATATTTACGACATAGTTTTCTTCCTGCCGATGACTTACGCCAAAACTTCCGAGTTCACCCCGCAGCAGCAGAACTTGGCCCGGGCCGCCAAAGCACTGGCGCATCCTGCCCGCATAGCCATTGTGCAGCTGCTGGCTTCCAAGCAAACCTGCATCTCCGGCGACATAGCCGCCGAACTGCCCCTGAGCCGCACCACCGTGTCGCAACACCTGCAGGAGCTGAAAGCCCTGGGCCTGATCCGGGGCGAAATTGACGGCCTGACGGTGTGTTACTGTCTGAACTACGAACTGCTGCGCCAGGTCCAGCAGCAGTTTGCCATGTTTTTCCAGGCAGCGGTGGCCAGTCCTGGCTGCGGACCTGCGGGTAAGAGTTCCTGTTAGTTTCCTTTTCTCCTTAAATGCGTTGACCATGAAAATCTCAGAAATGAAAACGTCCCTGGCCGGGCTGCAGGCCGTACGGTTCCGCCTGCCGGATGGCACCTACCTGCCCGACCACTTCCACGTGACGGAAGTAGGCTTGGTAAGCAAGCATTTTATCGACTGCGGCGGAGTAGAGCGGCAGGAAACGGTAGCCAACTTCCAGCTCTGGGAAGCCGGTGACTACGACCACCGGCTGGCGCCTCAGAAATTCCTGCACATTCTGGCCTTGTCGGAGAAAATTCTGGGCCGGCAGGACCTCGACATTGAAGTGGAATACCAGCAGCAAACCATCGGCAAGTTTGGGCTCGACTTCGATGGGACGGATTTTGTCCTGACGCTCAAGCAAACTGCCTGCTTGGCCCAGGAGGCCTGCGGTATTCCCAGCCATCAGCTGCTCAGCCTGCCCCAGCTGCAAGGCGCCGGCTGCTCGCCCGGGGGCGGTTGCTGCTAAAATCAAGCGTTGGGGCTGCTCACCCGGCCCCAGCCTGGGCTACCATCTACTTTTCTGCAGCATGACTATTGCTTTTTTCTCCGATGTGCACGGCAATCTGCCGGCCCTGCAAGCGGTGTTAGCCGATATCGACCAGCGGCAACCCGATATGATCTTCTGTCTGGGTGATTTGGTGGGCTACGCCCCCTGGCCCAACGAAGTAATTGCCGAAATCAGGCGGCGCGGCATTCCCACCATAGCGGGCAACTATGACCAGGGAATTGGACTGGGGAGCGGTGAATGTGGGTGCGCCTACAAAACGGAGGAAGACCAGCAGCTGGGCGCCCAGAGCATAGCCTTCACCAATGCCACCGTGGGCGAAGCCGAACGCCGCTACTTGCGCTACCTGCCCAAGCACCTGCGCCTGGAGTTTGCCGAGGAACCCTGCACGCTAAGTTTGCTGATGGTGCACGGCTCCCCGCGCCGCATCAACGAATACCTGTTTGAAGACCGGCCCGAGGAAAGCTTGCTGCGGGTGCTGGCCGATGCCCGTGCCGATGTGCTTCTCTTTGGCCATACGC
This sequence comes from Hymenobacter lutimineralis, assembly GCF_008271285.1. Taxonomy (NCBI): domain Bacteria; kingdom Pseudomonadati; phylum Bacteroidota; class Cytophagia; order Cytophagales; family Hymenobacteraceae; genus Hymenobacter; species Hymenobacter lutimineralis. The sequence continues at coordinate 1,247 of NZ_VTHL01000009.1, read as the reverse complement.
ACAAGCCCTTTCACCGGGCCCTGGCCTACGAGCATGCAGGCCAGACCCGCTACCGCCACGCCCTCAACATCGGCTCGGTAGGCAAACCCAAGGATGGCAATCCGCAGGCGGCTTACCTGCTGCTTCACCTCGACGAGACGACCGACCTCGGCCAGCCCGATGGCCTGCGCAGCACGCTAGTGCGCGTCCCTTACGACATAGAGCAAGCAGCTCAGGCGGTAGAGGAAAGTTCGTTACCCAATGCCTACGCCGATATGTTGCGCCGGGCTTATTAAATTTCGCTATGAATATTCGTCTGCTTCCTCTCGCTGCTGCGCACTGGCCCGCGGTACGCGCTATCTATGAGCAAGGCATTGCCACCGGGAATGCCACCTTTCAAACGGAGGCCCCCAGCTGGGAGGCCTGGGACGCCGCTCACCATCAGCACAGCCGTTTGGTCGCCCTTGGCGCCGAGGACGAGGTGCTGGGCTGGGCGGCCCTAACGCCGGTTTCGGGCCGCTGCGTGTATGCGGGCGTGGCCGAAGTGAGCGTGTATATTGCTACCGCCGCTCAGGGTAAAGGGGTAGGCCGCCAGCTTCTGCAGGCCTTGGTTACAGAATCAGAACACAACGGCATCTGGACGCTGCAGGCAGGGATATTCCCGGAAAACGAGCCCAGCATCCGCCTGCACCAGGCCGCCGGCTTTCGGCTGATCGGGCAGCGGGAGCGAATTGGGCAGATGCGTGGGGTGTGGCGCAACACGGCGCTGCTGGAGCGCCGCAGCACCACGGTAGGTGTAGAATAACCAGAGCCTGAAAATAAAAAAGGCCTCTAGCGCAATGCTAGAGGCCTTTTTTGTGGTCGCATAAGGAAAATTTCCGGCATCTTTGACCGGGCAATCGGCAAGGCCCTCACAAGGTATAGAACTGCTCAACCGACCGTTTCGCTGAACTGGTAAGCATCCGTACACTCTTTAAGTTAATCCGAAATATGGGCTTGGATATAAGTCATTATGTGCCTTGCCTTCAAACGAATGAGTTTGAGGCAATAAATTATTTTACAGTAGAGGATCTGAGTATTTCACCAGAGTTTATAGTGACCTCCTCCCAATTGCTGGACCGGCTAGAAGTAGAGCATCAGGCGGTTTTGACCTCCTCCCAATTGCTGGACCGGCTAGAAGTAGAGCATCAGGCGGTTTGAAGCTCGACAGTAGCGGCGGCCGCCATTGCCTGATCGGGCGTTAAATTCTGTAACGAACTGTGTGGCCG
>NZ_VTHL01000008.1:0-182277 GCF_008271285.1 Hymenobacter lutimineralis | reverse complement strand
GTTGCAGAATGGCCACAATCTGGGCCTCGCTGAATCGTCCCTTTTTCATTTATCAGTCGTCAGGTAGTGAAAGTTACGGCTTTCTCTACTCACTACTGGCTCACTTTCTAGGGAAGCGTACAAATTCGCCGGAGTAAACAGGGGGGCTAAGCCTTCTGAGCGTTGTGCCTATACATAGGCGCTAATACAGGCTAGAGTCATGGCTACCCTAATGCCGTGCAAATAAGGAGCCCTCAACAATCGTATATAACAGTTTTGTTACATACGATTGTTGAGGGCTCTGCAATGCGGGCAGTACTGTTGAAGACTATATCTGGCCCGGTCCGGCAATTACTTGCAGCATACCATCCAGCTGGAAGTATTGCTGCGCTAATTGCTGCAATTCTGGCGCAGTAGCCGTTTGTATTTGCGCAAGGAAGTCTGCGTAATAAGAGGCTGGTAACCCCAGAAATACCGTGCTTTTGTACTTGTCGCACTGCTCGAAGACAGTGCTGAGCTCATTGGCGAACTTACCGGCCATGTAGTTTTTAACCGTAGTAAGTTCATCTTCCGGAATCAATTCTTCCTGCAGCTTCAGCAACTCGCGCTGCACTTCCGTAACCGCGGCCGTAGTGCTGGCCGCATTTACATCCGTTCCGATGACAAAGCTGGTAGCGTGCTCACGGGGTGTTACACTTGCGTAGATGCCATAGGTAAATCCTTTGTCTTCGCGGATATTCTTCATCAGGCGCGACCCAAAATATCCGCCTAGTACTTTCACTAAAAGCTGAAGCCGATGGGTATCGGGGTGATGCGGAGAAGGCCACAACCGGCCAATCCGTAGCGAGGATTGAATGCTGTCAGGGACCGTTACATAGTCAGTAAACGGCTGAGGGGCGGGAGTAACGCTGGCGGTATTGCTGGAAGTAGTGATCTTACGTGTAATAGCGCCTAAACTGGCTTGCACGGCTTGCTCGTGCGCGGGCTGCACGTCACCACAGAGAAATATTTCTGCTCCAGATAGGGCGTAAGCCTGCTGGAAGAAAAGGTGCAGCGCCTCTGGGGTAACCGACTGAAACCGGTCTTCCTGGAACACAATACCGTAAGGACTTTGCGCACCAAATACATTGTGCGAAAACCGCTCAGCTGCCAAATAGCTGGTTTTTTGGCGCTCAATGCGTACGTTTTGAATCGTACGCATTTTAAGTGGCGTCAGCTCACTCTCGGGAAACGTGGGCTCGATAAGTACATCAGCTACCAAAGGCAGGAGTTTTTCCAAGTGGCGTGCCAAGCAATAGAGCGTTAGAGTGGCCCGATCAAAGCCTTGCTCACACTCGAGCGAGGCCCCAAAGAAGGCTACTTCATCGGCAATTTGCCGGGCACTGCGGGAGCGGGTGCCCTCCAGCAGCATGCGCGCCGTGAGGAGCGAGACACCGGGAGTCGTGTCGTACCATTTGCCGGCCTTAAACACAACTTGCAGGCGAATAACCGGCTGGGCGGCATTGCGCAGCACATGTAGGCGGCTTCCATTAGGGAGTAAAAGCACGTCAGCCGCGGGCAGCGGTACGCTGGCCAGCGGCTGAACGGGAGGAGCAACAAGGCGGTCAAGCATAGATATTAGTTGGTGGGCGCAGGGTCGCTGGCTGGGGAGGTGGCATTGGCGCCACCAGCAAAGTTAAAGTGCAGTGATACCCGTAGCGTCTGAGAAAGCGGATTGTTTTTGTTGTTAGGTACCAGGTAAGCGGCATCCACCCCAAACACCTGATATCGCAGGCCCGCGCCAAAGCTCAGGTACTGACGGGCACCTTTCTGCGCATTTTCGTAGAAATAGCCCACGCGAGCCGAGAGCAGGTCGTTGTACCAGTACTCCAAACCAGCGGAAATATTGACTTCCTGCAGTTCCTCCTTAAAGCCGCCGGGGGCATCGCCAAAGGAACTGAAGATGGAGCTTACCAGCCCTTTGCCGGCCCGGGCCCGGTTTTCGGCCTCTACTTCGGCCAGAACTTGCTTGCCGCGGCCGGTGGTATCGCCCGTTACATAGTAGGGGCTGGGCACCAGCAGCTTGTTGGCATCTACCGTAAGGGTAAGTTTGTTGTAAGCGTCCAGTTCCTTGGTGATGGCAGTGCCTAACTTGAGGTTAGCCGGCAGGAAGTTGCCCTGCTCAGGGTTGGTGTAGGTGATTTTGTTGCCAATATTCGAAATGGCTGCCCCCAAGGCCAGGTTGTAGTCCTGGGCCCCGATGGACAGATCTTTCGTGTAATACAAACCCAGATCCACGGCGGCGGCATTGCCGGGGCGTGTATCTCCTTCGCCGCCGGTGAGGTTAGAGCGGATGTAGCGCGCCGCTACGCCCACACCCAGGTTCTCGCTCAGGCGCTGACCGTAGGAAACCGACAGCGAGTATTCTTTCGGATTATAGTCGCCGGTGGAGTTGTTGTTGATGTCGCGGAACTGAATGGTGCCCAGGTCGAAGTACATCAAGGAGACGCCAAAGGCAGACCGCTGCCCCACCTTGTGGTAGCCCGACAAATAGCCCAGACCCATGTCGTCCGTCACTTGCCGCAACCACGGCGCGTACGATAGCGAAGCCCCCGTGGCATTGGGCATAAAGCCCAGTTTACCGGCGTTGTAATACATCGAGTTGGCATCCGGCGAAATAGCCACGCCAGCTTCCCCGAGGGCCGCCGAGCGCGAGTCGGGGCTGAGCGTCAGCACGGGCACGGCCGTCGTAATGGCACGGTCTTCCTGCTGGGCGTAGGCGCCCGTAGAAAGGGTGAAAAGCCCGGCCGCAACACTTAGCCGTACAGTCAACTTCGATAACATACTAGGAGGTGAAATGGTGGAAAGGGGAAGCATTTGCAAAGAAAGCAGTTAGCGTAGCAGGACAAGCTTTTCAAATTTACTGACCTGCGAGCCGTCGCGCGGAGAACGAAGATGTACCCGGTATAGGTATACGCCACGGGCTACCTGATCATTAAATTCGTCGCGCCCATCCCAGGTAAGGGCGGCCACGTGCGCGGGGCTGCTGGCCAAGCTGGTTGAGAGCGTACGGATAAGCTTACCGGTAACGGTGAAAACCTGGACCTGTACTTCCAGCTCTTCGCCATTTCGGTTGTGGTCGAAATGAAACGTAGTGGTGGTAGCAAACGGATTGGGGTAGTTCAACAAATGATCCAGGGCCAGCTTTTCGTTGCGCACGACGACAAACTCGATTTCCTGCTCGGCGGAGTTGTTGAACGTGTCCCAGGCTTTGAGGCGCAGTACGTGCGGACCGGGCGTCAGGTTCTTGAATAAGTACCGCACCCGGCCACTCCGGAAGTTGTCGACATCAGCCGTGTAATAATCGTTCAGGACTAACACATTAGTCGGCGCGTTGTCGAGAATGACCGTGATTTCGTGGCCAATGCCCGAGCCAGCCGTATTGATACCGCTGCTGTCCCGTAATTGGGCCATCAGCGTGGTAGTAGTGCCCGTGGTGCCGCCAAACACAAACGACTCACTATCCATGAAGAGGCGGATGGTAGGCGGAATAGTGTCGCGCTTTACCCCAGCGGCCACGCCCCCGATGAGTACCTGCCGGTTAGCCCCGTGGGCGTCGCGGCGTAGGGTGGGAGAGGAAGCATACAGGCTGATTTTACCGGCGTCGACCCGGTAGTTGATGTCCCGCGGTATGACGAAGGATGTAGTAAACTGACCGTTGCGGACGGTAGCCTGCCCGTCATAAAGGATACTTTCCTGCACATCCACCGTTTGGCGGCCATCGTCGCCTTCGTTGCCCAGCATGGTGAAGGGGCTGGGCTTGTCGAATACCGTGACCTGCACTGTCCCGTTGAAATCCGAAGCCAATTGACTGTTGCGGTCCGATACGTCGCCGGTCAGCTCCACCGTATCCATGGCTTTCAGGGTGTCGGCCGGGGCAGTGCCATTGGTTACGGCCTTCTGGTTGATTGCCCGAACAGTCGTTTCGTACTCCGGATATGCCAGCCGCATCGAAGGGTCGCCCAGCAGCGCGAAGTTGCGGTTGTAAGTGCCCACTACGCTACTGTTTTTGGTAGCTGAAACCACGTCGCCGAGGCGGGGGAGCGGGGCGCCGGGTGCCGGAAACGCACTTTCGTAGAAATGGCGGCTCAGCAGCAGGTTATAATTCTGAAAAACCACCCGGGTAGTTGTCAGCAGCGCCACGGCTCCCCCGGCAATATCAGTAAGGGCTACTTCGCCCGCCGAAACCAGGCCAGGGTCGTCGTAAATGCTGAAGTCACAGGTAGCCGTGAGCAGGAAAGTCAGCCGGTTGGTGTTCTGCAGCCGTTCAATGGCACTTTTGGTGAAGATCTGCTCGTCGGCCCAGGCAAGGGGCCCGCCGTGCCCGGTGTAGTTCACAATCAACGAGCCTTGCTCAATGCTCTGGTCGATGGCCGTTTCGGTAGCGGGAGAACGTTGCCCACCCGCTACGGCCTGCTGCGGGTACATATCCAGGTACACCTTGTGCAGATTGTAGGCCGGCTGGCTGGCGGTAAGCAGGTCCGTCAGCACTTCCGCCGACTGGAGCGTGTGCAGGTTCGCGTCGCCGTCGTCGCTCACGAAGGTGAGGCGGTTGCGCCACTTGCCGTAGCCGGTGGGTTGGTCGTAGGAGATGAGCTTATCCACTACTAAGCGCGCCTGCGTGGTGGAGCGGGGCTGGTCGGCCGGGGTGCGCACCGGAAGGCGGCCTACGCCAATATCCATTAGCTCAAAATCTCCGGCAAAGCTTTCCTCCCAGCGGCCCTCATTCTCATCGAGCAGACCAAAGTAGTCGTCGGAGGAAAACGACACGCCAGCCGAGGTAAAGATGGGTACGAACGACTCGTAGGACTCATACACCGGAACGTAGTTCTGGTTGGCAGCGTCCTTCACCTGACGATTTTTCCAGTACTCCGGCTCAAATTTGGGGTCGTTGGCAGGGTCGGCCTTGTAGTCGTAGGAAGCGTCGCCGAACAGCAGGAGCATCAGCTTGGAAGTAGTGGCGGGCCGCTCACTGGTCTCGTACACCATCTTCATGAAGTCGCGGATAGCCGAAACGTCCTGCCCGCCCGAGCTGAACTCGTTATACACCTGGTTGGTGGTGGCTACCTGCACCTGCAGGCCGTCGTGGGTGCGCCGGTGCTGAGCCAGGCGCTCGGCCTCGGCCTGAAACAGCGGGTGCGTCACAATCACTAGGTCAAGGGCATTGCCCTGGCTGAGCGCGTGCAGGTTCTGATTGGCTACTTTCCCAAACAGGCGCGGGGCCGGAAAGGTGGTACCCTGAAAGGCTATGTATTCCCGCACCGAATCGGAGGGCGCGGTGAAGCGGCCGTTGCTGAGCTGGCGCTCGGCGGGCCGGCGTGGGTTGGTCACATCCCACACGGTAGCAGTAGCCGCCCCAGTTACCACAAACTCGCTGACTGCACCGGGAGCAACATTGGCAAGGGAGCGAAAGTCCCGCACGGCGCCGTCCAACTGTAGCCGGCGCTCGGCCAGCACTTCCAGGTAATCGAGGTAGCCTTTGGCCGTGATGTCGCCGCTGGCGTTATAGCTCAGCTGTACTTTCAGCCCGGTGGTGCCGGCCGCTACGCTCGTGCTAAAAGTCGTCAGAGCCACATTGGCGGCTTCTGGAAATGCTCCGCTGCTCCGACCCCGGATAAACTGGTTGCCAACCGACTGGTCGTTCAGGCTTACGCCAAAGCTGGTGCTGTTGAAGGAAGAGGCAGCCGTAAGGCTGGTGAGCCGCACAGGGGTGCTGGCTACTACTTCTGGGCCGTTGAAGGTAAACTCCAGCTTACCTCCCGTATCCACTGATTCGCCCAGCCATTGGCGGCCGGATTTCAAGAGGTTATACAGGTCTATTTCGTGAAACTGCCGATCGAGATACGTGGAAATGGTGGCAGATGGTGCCGCCGCAGGGGTGGCCGCTGGGGCTACCCGCCGGCCCGGTGCAGTGCCCACCGTGATAAAGTAGTACGTGGTATCGGTGTAGCTGTGGTAGAGGTGACGAAAGGGGCGGCTGGCCGAGCCCGCTTCCCAGATGTGCGGGCTCCGGCCGTAAAACAGCACGTACTCGTCGTCGCCAAACGTAGCGTCGTTATTGCCCGAGACATAAATGGCATTTTCCACTAGGTCGTCGGGGCGCGCGGTGCGGTTGAGCTGGGGCAGCTGCCCGGTGGCGTTGCCGTAGAGCTGAAGGCGGCGCGGGTCGAGGGTTTGCACATCCAGGCCCAGGGTGCGGAGCGTGGCTTTGTCGAGCTTGTAGATACCCGTTTCCGGCACGCCAATCTTAAACCACTGGCCCTGAGCCAGCACCGAGCCAGGCGCGTAGGTGCGGGCGGCGGCCCGCTGGCGCGCCGATGGCGCACTGTCCAGGGTGTAGGCATACGTGAAGGAAACCAGCTTTTCGAGTTGGCCCGTAGCCGAGCGGCGCAGCGGGGCGAGCGTGATGGTGGTGAGGGGGCGGCGGCTGGCTATGCCGGTGCGCACCTGCAGTGTGGGCGAAGCCTCTACCCGGGCACCCGCCAGCAGCCGGGCATCAGCTGCGGAAAATGGGGCGTACACCGCCTCCTGCAGCTCGCCCTGGGCCACGGCGCCCGCAACGGAAAACTGGTAAAAAGGCACCACCTGATTTGGCAGGAAGCCACCCTCGCGAGGGGCCGGCACCTGCTGCTTGCGGCCGTTGGGCAGCTCCACGGTTGCGTAGCCTTGCCAGTGCAGTGTCTGCCGACTGAGCAGCGTACCGGTTTGTTGCGCCTGAGTGGCAAAGCCACTGGACAAAAAAACCAGCAGCAGCCCTAAAAACCGAAAATGCATAAATCGTTTCTCAATAAACCAGACTCTGAGCGGACGTTGTGAAAGCAACAAGCTGGTCAGGCGCGAGGTTCACCCGGCCCCCAGATGAGTAACCGCCAGCTGGCCAAAATATTGTGCTGCCTACATATAATTTGGCTTCAGCACCGAGAGCAGCACGTACAGCAGAATAATGAGCGGTACCGCAGCCGCGCCCAACGCAGCCAATAGCCCGGCGGCCAGCAGCACGAAAATAAAGCGCAACGAATTATCCTGCCACCCGAAGTTCTTGAACTTAAGCGCAAAGAGCGGAATTTCGGCAATCAGCAGGTAGGAAAGCAGCAGCGTGAGACCCAGCAAAACCCAGGGGTTGAGAATAACCGACCGCAGGCTATAGGAGTCGTGCAGGAGAATAAGCGGCAGGGAAACCACCAACAGGGTATTAGCCGGAGTAGGCAGGCCGATAAAAGAAGTAGTCTGGCGGGTGTCATTGTTAAACTTAGCCAGCCGCACGCCCGAAAACACCGTGACCACAAAGCCCGCGTAGGCCAGCCAGCCCGGCAAGTCGGTAGCCGGCAGCGCCTGGCCCAGCAGCCAGTACAGCACGGCGCCGGGCACTACCCCAAACGACGTCATATCGGCCAGGGAGTCGAGGTCTTTGCCAATGGGGGAACTCACGTGCAGGGCCCGGGCCAGCAGGCCGTCGAAAAAGTCGAACACGGCCGCCAGCACAATCAGGTAGGCCGCGTAATCGAGGCGACCGGCAAACACCTGCACCAGCGCCAGGCAGCCGCAAAACAGGTTAAGACAGGTAATAGCGTTGGGAAGGTGCCTTTTCAAGAGACGGAGGAGTTATAATCAGGATACGTAGCGTGCGGAGCGCATCAGGAGTAGCGCAGAACCCGGCTACTGCAGAAAAGGGTTGCTGCGCCGTTCAGCCCCAATGGTGGTGGCCGGCCCGTGGCCCGCGTACACCGTTACGTCGTCGGGGAGGGTGAGCAGCTCGGTTTTGATGCTTTGGATAAGGGTCGCATAGTCGCCGCCCGGCAGGTCGGTGCGCCCGATGCTGCCCTGAAACAGGACGTCGCCCCCAATCACCACCTTCAACGGTGCGTGGTAGAAAACGACGTGGCCCGGGGCATGGCCCGGCGCAAACCGGACTTCCAGCTCCGTTTCACCGAAGCGCAGCGGCTGGCCCGCCGCTAGGGTACCCGTCGGCTCGGCCGGCTGGTACTGGGCAAAACCGTAGGAAGGGGCGTAGCTGCCTACGGCCCGCAGCGTGGCAAAATCGGCCTCGTGCAGCAAAAATGGCACCTGGTAGGTGTTCAGGACAAAGGCATTGCCCAGCACGTGGTCGATGTGGGCATGGGTATTCACGAGCAGAACCACGCGCAGCTGGTGCTCCTCAATAAATGCCTGCAGGGCCTGCTGCTCGGCGCGGCTGTAGCAGCCTGGGTCAACTACCACGCATTCCTTGGTAGCATCGTGCAGTAGGTAGGTGTTTTCGGAAAAAGCGTTGAAGGTAAAGCCGGAAACAAGCATAAGAACAAATAAAAACGGCCCGCAACCGGGCCGAATGGCGAGGTAAGGTACGCATTCGAGTTGTACTTGTGTACCTTGGCCGCCATGAGAGAAGACGTCGATTACCTGTTGGTAGGACACGGTTTGGCGGGGGCCACGCTGGCCGCCGTGTTGTTGCAGCGGGGTAAGCGCGTGCTCGTCCTCGACCCGGCTCCCGCCGATACGGCCTCGACGGTAGCAGCGGGCCTGCTCAACCCTGTGGCCGGCAAGCGCCTGGCCCTGGGCTGGCGCATGGCGGAGTTTCTGCCGGCGGCCGTAGCCTACTACCAAGAGCAGGAGCAGGCGCTTGGGCAGGAGTTTCTGCGGCTGTTGCCCATCCGCAAGCTGTTTTCCTCCGTGCTCGACCAGAACGATGCCATGGCCCGCAGCGCCGACCGACCCTGGCAGGAATTCGTGACGGAGGTATCGGCCGAGTTGCCTCCGTTGCCAGGGGTGCGGCAGGATTTCGGCGGCATGCGCATTGCCGGGGGCGGCTACCTGCGGGTGCGCGAGCTGCTGGCGGCGCAGACCGTAGCCGGCCTTCGCCAAGGGTGGCTGCGCCAAGAAACTTTTGACCCTACCCAGCTTGTTATCGGCGCGGCCGGCGTGCTTTACCGCAATACCATTGCGGCCGGGCAGGTGGTGTTCTGCGAAGGGGCCGCCGCCCGGCATAACCCTTGGTTTAGCTGGCTGCCGCTGACGCCAAACCAGGGCGAGGTGCTGGATGTTCATTGCCCGGGCTTAGCCGAAACCGAGGTGTTAAACAAAGGAGCGTACGTGGTGCCTTTGGGCAATGGGTATTTTCGCGTGGGGGCCACGTACCGATGGCCGCCTTTTGCGGCGGGTACCACGGCCGAGGCCCGTGCGGAACTTAGCCAGCGCCTGGCCGAAATAACGGATTTGCCGTTTACGGTGGTGCAGCAATGGGCCGCGGTGCGGCCGGCCTCGCGCGACCGTAAACCGTTGCTGGGCACGCATCCGGCGCTGCCTTTCCTGAGTATATGCAATGGCTTCGGCTCCAAGGGCGTCTTAATGGCCCCGCGGCTGGCCCAGCACTTTGCCGATGTGCTGGAAGGCACCGCGGAATTGTGGTCCGAAGTCAATATCCGGCGTTATTCTTCGTTGTATGCTGCGGCTGCCTCAGCAGCGGTATCTTCTCTTTGACTTCTACTTTTTCTGGCTCAATGACGCATATGTTTACTTCTCTGCCGGGAAACTTTGCCCGCTGGGCAACCGGCTGGTGCCTGATGTTGCTGCTGGCGTTGCCACTGGTCAGCGTGGCGCAAACGTCGCAGGAGCCCTTCGGCCGCGTCCGGATTCAATACAAGGAGTTTGACTGGAGCTATTTCAGCACATCCAACTTTACTATTTACTTCTACGGGGGCGGCGAAGCTACGGCACGTCGCACGGCCGAGTACGCCGAAAAGGAGCTGCAGCGCATCACGGCGCTGCTGGGGTACTACCCGTACTCCAAAACCACCATCATGCTCTACAACTCGGTAGCCGATCTGCGTCAGAGCAACGTGGGCCTGAACTCCGACAAGTACCAGATGGGCGGCGAAACCGATTTGCTGCGCATGGATAAAGTGCAGATAGCCTTCCAGGGCCAGCAAACCGTGCTCAAGCGTGACCTGAGCTACCAGATTACCCGGGTGCTGCTGCACGACATGATGTACGGGGGCTCCCTGAAGGAGGTAATCCAAAGCAACTACCTGCTGCAGCTGCCTGATTGGTTTGTGAGCGGGGCCGCAGCGTATACGGCCGAGGGCTGGAGCGTGGAAATGGATGAGTACATGCGCAACCTCACCCAGCAGATAGACGGCAACCGCGCCCCCGCTTTCTTTGCCCGCAACCAGGAGCTGGCCGGCCACTCGGTGTGGAACTACATTGCGGAGCGCTACGGCTATACCAGCATTCAGAATATCCTGAACCTGACGCGCATCACCCGCGACGTAGAAACGGGCATCAGCAGCTCGCTGAATGTGCCCTACAAAACCTTTCTAAAGGACTGGCTCACGTACTACCGGCAGCTAAATGCGCAGCCAGCCACGCCTTTTGCGGCCATTGACGACAAAAACCAGCTGGTGAAGCGCAACCGGCGCGGGACCAAATTGTCGCAGATGGCCATCAGCCCCAGCGGCCAAGAAGTGGCGTACGTCTCCAACGACCGGGGCCGCTACCGCGTGGTCGTGAGCAAGACCGACGGCAGCAGCCGCTACACCATTTACCGGGGCGGCTACAAAACGCCCGACCAGCAGGTAGATTTCCGCCTGCCCGTGCTTACCTGGCGCACCAACGAGCAGCTGGCTGTAGTAGAAACCCACAAAGGCAAGCTAAACCTGCGCCTGCGACCCACCAACCGGGGCGCGGGGGGCGTCTTTTCCCGGCTGGTTGAGGCCCTGCCTTTCAGCCACCAGGGCAACACGGCTCTGTTCAGCGGGTTTACCCAAGTCCTGGGGCTGCACTACTCCCCGGATGGAAAGTCGTTGGTATTCAGTGGGGCTGCCAACGGGCAGAATGACCTGTATTTGCTGCGCAGCGGCAGCCGCACGCCGGAGCGCCTCACCAACGACTTGTTTGATGATGTGCAGCCGGCCTTTTTACCCAACGGTCAGGGTATCGTTTTCAGCTCCAACCGCTGGCTGGATACCACGGGCACCGTGAAAAACAACTTCGCCAACGTTGTCAACAACTACGACCTGTTCCTGTACCATCTGGACGGGCGGGCCCAGCCGGTAGAGCAGTTGGTTAGCACAATTTCAAACGAGTCGGCGCCCCGGGCTATTTCCGATACGGAAGTCGTATTTCTGAGTGAAGAAAGTGGGGTCCGGAGTCTGTACCGCTACAACCTGACGACGCGCCGGTATACCCCGGTTACGAGCTTTTTGCCCAATATCCGCAGCTACGATTACAGCCCGGCTACCGGTGCGCTGGATTTCGTTGCGGCCGATGAGGCGCGCGACTTCGTGTATGGCTACGCCACGTACCCGCTGCCCGAGGGGCTGCAGCTCGGCAAAACGGCCCGGCAGGAAACCCTGGAGGACCGCTCGAAGCCCGCGCCCGCGCCCAGGCGCGCCCCAGCAGTGCGCGATACCACGGCGCGGCAAACGGCAACATCAGGGGAGAAGAAGGTGGGCGACTATCAGTACGAGGAAGATGCCCCGCCCACGCGCCCAGAGCGGCGTAGCACGGCCCGGGCCACGGCTAAGCCCGCGGAGAGTACACCGCTGGCCGGGCCCTTCCGCTACGGCAAGCAGTTCAGTATCGACAATGTGGTGTCGTCACTTTACGTGGATCCGCTGCTGGGCTTTGGCATCATCGGGCAAGCCAATCTTTCCGACCTGATGGAAGACCACCGGTTCCGGGCTGGGGTGTTTGCCCTCACCGATTTCCGTACCAGCAACATCTTCGTGGAGTACAGCAACCTGCGCCGCCGCTACGACTGGGGCATCAGCTACCAGAAGCAGTCTTACACTAAAGATCTGGACCCCGTGACGGGCTACCTGACGCGCCTGAACCGGCATGAGGTGGCACCCCGCATAGCCTATCCCCTCACCCATAACCTGAACGTGCGCGTAACCGGCCGCTACGTAAATGCGCGCCGCTCCCGCCTGGCCGACTTTAGCCAGCGGGATTCGGTGGAAAACTTTTTGGGCGGCAGCGCCGAGCTGGTGTTCGACAATGCCATCAGTACGGGCGTGAACATGCTGGAAGGCACGCGCATGAAGGCAGGCGTACAAATGCTGCATGGACTGCGCACCGACGAGCAGAGCTTCAACAAGTTCTTTGTGGACATTCGGCACTACCAGAAAATTCACCGCCAGATTATCTGGGCCAACCGCGCCAGCTACGGCAACTTCTTCGGCAACGCGCCCAAAACGTTCCGCCTGGGGGGCATGGACAACTGGCTCAACAACCGCTTCGACGGCGACGACCGGGACCTGTTCCGCGGGCAGCCGGCCGATGTGTTCTACCAGGAATTTGTAACCAACCTGCGCGGCTTCAACTACAACGCCCGCACCGGGCCCAAGTACGTGCTGTTCAACTCCGAGCTGCGGGTGCCCATCATTCAGTACTTCTCCCGTAAGCCCATCGAATCGGGTTTCTTCCGCAACCTGCAGCTTACGGCCTTTGCCGATGCCGGCTCGGCCTACGCCGGCTCCAACCCCTTCAACGAAAAGAACTCCTATAACACCCGTCAGGTACTGGGCAACGGCAACGCTTTCTCGGCCACGGTCATCGACTTCCGCAATCCGCTGCTGTTGGGCTATGGCCTGGGTGCCCGCACCACCCTGCTCGGCTTCTACGGCAAGCTCGATGTGGCCTGGGGACAGGAAGACCAGGAACAGACCGGTCCCAAGTTTTATTTCACGCTGGGATACGACTTTTAAAAGATCAGCAGCCTAACGGCCGTCGGTGCCGAAAGGCCCAGGGCATTTTGAAAGCCTCATCTGTTTAAGCGGATGAGGCTTTTTATTTGCCAGGAAGGGCAGGGCCGCTGGCATAAATACGAACAAATAGAACGCAATAACCGCCCCTAACCATTCGTGTAGTATCTTTGCGGTCCCGTTCACCACCCCTGTTGCCGTGCCGCTCCTCAGCCAGATTTGGTATTTGATGCAGAAGGACTTCCGTCTGGAATGGCGGCAGCGTGCCGCCCTCAGTGGCATGCTGCTGTACGTGGGCAGCACTGTATTTGTGTGCTACCTGAGCTTTGCCCTCCGGGGCGGCAACCTGCCGGTGCCGGCCTGGAACGCGCTGTTTTGGATTATTCTCCTGTTTACGGCCGTAAACGCCGTGGCGAAGGGCTTTCTGCAGGAAAGTCGCGGCCGACAGCTGTATTACTACGCCCTGGTGAAGCCGCAGGCGGTTATTCTGGCGAAAATCGGATACAATGCCCTGCTGCTGCTGGGATTGGCTCTGGTCGCTTTTGGTGCCTACGCGCTGGTTTTGGGCAACCCGGTGCAGGACATGCCCCTGTTTTTGAGCACGGTAGTGCTGGGTGCGCTGGGCTTTGCCTCCACGCTCACGCTGGTATCGGGCATAGCCGCCAAAGCCGCCAACAGCCATACCTTGATGGCCGTGCTGGGCTTCCCCATCATGATTCCGATGCTGCTCATGCTCATCAAAATCTCCAAAAACGCTTTGGATGGGCTGGATTGGTCGGCTAGTCGGAGCTCGGTGCTGACCCTGGTGGCTCTGAACCTGATTGTGGGGGCAGTGTCCTACGTGCTGTTTCCTTTTTTGTGGCGGTCCTGATGGTTATGATACAGTCAGTAAACCTGTGCGCTTATTTCACCCAAACGGGTGGTTGTGAGGACGCCGGGCGGGTTGTATCTTCCTTGGTCGAAGCTGGCCGCTCTCCTCATTCTTTTGTTTTTCTGATTCATGGCTAAAAACTGGTGGAAGGCGCTAACGGTGCTGCTGCTGCTTTACACGGCCGTAGCGGGCTTGCTGCTGCCGGTGCCGCGGCTGGCAATTCTCAACGAAACCATCCGAAATTTATACTTCCACGTGCCCATGTGGTTTGGGATGACCATCATCCTGCTGACCTCCGTGGTATTTTCGATTCGCTACCTGCGCAACCCGTCCCCGCGGCTCGACACCCTCTCGCACGGCTTTGCCCAAACCGGGATTCTGATGGGGCTGGTGGGCCTGGCTACCGGTAGCCTGTGGGCGCGCTTTACCTGGGGCACCTGGTGGACCAACGACCCCAAGCTCAACGGCGCCGCCATTGCCATGCTAATCTACGGCGCTTACTTGGTGCTGCGCTCCTCATTTGCCGACGACCAGCAGCGGGCCCGGGTATCGGCCATCTACAACATTTTTGCCTTTGCCGCGGCTATGCCGCTGTTCTTTATTCTGCCCCGGCTGACGGACTCGCTGCACCCCGGCGCCGGCGGTAACCCGGCTTTCGCCAAGTACGACCTCGACAGCAACATGCGGCTGGTCTTCTACCCGGCCGTGATTGGCTGGACGCTGCTGGGGGTGTGGATTACGCAACTCAGCGTGCGGTTGTCCCTCTTAAAACAACATGTTCATGAAAAACAGCTTGCCTAACCAGGATCTTGGATTTTCGGGGGCTGCTCGCCTTGGGTGGAAGTTCGCCTGCAAGAAGTTTCGCCCCGTTTTGGTGCTGCTGCTGAGCCTGCTGCTACCAGCAAGCCAGGCCCTGGCGCAAGCAGCCGCAACTGGCCCTGAAATGGCCGATACGCTGCGCCAGGACGGGAAAATCTACGTGGTAGTGGCCGTTATTGCGGTGGTGCTGGCCGGGTTGCTGGTTTACCTGATTTCCCTGGACCGCAAGCTCACCCGCCTCGAAAAAGAAGTTCACGCCCAATAATAGTTTTCTCCTTAGTGGGCCCGGGGGATTTTTCGGGCCCAGTTGGTTGTTCTGAAGCGCTGGCCGGGGGCTGGCGTCGAGTTTCTTTCGCTTCGTAGCGCCATGAAAAAATCACACCTGCTCATTCTGGCCGTCATTGCGGTGGCCATCAGTATCCTGGTTACCACGGCTGGCGACGTTAGCCAGTATGTGTCGTTTAAGGAGGCCCGGGAACTGGCCGCCGAGGGCAACCTCACCAAGGTGCACGTAGTGGGCCGCCTCCCGCGCGACCTGCAGAAAAACATTGTGGGGCTGGAGTACAACCCGACGCTCGACCCCAACTATTTCGCCTTCACGCTGGTTGATACCAACCGGCTGGCCCAGCGGGTAGTCTACTTCAACCCCAAGCCCCAGGACTTCGACAAATCGGAGCAGGTGGTCATTACCGGGGCCATGCGCAACGACGTGTTCGTGGCCGACAAGATCCTGCTGAAGTGCCCGTCGAAATACGTGGAGAAAGACATCAAAGGCGCAACCGCCTCGGTTAATTAATAATTGAGAATTAAGAATTAAGAATGTGCGGTAGCTAGCCTGGTGTTCTTGATTCGGAGCAATTCTTAATTGTTGATTCTTAATTCTTAATTGAGAATTCATGCTGAATACTTTCATTGGCGACGTTGGGCACCTAAGTGTCATTGTGGCGTTTGTGGCTTCCTTGGTGGCGGCTTATGCCTATTATCAGGCGGCCCGCGGCCGTGCTTTGGGTGAAGCGGAGCCCACGTGGCTGCGTCTGGCCCGGGGCGCGTTTTTCGTGCATGGCGTGGCGGTCATTGCCATTATTGCCAGCCTGTTCGGCATCATCTACGGGCACCGCTACGAGTACTACTACGCCTGGAGCCACAGCAGCAACCACCTGCCGGTGTACTACATGATTTCCTGCTTCTGGGAAGGGCAGGAGGGCTCTTTCCTGCTCTGGATTTTCTGGCACGTGCTGCTGGGTGGGCTCATCATCCGCTTCAACCGGCAGTGGGAAGCCCCCGTGATGGCCGTGTTTGCGGGCGTGCAGCTGTTTCTCACGTCCATGATTCTGGGGGTGGTGGTGCTGAATGTGAAAATCGGCTCCTCGCCCTTTATTCTGCTGCGCGACTTCCTCACCGATGCCCCGGTGTTCCGCCTGAACCCCAACTTCGTTCCCACGGATGGCACCGGGCTGAACCCCCTGCTCCAGAACTACTGGATGGTGATTCACCCGCCCACGCTGTTCCTGGGCTTTGCTCTCACGCTGGTGCCGTTTGCCTTTGCCATTGCCGGCCTCTGGAAAAACGAGCTAACTAAATGGGTAAAGCCCGCCATTACCTGGAGCCTGGTGGGCGGCGCCGTGTTGGGCGTGGGCATCATGATGGGTGCCTACTGGGCCTACGAAACACTGAACTTCGGCGGCTACTGGAACTGGGACCCGGTAGAAAATGCCGTATACATTCCGTGGCTGGTGCTGGTGGCTTCGTTGCACGCCCTGGTACTGTGGCAGCGCCGCCGCATTGGCCTGCGCACGGCTTTCGTGCTAGTCATTAGTACCTTCCTGCTGATTCTCTACGCCACGTTCCTGACGCGCTCCGGCGTGCTGGGCAATGCCTCTGTGCACTCCTTCACCGACCTGGGCCTTTCCGGGCAGCTCATTATTTACCTGGGAGCTTTCGTGGTGCTGGCTACGGCGCTGCTGGTGGTGAAGTGGAAAAGCATTCCAATTTCGGAGAAAGAGCTGACGGCTTACAACCCCGAGCTGTGGGTATTCGTGGGCGCCACGGTGCTCTGCCTCGGGGCTTTCCAGGTACTGGTGACGACCAGCATTCCGGTATACAATGCTTTTCTAGGCTTCATTGGCATCAAATCTAACCTGGCGCTGCCCGCCGACCAGATTGCCCACTACACTAAGTTCCAGCTGTGGATGGGGGTAGCCGTGGCCCTGGTGTCGGGTATTGCGCAGCTGATGTGGTGGCAGCGCAACGACAAGGAAACGGTGACCAATACCTTCACCGTGCCCGGAATCCTGACACTGCTGGGCGCAGCGCTGGTTATCCTGCTGGTACGCTACTTTGGCCTGAAGATGACGCCCGCTTACATCGTGCTGCTGACGGCCGGTTTGTTTGGCGTGCTGGCCAACCTGAGTATGCTGCTGGTGCTGATCCGGCGGCGCGTAAGCCTGTCGGGTGGGGCCGTATCGCACATTGGCATTGCCCTGATGCTGCTGGGCGTACTGGCTTCGGCGGGCTACTCCAACATCGTTTCGCAAAACGTTTCGGGCTTGGTGTACTCCAAGGACTTCCCCGAGGACATCAACCGCGACAACGTGCTGCTTTGGCGCAACGAGTCGGCGCCAATGAAGGACTACGACGTAACCTACACCGGGCAATACCTTGATGTACCCGGCGTGCCGGGCTACGTTAACAAAGACCTGCTGTTTTTAGGTATCAATGATGAGTTTCGGGCCCTGGCCCGCGGCGACATCAAGCGCGGGGACCGGGTGTACCACAAAGCCGGCGACACGCTCGAAATCCGCCCCGAGGACACGTACTACCGGGTGGAATATAAAAACCGGAAGTCGGGCGAGGCATTCACGCTCTATCCCCGGGCCCAGGTAAATGAGGAAATGGGCGGCCTCCTGGCCTCGCCCGACATCAAGCCCTTCTGGAACCACGATATCTACTCCCACATCAGCACCGTGCCCGACCCCTCCAAGGAAAAGGAGTGGAGCGAAGTAAAAGAGCACACGCTGAGCGTAGGCGACACCATTTACCTGAACGACTATTTTGCCGTGCTGCGCGCCATTGAGCCGGCTCAGAAATCCGCTACGGCCGGTTTGGGCCTGGCCGCCGGCGACGTGGCCATTCAGGGCGACATTATCGTGCACGGGGAAAAGCGCCAGTACCATGTACACCCCATTTTTGTGGTGCGCAGCAACCTGGTAGGCCGCGTCCCCGACGAAGTGACGGACCTGGGCCTGCGCGTGACGTTCAACAACGTAGACCCCGCTACCAAGAAGTTTACGTTCGGTGTGAGCACCACGCAGAAAGACTACATCATTCTGAAAGCCGTGGAGAAGCCCTTCATCAACCTGTTGTGGAGCGGTACTCTGCTCATGGCGCTGGGCTTTGGCATTGCCGTGGTACAGCGTCGACGCGAAGACCGGCGCCCTTCCGCTCCCAACAAGCCAGCTGCCGTGCGCAAACGGCCCGTTCAGGTGGCGTAAGTACTGTCAGGTAACGTCCAAGAAAAAGCCCGCCCTCCGCTTATCGTGGAGGACAGGCTTTTTCTTATGAGCTGTACCGAGGGCTTAGCGCTGTACCTGGAAGGGGCGGACGCCCACCTGGTTGCCAGCTTGCACCCGGAGTACGTAGTGGCCCGCCGCTAGGCGGGAAACGTCCAGGGCTGTAGGACTAGTCGCTTCCGCCTGGCCCGCATACACGCGCTTGCCCAGCATATTCAGGATTTCTACCTGCAGCGGCCCCCGGGCATTGGTACCCCGCAAATCCAGCCACAGCTGGTTGGCCACGGGGTTGGGGTAGAGGTGGAGGTGGCTGCTTAAGCTTTTCTGAACGGACGTAACAATACTTTCCAGCCGGATATCATCGACGAAAAGGTAGGAACGCTCCTTTTCACTGATGCCGTGGAAGCCCAGGTAATATTCGCCGGTAGTGGCTGGCTTCCACAGCAGCGTTTCGTCGGGATTAGCGTAGTCGGTATTGGTGATGTCCGTCTTTTTCCAGAGCAGGGTGGTTTGGGCTTCCGGAGTAGCCGCCGCGCCTACTGTGACTTCCAAGCCTTCGGCCAACGCTTCGCTCTCGGCCCGGTACCGGAAGGTCAGGTTATGGTCCAGGCCTCCATCGGCCTGAATGGGCCCCACGAAAAACCAGTCGTCGGCCGCCTTACCCGTGTCGTAGTCGGCAAACAGGCGGATGGCGTTGGAAAAATCAGCCTTGTAGTCCACTACCGTTTGCCAGGTTTGGGGGTCGTCGTTGCTGTTGAGCACCGTTACGTTGCAGGGTAAGTCCCCGGCTTTCACGTTGTCGAAGTCGAGGCGGATACGGCCGGCCAGGGCGGGGGTGGGGGTGGCGCAGGCCGTTTGAATGGTAACAGGCCCTACGTAGCCGCTGCTGCCGCTGGCGCAGGTGCTGCGCAGGTAAACATCGTAGCGCTGCCCGCTGCTAAGGCCGGTAAGCTGGTAAGGGGACCCACCCGGTACGTTCTGGATGGCCGTAGCCCCCGCACTGCCCGGTAGGAAGCCGTAGGGGCCATACTCTATCACGTAGCTGCTCGCGCCTTCCACGGGCTTAAACGTAAGCGTGGTGCTGGTAGCCGTGGTGTTGGTAGCCGTCAGCTGGCCCGGGGCCAGGCAGGCAGGAACATCCGTGAGCTGGGCCGTAATGGCAAACCGTCCGCCGCGGTAGGAATGGGGCATACCGCCTTCAAGCGGAGCCATGAAATAGGCGCTATCGGGCCGAACGGGCTTCTCGGCCTGCAGACCCACCACATTGTACGCCGTGGTGCCTACCTGGGTATTGGTGCGCAGCGTCTGGGCCAGGCCTACGTAAAAATCAACCTCCGCCTCTGCTTTGATGGGCGACAACAGCGTTAAGCTGAGTTCCCGCCCCAGGTCGACCGGCCGCACCACGTAGTTGAGGGAGCGGCCCACCAATGCGCCCCCGGCATCGAGGACCACCGCGTACACCGTCTGCCCCTCGTTGGTGGCGGTAGTGGGCACCAGCACATTCACGGCCTGTACCGCCTGCGCCCGAGTTAGGCGGTAGCGGGCCAGAAGCAGCCGCTCATCGGCAAACGTGGGTCCCGAAATCAGGGGCGCATCATCGGCGTAGCCGAGCAGGTTGGTGGTTACCTGCTGCGTGAGACCCAAGGCATTATTGGCGTTGTTGTCATCGTCGGCCACGCGTACTTGCACCTGGTTGGTGCCGGCTACGGTAGGCGTGTAGGCATCGAAGGTTACCAGTACGGTATCCTGGGCCGCCAAGTCAATGGTTTTGGTGCTGGTAAACTCCGTGGCCCCGCTCACCTGCAGGGTTACCTGCACGCCCGTAAGGCTGTTGAGCCCGACGTTGGCCACTTTTGCCGTCAGTACGTGGGGAGTGGCCGAGCCTATAGGCAACTGGCCGAGGGTGTACATGGTGCTGACGGTAGCATCCCGCTCCGGAATAGGGGCGAACTGGTAGGTAAGGCCGCTGGCTGGCACCGTGGGCCGGCGCACGAAAAAGGAAGTGCCGCTATACGCTTTATCCTGCGCTTTGGCCACGCTCCAGGCATTGGAGGGCGTTTTGGTGAGGACGGTGAGCTGACCGGGCTCCGTGCCCGAGCCTTTCAGCCCCACACCGGCCGCCTTCAGCGCGGGCGCTGCCGTGGCGGTAAAGGAGCCGTACACAAACGCAATGATGCCGCTTTGCTCGTGCAGCTGCAGCTGAAAGTTCAGCGGATCAAACTGGGTGACGGCCGTGCCGGCAGCTTTGTCGGCTACGTTTTTCCACTGAATCGTACACACCCGGTTGGGGGCAGTACCCGTGGTAGCTACCCGATACTCTGCGGGCTGGGCGGTGCTGGCTACCAGATCATGCGCAAACGGCATCAGCAGGTTCACGTCCGCCGCATTGGTGCTTAGGGCCGGGGAGCCCGCTAGGCTGGCCGGCGCCTCCGCAACCATGGCCGCCGGGGCGCTGGTGCCCAGTCGCACGAAGCCATTGGTGTTCAAAACAAACTGAGTGAATTCCTGCCCGTTGTAGCGAAATGTGAAGCCGATTTCCTGGGGCGCAGAGTTGGCGTCGTCGGTGTTGGCCGTGGCAATAGCCACCCCGGTGGAGCCCAGATCGGTGTAGGTACCCGTAGACGCGCTAAACCCTCGGGCCGAATAATTCAGCGTTTGGGCCCCGACCCCGGTCGAGAGCATAACTAAGCCGGCGGCCAGCAACTGGCGGCAACCTTGAAGGATGTATGGATAGGCCATAGGCAGCAAAAAAGGAAGTGACAGAAAAGCAGCGGAACTGCGCGGCTAAATTGAGGAAAAAAGAGGACAGGCAGCGCTGCGCTGGCCCCTGGCCTTGGTATAGGCCATTTATTCCTTTCACCTTTGAGCTTATGCAAAGCAATTCATTTACAGGTCCGGCTCAGCGGGTAGTTGTACTGGGCACCGGGCGCGTGGCCAGCCAGCTGGTGCCCGCCTTGGTTGGTGCAGGGCATCAGGTGGTGGCCGTGTGGGGCCGACGGCCAGAAGCGGCGGCGGCGCTGGCAGCACTGGCTACCGGGGCCGTAGCGGTAGCCGGCAACACGCCGCTGCCTCCGGCCGCTGTGTACCTACTGGCCGTAGCCGATGCGGCGGTGCCGCTGGTGCTGCAGGAAGTAACCTTTCCGACTGACAGCGTAGTGGCCCACACTTCGGGCTCGGTTCCCTTGGCCGTATTTGAGATTGTGCCCGGGGTGCGGGGGGGCGTGTGGTACCCGCTTCAGACGTTTAGCCCGGGGCGGGTAGTAGACTGGACTCAGGTGCCCATCTGCGTGGAAGCCCACGATGCGGCCGCCGAAACGCTGCTGCTCACCCTGGCCCGCAGCCTGAGCCCGGCCCGCGCGCAGCTAGTGGCCACGCCCCAGCGCCAGGCTCTGCACGTGGCGGCAGTGTTTGCCTGCAATTTCCCCTACCACCTGCTAGGTATCAGCCAGGAGCTGCTGCGCGAAGCCAGTCTGCCCTGGACTTTGCTGGAGCCGCTTATTCGCGAGACGGTGGAAAAAGCCCTGGGCAGTTTGCCGTTTCAGGGGCAAACCGGACCCGCCGCCCGCGGGGATACGCCAACATTGCAGGCCCACCAGCGGTTGTTGGCCGGGCACCCCGCCTGGCAGGACCTATATAGCCGGCTAACGGCATCTATCCAGGCACAGCCGGAGCCAAAGCCGCCGCAGCTTTGATGGGGGAGCCGGGGTGCGTACCTTTGCGCCCTCAATTTGCCAATACACCTTCACGCCGTGAACACCGTCAATATCACCTTTCAATTCGAAGACGGGCAGCCCGAGCAGACGCACGTGGCCGCCGAAGGCGAATCCGTGCTCGACGTGGCCCTCAACAACGACATTCAGCTGCAGCACAACTGCGGGGGGGTGTGTGGGTGCAGCACCTGCCACGTGTACGTGGTGAAGGGCGAGGAACACCTCCCGGAAATCAGCGACAAGGAAGAAGACTTCATTGACCGCGCCGTCAACCCGCGCATCAACTCCCGCCTGGGCTGCCAGTGCGTGGTGCAGGCCGCCACCCAGGAGCTCGTGATTCGCATCCCACCCCAGAACTTCCTGGGCCACTAGTTTTCTAATGTGCTAGTGTAGGGGAATGGGCTGATGTGCTAACAAAAGAACGACAAATAGCACATCAGCCCATTCCCCCACATTAGCACATTCCCCACATTAGTCACATTACTTAAAATGACGTACTTCGAGCCCCCGATTCACTGGCAGGACCACGAGGACATTGCCATGGCTTTGTATGAGAAGTTTGGCGACGATTTCACGGAAGCTAAAATCTACCGCATTCGGTTCACTGATCTGCTAGATTGGGTGCTGAGCCTGCCCAACTTTGAAGGCACCCGGGAGCAGGCCACCGAAGGCCACCTGGAGCAGATTCAGGCCAAGTGGGTGTACGAATGGCGCGACAACCAATAAATAGAATACAGGCTCAGCGGCCGGCCGTCGGCGCCTTTTGCCGTATAGCCATCAGAAACTGCGCTTTCTTGCTAAGCGCCGGTTACTCCATCATTCGTTGTCAGCAGAAATATGGTTGATTTATCGGCTATTAAAGCGTTTATCCTGGATGTAGATGGGGTGCTGACCGACGGCACTTTGCTGGCCCTCAACTCGGGGGAGCAGGCCCGCACGTTTCACATCCGCGATGGGTACGCCATCCGCCATGCCCTGCGCAAGGGCTACCGCATCGTTATCATCTCGGGCCGGCAGGAAGAGGGGGTGCGCCGCCGCCTGGAGTCCCTGGACGTGCAGGATATCTACCTGGGCGTCGATGACAAGATGGTTATCTTCAACAAGTACATCAACCTGCACCGCCTCGACCCCGCCACTATTGCCTACATGGGCGACGACATGCCGGATGTAGAAGTGATGCGCCGCTGCGGTCTGGCCGCCTGCCCCGCCGATGCCGCTGACGACGTGCGCGCCATCAGCGCATTCGTGGCTTCTTTGCCCGGGGGCAAAGGCGCCGTGCGCGAGTTGCTGGAAGCCACCATGAAGCAGCAAGGAACTTGGTAGAAGCCCGTTGTGGGGCCGGATTGCCGTTGGAAAGACGCGGAAAAGGCGAGTTGTGATTTTGGTAAATCCCTATATCTTTACCACATCATCCATTCACATTTTTTCGCATTTTTCATGAAAACAGGAACCGTAAAATTCTATAATGAGTCGAAGGGCTACGGCTTCATTACAGAAGACGGCACGAAGGAAGACTTCTTCGTCCATGTTACCGGCCTTAACGGGGGCCAGATCCAACAGAATGACCGCGTGGAATTTGATACCCAGGAAGGCCGGAAAGGCGTGAATGCGGTGAACGTAAAGAAACTGTAGGCGTAGCGCCAACAAGGTTTTTTGCTTGCAGAAAGCCTCTCCGTTTGGAGGGGCTTTCTTTTTGACTGGCGCCGTAGCGGCCATTGCCGCCCGGGTGGCATCTTTGCAACCTCTGGTGATACATAAGATGGCGCAGCCCACTTCCCGAATGGATAAGAACTTCCCCGGCCGGCCCGGCTCCGGCGGCCTGCGGGAGCTCACGCAGCTGGTGCGCCTGCCCAATCTGCTGCTGCTGGTGCTGTGCATGGGGCTGGTGCGCGTGGGCCTGTTGCACCAACGCACACCGGACACGCCCTGGCTTGATGTCCGCTTTGCCTTGCTGCTGCTGGCCACGCTGTGCATTGCTGCCGCTGGCTACATCATCAACGACTACTACGATGTGAAAATAGACGCCATCAACCGCCCCGACCGGCTGGTGGTAGGGCGTGTGATAAACCGCCGCCATGCCATGCTCGCGCATTTGCTGCTCACGGGCGTAGGTATCCTGGTCAGCGGAGCCTTGTCGACGTTGCTGGGGCTGGTGCATGCCGCCTCGGCCCTGCTGCTATGGGGCTATTCGGTGCGGCTGAAGCGCATGGCCCTAGTGGGCAATCTGAGCATAGCGGCACTGACGGCGGCGTCGGTGCTCACTCCGGAGCTGCAGCTGCGCACGGGGGTAGGCACCGTCTGGATTTACGCCCTGGCCGCGTTTCTGCTGTCGGTAGTCCGCGAAATCATCAAGGATGTAGAGGACATGCGCGGTGATGCCCAGCACGACTGCCGCACCCTCCCCATCGTGGCCGGGGTGGCGCGCACGAAGTGGGTAGTGGCTTTTTTTTGGCTGTGCCTGGTGCTGCTGGTAGTGGGGGCCGTGGGGCAGGCGTATGCGCTGGGCTGGTACTGGCTGGCGGGGTGGCTGCTCCTGCTGGTGCTGGGGCCGCTGCTGGCCCTGGGCTGGCAGCTGGCTCGTGCCGACCGCAAAGCGCATTTTGCGCAGCTGAGCTTGTGGTGTAAGCTCATCATGCTGGCCGGGGTGCTGTCCATGTTGCTGGTGGGGGTAAGCTGAACTATATAACCCGGGCTCCTGCCCGCACGTTAGGAAAGCAGGCGGGCCCGTCGGGCTGGCCGTTCACCTTTCGCTTTTCTGACCTCATGCGTACTCTTACCCTGCTGCTGGCCGCGTTGTGGCTGGCACCGGCTGCCTTTGCCCAAACCACGCCCACCGCTTCTGATTCTGCCGCCGCTGCGCCGGTGCCGGTTACGCCCACTGCGCCCACCCCAACGGCTGCTCCGGCTCTCACCACGGCTCAGCCCCCCAAAAACCCGGAGGATAAACCTAGCTTTATTCCGGCGCCAGTCGTGTTTTACGAGCCCGAAACTGGTTTTGCGGCGGGGGCTACGTTCCTGCCTACCTGGCGCCACGGCCGCGACACCACCGTGCGCAAGTCCAACGGTCGGCTGGGGGGCTGGTTTTCCCAGAAGAAGCAGCTGAATCTGCAGCTCTCCCACACCATCTTCACCCGGCAGGAGCGTTACCTGCTCATCGGGGATATTCAGTATTTCGACTACCCCATCTTCTTCTATGGCATTGGCAACGATACCCGGAAGGAGGCAGAAAGTGAAATTGCCTATAAGCTGCTCACTATCACCCAGCGGGCCCTGAAAAGTATCCACCGCTACACCTTTGTGGGCCTGCAGTACCGCTTCACCGACCTGCGGAGCCTGCGCCCCAAGCTGGAGCTAAACAACGAGGAAACCGGCCCCAACCTGTACTACTCCGAGCTGACGCCCCGCGAGAAGGATCCGTTCCGCATTTCCGGGGCCGGCCCCACCTTCATCTACGACAGCCGGGACGTGATTCTGAGTACGTACAAAGGGGCTTACCTGGACCTGCAGACGCTGTTCAACCTCAAAGGACTGGGCAGCGACTATACCTTCACGCGCTACGTGGTGGATGGGCGCTACTTTCAGCCTCTGGGCTCTAACCGTACTATCTGGGCCAGTCAGGTTATCGGCACCTTCCACAATGGCACCGTGCCATTCCGGGAACTGGCCAACCTGGGCGGCGTGAGTCTGCTGCGCGGCATTTACGAAGGCCGCTTCCGCGACCGGCAGTTGCTGGCCGCCCAGACCGAGATTCGCCACCACCTGTTCTGGCGCCTGAACGGCGCCGTGTTTGCGGGGGTGGGCCAAGTGGCCCCGCACCTGCAGGACATGTCGTTCAGCGGCATTAAGCTGGCCGGTGGGGCCGGGGTGCGCTTTCAGTTCAACCGCCGCGACCGGCTCAACATTCGCTTCGACTACGGGGTGGGCTCAGGCGGCAGCAGCGGGCTGTACTTCGGCGTGAACGAGGCGTTTTAGCGCCCGGCGCAAGGCCAAGACAATAGCGGGGAGAGTAGGGCCTAATTCTGTACATTTAGGCACCACTCTCCCCGCTGTTTATGTTTGTACTTCGTGCCGGAGCCACCTTGTTGCTGACGTTGCTGGCCCTGGCCACCCACGCCCAATCGGCTGCCGACTCGGTAGCAGCCCGCAAGCCCGCCAAAAAGCCGCGCCGCGTGAAAGTGGCCGCCCTGCCTATCGTGTTTTCGCAGCCCGAAACCGGCCTGGCGTACGGGGCGGCTGTGCTGCCGGTGTGGCGCTTCGGGCAGGACACTACCACGCGCAGCTCCAACGCCCGCGTGCTGGCCTACCGCACCCAGCGCAAGCAGTCCAGCGCCAGCCTCACGCACGCCATCTTCACGCCCGGCGAGCGGTACTTTATCAGCGGGGAAGCCCAGTACTTCAACCTGCCTATCTACTACTACGGCGTGGGCAACGACACCCGCAAAAGCGAGAAAAGCGACATTTCGTACCGGGTGTTCATTCTCAACCAGCGCGTACTGAAGCGCCTGCGGCCAGGCTTGTTCGTGGGCGGCGTCTACCGGCTCACCAACCTCTACCGCATTCGGGTAGACGACCCGCTCACCGACGATGCTACCCGGCCTAACTGGCTGCTGGAGCGCCCCGAGCGGGAGCGGCAACCTACGCTCACCTCGGGCCTGGGGCCGGCTCTGCTCTACGATACGCGCGATAATATTCTAAGCGCCCACCACGGCAACTTTCTGGATGCCACAGCGCTGCTGATGGCCAAAGGCTTGGGCAGTGACTTCTCGTTTACGCGGCTGCAGTTTGACGCTCGGCATTACCGGGTGCTAGGGTCAAAGGAAGCGGAGCATACTGTGCTGGCTGGGCAGCTCCTGGGCACTTTCCACGGGGGCACCGTGCCGTTTCGGGAACTGGCCCAGCTGGGCGGGGAGCGGATGATGCGCGGCATCTACGAAGGCCGTTTCCGCGACCGGCAACTGCTGGCCGCCCAGGTAGAGCTGCGCCAGCAGCTGTTCTGGCGGCTGCGGGGCGTGCTGTTTGGCAGCGCTGGGCAGGTACAGCCCCAGGTCACTGATTTTCGGCCCGGGCAGTTTAACCTGGCGGGGGGCGCAGGGCTGCGCATCGACGTGAACCGCCAGGACCGGCTCAGCATCCGCATCGACTACGGGGTGGGGTCGGGGCAGTCCAGCGGGTTGTACTTCGCCTTCAACGAGGCGTTTTAATTCCGGCCTCAGCCTACTGGTAACGCCACTGCCAGCTGGTACCGGTGCGCACATTTCTGCTGCCGAGCTTCATCCAAAGCTCGGCAATTCCGTAGGATTGGGACCTATGGATTTGGTTTCTCCCCAACTGTTTCACCACGCCGCGGCCCCGACTGAGCTACCCGTAGCGCCGCTGCGCATGGCCCTGCCGCCTCACCCGGCGCTACGGGCCTCCATCATCATTCCCGCCAAAAACGAGGCCGCCGAGCTGCCGGCCACGCTGGCGGCGCTGGTGGCTCAAACCACCCTGGCCGGGCGGCCGCTGGACCCTACTACGTTTGAAATACTGGTACTGGCCAACAACTGCACCGATGCCACGGTCCAGGTAGTACGCCGTTTTGCCGCCAAGCATCCGGCCTGGGCCATTCAGGTAGCCGAGCAGCAGCTGCCGCCCGCCGAAGCGCACGTAGGCCGGGCGCGGCGCCTGCTGATGGATGAGGCCTGCTGTCGGCTTGAGGCAGTGGGCCGCCCTCAAGGGTTGATTCTGTCTACTGATGCCGACACGCAGGTAACCCCCACTTGGCTGGCCGCCACAGAGCAGGCCATCAGCGCGGGCGCCGATGCCGTGGGAGGGCGCATTCTGCCCCGGCATAGTGGCCCCATGCGTTGCGCCGTGCGCCGCCAGCACCTACTCGATGCCGCTTACCGCCTGGCCCGTACCCAACTGGAAGCGTCCCTTGACGCCAGCTCCCACGACCCCTGGCCCCGCCATCACCAGCACTTCGGGGCGAGCTTGGCGCTAACCGCAGCGGCCTACCGCGCCGTGGGTGGCCTGCCGGTGGTGCCTTTTCTGGAAGATGAGGCCTTGTACCACTCTCTGCTCCGCCACGACCTGCGGGTACGCCATTGCCCGGCCGTGCGCGTGGCTACCTCCGACCGGCGGGCGGGGCGGGTAGCAGTGGGCCTTTCCTGGCAGCTAAGCGAATGGGCCCGGCAGTGTGCTGCGGGCCAGGAACCCCTGGTGGAAGGCGGCCACCAGGTAACTGCCGAAGCCATGCTGCGCCGCCGCCTGCGCCGGCTGTGGCTGTCGGCGAAACGACCCCTGGCCGGGCTGCTGTCGCTGGCCAAGCAACTGAAGGTGGGCGCCGAGGAGCTCATTTGCCGGCTAACGGCCGCTACTTGTTTTGGGGTGTTGTGGGAGTGGGCGCTGGGGCGCTTCCGGCAGGTGCGGCCCCTGGCGCTGGTGCCGCTGCGGCAGGCGCTGGCCGAAATCAGGGCGCAGCTGGGGCAGGCTACGCTGATTTCTTTTCCAGCAGATCTAAACGGTAGGTAGGTTGGCGCTGGTGCAGGAGGTGGCGCGCCGGGCCGCCGGGCTGGGTGTACTCCAGAAACAGCGCGTGTACTTCGTCGCCGGTGAGAGGGTAGTCGTGCACTGGTGGCGTCCAGTGCACCAGCAGCAGCTGTCCGCCCGGCGTGAGGGCCTCAAAAATGGCATTGGCGGCTTGGCATAAGGTAGGCTCATCCCAGTAGTACCCTACTTCCGACACCAGAATTAAGTCGAACTGTCCCGTCGGAAACTCGGCGGGTACCTGCATCCGACGAAACTGCACATGGGGAAACGCCTGGCACCGCTGCCGGGCTTTAGCCAAAGCGGCTTCGGCTACATCAATGGCCAGCAACTCCTGGCAGCGGGGCGCCAGCTGAGCCGTGAGCACGCCCAGGGAGCAGCCAATCTCGAACGTGCGAGAGTATGTTGGTTGGGGCAACGCCGCCAGCGTAGCCCGGTATTTTTCGTGCTCGTAGGGGCTCGTTTCGAAGTTCCACGGGTCGTCGTTAGCCCGGTATACCTCGTCGAAGTAAGCTGGCGGCAGGTTGTGCGGCTGGTTGGGGTTCATAGGCAGACAATACTAAGCTTCGGCCGGGGACAGGGGCTCCAGGTAGGTTTCAAAGGGCTGGGCAAAATGAGCCAGCATCGATGGCGTCAGATAAAACCCGGTAGGGTCATCATCGATGGGACCGTTGGGCAACTGGGAGGCATGAGCAGCCAAGGCATGCTGCTTTTGGTCGAGCACGGAATGGATGTCGAGCCGCCAGCCCTGCATTTCATCCGGCTGGGGGAGGTCGGCAGGGGCGGCCCGCTCCCAGGCCCATACCACATACTCCAGCACGCGGGGCGTAGTAGGCAGCTGGGCCAGGGCATGCTGGACGAGGGCGGTGGTGGCGCGGTGGTCGGGGTGCGGGTCGCGGCGCCAGGGGGTGAGGACGGTGACGGGCCGCGTGGCTAGCAGCAGCTGGTTCAGCTGAGCTATGGCCGCGGTATCCTGGGAGCTCACGCGTCCATCGGGCAGCCTCAGGCAGGTGAGGGCCGTATCGGCCACACCGAGCCGGGCCAGGGCAGTGCGCAGCTCGGCTTCCCGCAACGCCTGCCGGGCCGCCGCCGGAAAGCGTTGGGAACCTGGGTGCGACATCGTCCCGTCACTGACCAACACTACCCATACGGGAACGGCCGCCTGGCGCAGCAAGGCTATCAGCCCCCCGCAGCCCAGGGTTTCGTCATCGGGGTGAGGAGCAACTACCAGCGTAGGCCCAAAAACCAGGGCCGCCTTAGCGGGCCGCAGCGGCAAATCGGTAAAAAAGCTAACTGCGCTACTCATTTCCAGAGCTGGTAAGTAGGCGTGTCAGAATCCATGGCGAAGCGGCCCACATCGGCCCGGGCGGCGTCGGGAGCGGGCTGGCGCAGGTAGTGGGTCAGGTCGCGGTGCAGGCGCTCCAGGGGCTCGGGGCGCAGCAGGCCGCGGGCCCCCACGGAGCGTTCGGCCAGGGGCAGCACCCGCAGGCAGATTTCCTCCACGGCCGTGCGCACCATGTTGGCGTACGCTACGGTGGCCTCAGCCTGCTCGGCGGCAGTGGGGCGGGCAGCGTGTTCGGCGGCGGCGCGCAGCCACTGGTGGCCACCTTCCACCAGCGTCGCCATTTCGCCGAGGCGCTGCCGCTGGTAGGGGTCATCGGTGCGGCCCAGCTGACGCAAAAAGCGGCGGGTTTCATCGAGCACGGCTTCGGCCCCGCCCAGCTGCACGGCTGCAAATCGGATGGCTCCTCCGCTAAACCAAGGCTGCCGGTAGTAGTCGCCGGGCTGGCCCAGGAGCTGCGCCGATGTCACCGTTAGCCCCGTAAAATCAGCGCGGAAGCTGGCCGAGGCGCGCATACCCAGCGGCTGCCAGAACGAGGGGTCGAGTATGGGCGGCTGCGCATCCGCCTCCAGGATAAGCATCTGCCAGCCCCCATCCGGGAGGCGGCCCGTGAGCAGGGGCCGCGTGACGTGGCCCGCCCCCGAGGCAAAGGTTTTGGCTCCGCGCAAGGCCATCCGTCCATCGGGTTGGGGCAGGAGCTCCACGCCGTCGGCGGCCTCGGTGTTCCAGACGCCAAACAAGTGCCCGGCCCGCGCCTCGGCGGCCCAATGTGCCTGCTGATCGGGCGTGCCAAAGCGCAGCATGAGTTGGAGGGCATTTACGTGGCCCTCGAACACGCGTCCCACGGCCAGGTTGCCGCGCCCAATGTGACAAAGCACCCGCAGCAGCGCCTCATCGGCCAGGCCCTCTCCCCCCAGCGCGGGCGGCAGCACGGCCGTTAGCAAGCCCGCCGCTCGCAGCCAAGAAAACTCCTCTACCGGGAAGGCCCCGTCGAAATCAGATAAGGGTGCGTGGGCAAACAGGCGAGGAACGAGCTGCGCAGCGGCCGTTTCGGGGGCAGGCAATACCGCAGGCGGCAGCAGTTCGGCTGGAGTAACGAGAAGAGGCATGAAAAAAGTAGATAAGCACAACAGTACCTCTGATACCGACAGTTGAGCTTGTGGGTTGTGTGCTACCTCAAGACAAGTGGGTATTGCCAGCACTTCTTGGCATCCCGCAGTGAAGTGCGTCACCTGTTTGGGCAAAGGCCTTGTGCCCCTAGCCAAAGTTTTTCCCATAGGTTCCCAGGTTTGTAACAGGAGTGGCTAGACCTGTCCCGTGGCCTCCCCGCGGAACCTGCCAGCAAATTGCTGTGGGGGCTTGGGTGGCTAACCGGGCGCTGCCTACCTTCGCGGCGTCGTTCAGCCCAACCTTTTCTTGTTATGATGCAGCCCATTCGCTCTGCCCTGGTTTCCGTGTATTACAAAGACCGGCTGGAGCCGCTCATTCGCGTGCTGGCCCAGCACGGCGTGCAGCTGTATTCCACGGGCGGCACCCAGAAGTTCATCGAGGAGCTGGGGGTACCCGTTACGGCCGTGGAAAGCCTGACGGGCTTCCCGGAGGTGTTTGGGGGCCGCGTGAAAACCCTGCACCCCACGGTGTTTGGGGGGATTCTGCACCGCCGCCACGAAGCCACCGATGTAGCGCAGGCCGCCCAGCACCAGATTCCGCCCATCGACCTGGTGATTGTGGACCTGTATCCTTTCGAGGAAACCGTAGCCTCGGGTGCGGCGGAAGCCGACGTGATTGAGAAAATCGACATTGGGGGCATTTCCCTGCTGCGGGCCGCCGCCAAAAACTACCGCGACGTGCTAGTGGTAAGCAGCCGCGACCAATACGAAGCCGTGACCACGCTGCTAACCGAAAAGCAAGGCGCCACCGACCTGGCTGACCGCCGCGACTACGCCGCCGCCGCCTTCGAGGCTACCTCGCACTACGATACCCACATCTTCCAGTACCTGAGCCAGGGTACCACCCAGCACGGGGCCGCGCTGAAAGTAAGCCAGAAGCCCGCCACGCCCCTGCGCTATGGCGAAAACCCCCACCAACAGGGCACTTTCTACGGCGACCTGTCGGCCCTGTTCGACCAGCTCCACGGCAAGCAGCTCAGCTACAACAACCTCGTGGATGTGGACGCGGCCGTGCTGCTAATGCAGGAATTTCAGGCCGATGGTCCGGCGGCCTGCGCCATTCTCAAGCATACCAATGCCTGCGGCGTGGCCCAGGCCGGTTCCCTGCACGAAGCCTACCTGAACGCCCTGGCCTGCGACTCGGTGTCGGCATTTGGCGGTGTTATCATTGTGAACCAAGTGGTGGATGCCGCCACGGCCGAAGAACTGAACAAGCTTTTCTTTGAGGTGCTGATTGCGCCCGACTTCGCGCCCGATGCGCTGCTGGTGCTGCAAAGCAAGAAAAACCGCATTTTGCTGCGCCAGAAGCCCGTGGCATTTCCGCAAAAGCAAATCAAGACCTTGCTCAATGGCATCATCGAGCAGGACTTCGATAAAGTAGTGGAAGGCGCCAACGAATTCCGCACGGTGACGGAGTCGGCGCCCACGGC
The DNA here is from genome assembly GCF_008271285.1 of Hymenobacter lutimineralis. Taxonomy (NCBI): domain Bacteria; kingdom Pseudomonadati; phylum Bacteroidota; class Cytophagia; order Cytophagales; family Hymenobacteraceae; genus Hymenobacter; species Hymenobacter lutimineralis. Next base: position 150,183 of record NZ_VTHL01000008.1, on the reverse strand, counting down.
CGAGGAAGTGGCGGCCCTGGAATTCGCCCTCAAAATCTGCAAGCACACCAAGAGCAACACCATTGTGCTGGCCCGCGCCGGGCAGCTGCTAGCCTCCGGGGTAGGCCAGACCTCCCGCGTGGATGCCCTGCGGCAGGCCATTGAGAAGGCCAAGGCCTTCGGGTTCGACCTGCAGGGTGCCGTTATGGCCTCCGATGCTTTCTTCCCCTTCCCCGACTGCGTGGAAATTGCGGGCGAAGCCGGGATTCGGGCCGTGGTGCAGCCCGGCGGCTCCATCAAGGATCAGGACAGCATTGCGGCCGCCAACCAGCTGGGCATGGCCATGGTGCTGACGGGTGTGCGGCACTTCAAACACTAACTGCGGATAAAACGGATAAGGGGACGGATGGAACGGATTCGTTCTATCCGTCCCCTTGCCGTTGGCAGCCGTATCTTTTCAGGCATCAACCGGCTACTTCCAATCCTGATACACCATCTAGTACGCATTATCCGTTCTTATCCGTCCACTATCTGTTACATCCCCGGTTAGTGCTTACCTTTGCCCCCACTTTTGACGGGCGCAACCCGCCCGTTCTCATTCATTTGCCGCTACTCAATGGGTTTCTTCAATTTTCTGACCAGCGACATTGCCATTGACCTGGGCACGGCCAACACGCTCATCATTCACAACGACAAAATCGTGGTGGATGAGCCGAGCATTATTGCGAAAGACCGCACGACCAATAAAGTAATTGCCGTGGGCCGGCAAGCGCAGCAAATGCACGAGAAGACCCACGACAACATCAAAACCATTCGTCCGCTGAAAGACGGCGTAATTGCCGACTTCCACGCTGCGGAGGAAATGATCAAGGGAATGATCAAGATGATTGACACCCGGACGCGGCTGTTTCAGCCCTCGCACCGGATGGTGATCTGCATTCCCTCGGGCATCACGGAAGTGGAAAAGCGCGCTGTGCGTGACTCCGCCGAGCACGCCGGCGCCAAGGAAGTATGGATGATTCAGGAGCCTATGGCTGCGGCCATCGGCATCGGCATCGACGTGGAGCAGCCCGTGGGCTCGATGATTATCGACATCGGAGGGGGCACCACCGAAATTGCGGTAATTGCCCTGTCGGGTATCGTGTGCGACCAGTCGATTAAAACCGCCGGGGACGTGTTCAACCAGGATATCTTGGACTACATGCGCCGCCAGCACAACCTGCTCATTGGGGAGCGAAGCGCCGAGCGGATCAAGATTGAGGTAGGCGCCGCCCTTACCGAACTGGACCAGACGCCCCCCGACTTTGAGGTGCGCGGCCGTGACCTGATGACGGGTATTCCGAAGGTTATCAAAGTTACCTCGTCGGAAATTGCCATTGCCCTCGATAAGTCGGTGGCCAAGATTGAGGAAGCCGTGCTGAAGGCGCTGGAAATCAGCCCGCCTGAGCTGTCGGCCGACATCTACGAAAACGGCATTCACCTGACCGGCGGCGGGGCCCTGCTGCGCGGCCTCGACAAGCGCCTGGCGGCCAAAACCAAGCTGCCCATTCACATTGCCGAAGACCCGCTCCGGGCCGTGGTACGCGGCACCGGCGCCGCCATCAAAAATATCCAGGCTTTCCGCAGCGTGCTGCTGACCTAGAATTGAGATAAGCAGAAGTGAGAAGTGAGACTTTGGTTCTGGCACCCTATTCCGGTTGTTTGAACGAAGTCTCACTTCTCACTTCTTACGTTCTCATAGCTCTCTTCCATGAATAACCTCTTCGCCTTCCTGTTCCGTTACCGGGGTATGCTGGTATTCGGCCTGCTGGAGGTGTTGAGTGTGTTTTTGCTGTTGCGGAACAGCTCCTACCAGCGGGCGGCCTTCTTCAACTCGGCCAATGCCTACACCGGGCAGTTTCTGGCCTTCCGGACGCGCGTGTACGATTACTTTCGGCTGGTAGACGTGAACCGGGCCTTAATAGAGGAAAATGCGAAGCTGCGCGAGCAGCTGTACCCGCCCGATACGGCCCGCCGCGTGGCCGCCGTGCTGCCCGTGCGGCAGGACAGCCTCAGCCAGGCCCGCATCCAGCGCCTGGGCCGCCCCGATTCGTTGCTGCTGGGGCTGCGCAGCCTCCCGGCTCAGGACCCGGCTTATCCGCTGGTACCCGCGCGCGTGATCAGCAACACCCTGCGGCGGGTAGATAACTACCTGACCTTGAACGTAGGCAGCCAGCAGGGCATCCGGCCGGGTATGGGCGTGGTGGCGGCCGCGGGCGTGGTGGGCCGGGTGAAGGTGGTGAGTGAGAACTACGCCACGGTTTCCTCGGTGCTTCACTCCAAAACGGCTATTTCGGCCAAAATCCTGCGCGACGGCACGTTTGGCAGCATCAAGTGGCTCGGCGACGACCCCACCCACGTGCAGCTCGACTACATTCCGCGGCAGAACCGCCTCGTGCGCGGCGACACCGTGGTAACTTCCGGCTACAATGCGGTATTTCCGGAGGGGGTGCTGATCGGGCGCGTGGAAAGCTTCGTGAAAGAGCCCGACAAGAACTTCTGGACCGTGCAGGTGCGCCTGGCTACCAATTTCGCTAATCTCACCTATGTGTATGTGGTGAGCAACCGCTCCCAGGCCCAGCGCGATACGCTGGAAGTTCGCACGGGCATTAAACCGGAAGGAGGGACGCCCTGATGCGTGGAGTAGTTGGTACCTTGATTATTGAGCTGCTGCGGTTTGTGCTGTACGCCTTTGTGCAGGTTTTTATCATCAGCCACATCACGCCCACCGGGTTGTTTGGCTTGGGCTGGTGCTTTCTGTACCTGGGCTTCCTGCTATTTCTACCCATTGCCACGCCCATTGTGGTGCAGCTGCTGCTGGGCTTTGCCATGGGCATCACCATGGATGTGTTTTTCGACTCGGGCGGGGTGCACGCGGTGGCGACGGTGCTGGTGGCCTACCTGCGCCCCTGGGTGCTGCGCCTGCTCACCCCGCGCGACGGCTACGACTCCTCCGACTCCGTGAACATTCACCGCATGGGCTGGCAGTGGTTTGGCGTGTACCTGGTGCTATTGCTGGCTATCCACCACACGGCGTTTTTCTTCGTGGAGCTGGGCGGCTTCCGCACCATTGGCCTCACGCTGGGTAAAATCTTTGTGAGCGTGCTGTTCACAGGCCTGGTGCTGCTCATTATTCAGCTGGTATTCTTCCCGGCTGGCCGCCGCAGCCGCTAGCCGACTCCCTGCCTGCGCGACGTAGGTACTGCCGGCGCGGCCCGGTTATTTGCAACTTACTCAACGGCTATCTGGTTATCTTTGCGCTTCCGGTGAGTGCATCGGAACATCGTATTTCTCAGGTTTTTCTGCTTTGCAATACTTAGAAGGCCGCAAGTTTGTGGTGATGGCCATTTTTCTGGCTGTGGCAGTGGTGTTTGCGACGCGGTTGTTCTATATCCAGGTGCTCGATGGCAGCTACAAGCTGGCTGCCGACCGCAACACGCTCCAGCGCATTGTGCAGACGCCCTATCGGGGCCTCATCTACGACCGCGCCGGCAAGCTTCTGGTGCAGAACACGCCCGTGTATGACTTGATGGTGGTGCCGCGCGAGGTGAAAACCCTTGATACGGCTCGGTTTTGCCAGCTGCTGCAATTGCCGGTGGAGGACTTGCGGGCGGGGCTGCTGGCGGCCAAAACGTATTCCAGGGTAAAGGCCTCGCCGCTGGTGCCCAACCTGAGCACGCCCGAGCTGGCCGCTATTCAGGACAACCTGATGGACTTCCCGGGCTTCAGCATCAAGGCCCGCATGGCCCGGTCTTACCAGGATACCATTATGGCCCACGCCCTGGGCTACGTGGGGCCCGTAACGCCGGCTCATTTGGAGAAGCCGAAGTATGCTAAGTACATAGCCGGCGACAACCTCGGCATCTCGGGCCTGGAGTCGTTCTATGAGCAGCAGCTGATGGGCCAGCGCGGGGTGCAGTACCGCATGGTGAACGTGCGCGGCATTGAGAAAGGCGCTTTTCGCGGCGGGGAATTCGATACGCTTTCCCGGGCCGGACAAGATTTGCACCTGAGCATTGACCGGGAGCTGCAGCGTTTGGCGGAGCAGCTGATGGCCGGCAAGCGCGGCTCTGTGGTGGCCCTCGACCCCAAGACCGGCGAAATCCTGGCCTTTGTATCAGCCCCGAGCTACAACCCCAACAAGCTGACGGGCAAAGGGCTGGGCAACCGCTACATGGAGCTGCTGCGCAACCCCGAACGGCCCTTATTCGACCGGCCCCTGATGGCGACCTACCCGCCCGGCTCTGTGTTTAAGCTGGTGAACGAGGCCATTGCCCTGCAGGCCGGGGTGGTGACGCCTACCACCGGTTTCCAATGCAACTGGAAGCTGGTGCGCTGCACCCACCGCCACGAGCCGCCCAACAACGTCAACATTGCCATCAAGCAAAGCTGCAACCCCTACTTCTACCAGGTGATGCGGGCCATGGTAATGCGTGGCCGCTCGACCCGCAAAACCGAGGATGCGGCCCTGGGTTTGGCCGACTGGCGCCAGCAGGTGGTCAACTTCGGGCTGGCTCAGCACCTGGGTGTGGACTTGCCGGGGGAGCGGATGGGGCTGATTCCTTCGCCTAACTTCTACAACAAGCAGTACGGCAAAAACCACTGGAACTTCCGCACGGTGTACTCGCTCAGCATCGGGCAGGGTGAAATTGGCATTACGGGCCTGCAAATGGCCAATATTTTGGCCATCATCGCCAACCGGGGCTGGTACTACACCCCGCATTTTGTGCGCAGCATCGGTAAGCAGGGGCCGCTCCCGCAGTTTCAGGTGCAGCACCGCCTGCCCATCGAGCCGCGCCACTTCGAGGCCTTGGTGCCGGGCATGCAGGAAGTGGTAGACGGGCGCGGAGGTACCGCTAACCTGGCTTCGCTGGCCGACGTGGGTATTTCGGTAGCCGGCAAAACCGGAACCGTGCAAAACTACCACGGCGAGGACCATGCCACCTTCGCGGGCTTTGCCCCGGCCGAAGACCCGAAGATTGTGGTAGCCGTGTTTATCGAAAATGCGGGCTTCGGGGGGCTTTCGGCAGCTCCGCTGGCTTCCCTGCTCATGGAAAAATACCTGCGGGGCAAGGTAGCCCCCTGGCGGAAGCGCTGGGAAAACTGGCTGCCCGGCCCCGCCGACCGTTTCCTTTCCCGCCGACACTAATAAAGAGTTTCGGGTTGCTAGTTTCGGGTTTCGAGTTGCTAACCCTACCCCGAAACTGGTAACCCGAAACCAGCAACTCGAAACCCGAAACTCCTTTAAAAATGGCTTCTCCCGCCCGCTATAGCCGCAGTATCGACTGGGTAACCGTGGGGCTGTATGCGCTGATGGTGCTACTGGGCTGGCTGAACGTGTACGCGGCCAGCTACTCGCCCGAGGCCCCGGCAGCCTCCCTGTTCAACTTCGATTTCAACTACGGCAAGCAGCTGGTGTGGATTGGCACCTCCGTGGTGCTCATCGTCATCCTGCTGGTAATTGATTACAAGGCCTACGACACGTTTGCCTTTGTGCTATATGGGGTGATGATTGCGCTGCTGATCGTGACCCCGCTGATTGCGCGTCCCATTGCGGGCTCCCGCTCCTGGCTGGAGCTGGGGCCGGTGCGCCTGCAGCCCGCCGAGTTTGCCAAGTTCATTACGGCCCTGGCCGTGTCGCGCTACATGGCGGGCATCAACCTGCGCAACCAGAACTGGCGCGACCAGCTGGTGCTGGCCGGCCTCACGCTGCTGCCGCCAGTGCTCATTGTGGCGGCCAACGAAACGGGGCAGGCGCTGGTGTTCGGAGCCTTCCTGCTGGCCTACTTCCGGGAGGGCATGTCGCCGCTGATTCTGCTGGTGCTGGCGGCGGCGGCCCTGATTCTCATTCTGGCCTTGTTGGTGCCCAAGCTGTGGCTGGTAGCGGCTTTCACGCTCATTCTGCTCCTGATTTTTGGCTTTAATACCCGGGTGCTGCGCCATCACCTGCCGCTCACGCTCAGCGTGTGGGCCGTGGTGATTGGGATGGTGTTTGGGGTGGATTACTTCTTCAACAGCGTGCTGCACGACTACCAGCGCAAGCGCATCGAGGTGCTCATCAACCCCTCCGCCGACCCGCTGGGCGTGGGCTGGAACGTGACGCAGTCCAAAATTGCCATTGGCTCAGGCGGTTTTGCGGGCAAGGGCTTCCTGCAGGGCACGCAAACCAAGTTTGACTTTGTACCCGAGCAAAGTACCGACTTCATCTTCTGCACCGTGGGGGAGGAGTGGGGCTGGCTGGGTACTATGACGGTGATTGCGCTGTTTGTGGCCTTGCTGGGGCGCATCATCTACGTGGCCGAGCGGCAGAAATCGGTGTTTGGGCGCACCTATGGCTATTGCGTGGCCAGTATTATCTTCTTCCACTTCTGCATCAACATCGGCATGACGATTGGGCTGGCCCCGGTGGTGGGCATTCCGTTGCCGTTCTTCAGCTACGGGGGTTCCTCGCTCTGGTCGTTTACCACGCTGCTGTTCATCTTGCTGGCCATTGACGCCTACCGCAAGCAGGATTTGGAGCGGTATTAGAGCCGGCTAGTTTTCTTGCTACCACGCCCCGCCGGCCCAAGAGGTAACGAAGCAGCCAGGAAAAACCCGCGTCCGTACCCGGAATCGTTGAAACATGACCCGGAATGACCGTGTCTGAGGCCGGAACGATTGGAACATGACTTGGAACGCTTCGAACATAGGCCGAAACGACTGACGCTGCACCCGGAACGCCTGAACATGACCCGGAACGATTGAAACATAGGCCGGAACGCCTGGAACATGGCCCGGAACAATCGATGCTGTAGCCGGAGCGCTTCGAACATCAGCCGGAACGCTTGAAACCATAGACTGGACTTTTGAAATTCAAGCGCCGGATTTTGTGTAAAAAATATTCCGAACAGAGTTGATAGCCCTTTTTCGATGGGCACAAAGAAGGGCCGCAGATCTAGTCTGCGGCCCTTTTGCTTGTTGGGTACTGGCCCCGTTTACTGCTTGATGAACTTCTGTACCTCAGTGCCTTGGCTGCTTCGGATGGTGAGGAAGTACACGCCACGGTTCAGGGAACTGATGTTCAGGTCAGAAACTAGCTGGCGCCCGCCTACCTGTTGCTTCAGCACCACGCGGCCCAGACCATCGGTAACCGTCAGCGTTTCGGCGGCTACGAGGGTTTCTACCCGCAGCTGGCTGCTGGCCGGGTTGGGGTAGAGCTTGGCCGAAGACACGCTGCTGGCATTGTGGTTGGCCAGGGCAGTGCCAGTGCGGGCCTGCATGGAGCAGGCCGTGCCCACGGTGTAGGAGAAGGGCGTGGCGGCGTTGTTACGCTCGGGCCCGCCGGCACCCACTTGGTAGGTGAAGTAGAGGTTGACGAGCGTGCCATTGGCCACGGGCAGCGTGTAGGTGAAGTCTCCGGCCGCGTTCTTAGTCATGGTGTAGCCGGGGTAGGCCCCACTCGTGCCCTGGCGCAGGTAGAGGATGGCCAGGTTGCCGCCAGCCGTAGCCCCCAGCGGGTGGAAGGTGATGGTCACGTTGCCCCCGCTGCTCACAGCCCCGTAGCTGAAGTCCGAGGTCACGGCGCAGTAGCTGCCCGTAGAGGCGTTGCTCACCGTCACACTCACGGCCGAGGAGGTCGTTACTGCTCCGCCATTATCAGTGGCACGGGCTGTGAGTGAGTAGGTACCGGCGGCCACGCCAGTCCAAGTGTAGGAATACGGTGCACTCGTGTCGGTCCCGAGCAGCGTGGTGCCGTTGTAGAACGCCACGGAGCTAACCGTGCCGTTGGCATCAGCCGCGTTGGCGTTGATGGTGATGCTAGCTGGAGCGGTGAAGGTCGCGCCAGCAGCAGGCGAGGTCAGGCTGACCGTGGGCGGCGTGTTCGTGGTCACGGCCGCGAAGCTCAGCCAGTTTACGTTCACACCCCCGGCGGCCGCGTAAACCCGCAACGTCTGCGCTCCGGCCGGCAAACTCACCGTCGCCGTCTGCGTCTGCCAGCTCTGCCAGCCGCCCGTGGCGCCCACGTTCACCGAGCCCAGCACCGAGCCGGCGCTGTTGCGCAGCTGCAGGGTAGCGCCACCAGGCTGGCTAGCCACGCGGAAGCCCACGGTGTAGGAACCGGCCGAGGTCACGTTCACGGCGTAGTCCATCCAGTCCCCGGTTTCGATGTAGCCCACGTTCAGGCCCCCACCCGTGTCGGTGGTGGCTTCGGTCTGGATACCGAGCATAGCCGCGTAGCTCTCGGCCTCAATCGTGCCGGGAATGGTCTGCCCGCTCTGAGTGTTGCTGACCGTGACGCTCACGGCCGAGGCGGTGGTTACGGCTCCTGCGTTGTCCGTTGCGCGGGCGGTAATTGAGTAGGTGCCAGCGGCCACGCCGGTCCAGGTGTAGGAGTAGGGCGAGGACGTGTCGGTGCCAAGCAAGGTCGTGCCGTTGTAGAAGGCTACCGAGCTGACGGTGCCGTTGGCATCAGCCGCGTTAGCATTGATGGTAATCGAAGCCGGGGCCGTGAAGGTCGCGCCAGCAGCAGGCGAGGTTAGGCTCACGGTGGGCGGCGTGTTCGTGGTCACAGCCGTGAAGCTGAGCCAGTTCACATTCGTGCCGGTGGAGGCGGAGGCGTAGAGGCGCAGCGTTTGCACCCCCGCCGGCAGCGTGACCGTTGTGGTCTGCGTCTGCCAGCTCTGCCAGCCCCCGGTGTTGCCTACGTTCACCGAGCCCAAGACCGTGCCGGCGCTGTTGCGCAGCTGCAGCGTGGCCCCGCCATTGGCCGAGGCCACGCGGATGCCGACGGTGTACTGGCCGGCCGAAGCGACGTTGACGGAGTAGTCGAGCCAGTCGCCCGTCTCGTACCAGTCTACGTTCTGCCCCCCGCCTGTGTCGGTGGTGGCTTCCTTGTCCGTGCCCTGCTGAGCCGTGTAGCTTTCCGCTTCAATCGTGCCCGGAATAGGCTGCGCTGTGGGCGCTGCTGGGACTGTCACGCTCACGGCTGTAGACGTCGTTACCGCACCCGCGTTATCCGTGGCTTTAGCTGTGAGAGAGTAGGTGCCTGTGCCCACACCGGTCCATGTATAGGAGTAAGGGCTAGCCGTATCTGTGTTCAGTAGCGTGGTGCCGTTATAGAACTCCACTTTGCTGATCGTACCATCGGAGTCAGCGGCGTTGGCATTAATCGTAATGCTGGCTGGGGCCGTGAAGCTAGCCCCATTGGCTGGGGAAGTCAGGCTGACCGTAGGCGCAACGTTGGTGGGCGTAGTGCCGGCCGACAAACTGCGCAGGTTGTCGATGTAGTACACCGAGCCGTTGGTGGAGTTGGGCGAGAACAGCATGACTACGTTGTCGATGTCGGCGTCGGCGGTGCCGGCGTCGGGCGAGTTGGCGTAGGAGAAGGTAAGCGTGTGCCAAGCGTTGGTTTGCTTGATAACGGCCTGGTAGATGCTGTGCCGGCCTGAGGGGTAGTTGCCGGGCGTAGAGGCCGCGCTGCTTTCCAGTTGCCACGACACCACGGTGCCCACCGGGGCCGACGTGTACACGTCCATGGCAAACACTTTCTGCCCCGAGACATAGGCGCTACCATCTTTGATCTGGGTGCTGGTCAGGGTGAGGGCGTCGTACTGCGAAGCCGTGTTGCGAGTGTACTGGCCCACTTTCGCCGAGGTATTGATACCTGTAGCAGAGGGGTTGTTGGCGGCCGCTACGTACGTACCGTTGGCGCTGCGCAAGGGCAGGTTCCGGATGGCGTCGTAGTTCTCGAAGGTAGTAGCGGCCGAGTAGGTAGGCGTGGCCTTCTTGGCAATGCGGAGGTTGTCGAGGTAGAACGTTTCGCCGGTGAAAAAGCCGCTGTTGAAGAGCACCGCCAGCTGGTCGATGGCCACGTTGGCGGTGCCGGCGTCGGGCGCGTTGTTAAAGGCGAAGGTGAGCGTCTCCCACTGGTTTTGCCTGGTGGTATTGGCCAGGTAGGTGCTGTTGCGGCCGGCCGGGAACGAGTTCAGCGGGGCCGCCAGGGCCTTATTCTGAAGGGTAATGTTGATGGGCGTACCCACCGGGGCCGAGGTGTACACGTCCACCTGCAGCTGGTAGGTCTGGTTCTTAAACAGCGCGGCGTCCTGAATGACGGTACCGGGCGCGCCGGCGTCCAGGAACAGCACGTCGTATTGCTGGGTGGCATTGCGCACGTACCTGGCCACGTTGGCGGAAGTATTCACGCCGGCTGCGCCGGGGTTGGCCGTGGGGGCGGTGTACGCGCCGTTGGTGCCGGCCGCGTTGAAGGTCAGCTTGCTGGTGCCATCGTAGTTTAGCAGCACTTCCGTCGAAACCACCGGGGCTTCGGGCTGCTTTTTAATCAGCAGGTTATCCACGTAGAAGGTAGCGGCGGAGTTGGTGGCCGGCTGGAACAGGAAAGCCACGTTGTTGATGGAGAAGATGCTGGTATTGGCGTCGAGGCTCTTCTCGAACTCGAATTCCAGGGTTTCCCAGGCATTCTGGCGGGTGGTATAGGCGCGGTAGGCGCTGTGCCGGCCCGCCGGGAAGTTAGTGGCCGTGGTTACCTGGCTGTTTTCAAACTGCATGGTGACCTTGCTGCCCGCCGGAGCCGTGGAGTACACGTCGATAAACACCTTGCGGCGGCCCGAGATAAAGTCGTTGGCGTTGCTGATGCCCAGGTTGCGCACGTATAGCACGTCGTACTGCTCGCTGGAATTGCGCACGTACTTGCCCACCGCCGCGGAGGTGTTGATGACCGCCGAAGGGTTGGCCACGGCCTGGGTGAGCGTGCCCGTCACGGTGCCGTAGGTGATGACGCGGTTGGCTTCGTAGTCCTCATACACGCGGTCCAGCTGCAGGGCGGGCGTCACGGTAATGGCTTTGGTGTAGGTGGCCGTAGCGCAGCCGCTCACCGCCACCGAGGCCGTCACGTTGCCGCTCACGGCTCCGCTGGCGAAGTTCACCTGAATGGCATTGGTGCCCTGCCCGCTGGTGATGGTGGCCCCGCTGGGCACCGACCACGTGTAGGTGCCGCCGGTAATGGCGTCCATGCGGTAGGTTTTGTTCTGGTCGCCCTGGTGCACCTGCTCGGCCCCGAACACCGCGTAGTTGTAGGTGCCTTTGTACACCCGCACGTAGTCTACCTGCGTGTTCACCGGGAAGTCGGCGGGGGTGGGCTGCTGGAAGCCGGTGTACGCCGTGCCGGGGCCGCCCACGGCCGTGTTCAGGATGATGTAGAAGTTGCCGTCGTTGAAGGGCCAGCCGCCCCCAAACGTGGTTTTGGGCGTGGCCGTGTGAAACAGGTTTCCATCTACAAACCACTTAATCTGGTCGGGGCCCCATTCCACGGCGTACACGTGGAAATCCAGCGACAAGTCAATGGACGAAATATAGTCGCGCCCGGTGAAGTGCCAGCCGCCCGCGTCGTAGTGAATGGTGCCACCCACCGACCTGGGGTTCTTGTGCTTGGCCTCCATGATGTCGATTTCCCCGGTGAAGGGCCAGTTGCCGGGGTCGGCCAGCATCCAGAAGGCGGGCCAGGCACCCTGGGCGGAGGGCAGCTTCATGCGGGCCTCGATGCGGCCGTACTTAAACGTCTGCAGCCCGCCGGTAGCGGGCACTTTCGACTGCAGCTTGGCGGAAGTGTAGTTGTAGGTGCGCCCGCCTTCCACGGAGTTTTCGTAGCGCGTGGCAATGTTCAGGACGCCGCCCGCAACGGTGGCGTTGGCCGGGCGGTACACCTGCAGCTCAGCATTGCCGAAGTTACAGTTGCCCACGTTGCAGCCGTCACCGTTGTACACCTGCCACTTGTCAAAGTTGCCGGGGGTGTCGAACTCGTCCTGCCAGACCAGCTGGTTGCACTGGGCTTGCGCCGCGGTGGGCTGCAGTAGCCAGCTGAAGCCGAGGGCCATAGCCAGGCCGGCCCAGCGCCCGAGCCTGCGGCCCGAGGGGGTAGAAATTGTGTTCATTGTGGTGGGGTTATGGAAGAGGGGCAGCGCGAAACCCTCAAGAACCCGGGCAACCAGAAGGCTCAGATGCCGCAATGCGCAATGAACCTGAACTAGCCGATGAAAATCCGCTAAAACTAGATACTCGGTACTTGGAGGGTGACCAAATATACCGGCATTGTTTCTTGGAAAGCAACTAATAAAACGTGCTTTAGTACCGTAAAAACCCCGTTTTTCGGCTAGGCCGCACGTGACTTATACGCTTACTGCGCAAGCCAGGGGCGGGCTCGTTTGGGCAGTAGTAATGCAGTAGCAGCTAACAGTGGTGGGCAGCGCAGGTAAAAAACAACGTAAAAAATGGGCAGTAGCCCGAATTTTATTCAACCTGGATTCAGATAAGACAGAAAATAAAGAAGCGGACCTCAGCTTCAGGCTGAACTTCCTGATGCTAAAGCTAAAACCTGCCAGAACGACCAGCAATGGTAGGGCTGAAAAACGCTGTTTGGGGCGCTGACTTCCGCGCAGGTCCGTGGATAGGTCACGACAGCAGCCGGCTGGGCAGGCTGCTTTGTACTTTCGTGATGACTAGCGCCAGGGCTACCGTAAAGGCGGGGGCTGCCAAATAGGCCATGCGGGCCAACTCTCCGGAAAGCAGCATGTGTGCCCCTACTACGGCACCCAGGGCCGCACCTTTCCACCCCAGCGGCCGGGCCCAGCTGCGGACGGGAACCAGCAGCAAAGCCAACGTCGCAAACCCGAACACACTGAATAACTCACCTGCGCCTTTCACCGAAAACAGCCGTTGAAGCGAATAAACAACGTTTTCGAAGTGGTTGAGCGCGTTGTTAACGCTTGCACTGGCGGGCGTACCCGCTTGCGCGTCAATCCAGTGCCGGATGCCGAAAGTGAGGGCCCCGGCTACCGCCAGCCAAGCTACCTGTACCGGCCAGCGCCCCGCGCCCCGCGCGAAGGCCAGCAGCCACGGCACCAGAAACACAAACGACTCTTTGGCCAGCGGCCCCAGCAGAATGCACGCTACCAAAGCCATCCGAGAACGGCTTACCGCCGCGTAATAGCCCAGCGCAAAGACCAATAAATACAGGCTGTCAACCATGGGCAGGCCGGCAATGTATACGGCCCAACGACTGCTGAGCACCAGCGCCGTAGCCAGCGCAGCCGCTTCCCGGGTAGCGCCGTAGCAGCGGCTGCTTCGGTACCACAAAAGCCCGGCTGCTCCCATTACAAGCGTATTTACTACATAAAACGCCAGCCGCAATGGCCACTCCGAGGCTGCGCGCTGGGGCCAGACACGCGCGTACACTTTCTCCAGGGGCCAGGCCATAGCAGCGGCTGCCGCGGGCACCAGCACCCGGTAGCGGCGCGTAACGCTCACGCCCCGAAACTCACCCCGCGCCACGCTTAGGTAACTGCGCGTGTCGAGGGAGTGCGAGAAGTCGTAGTGCACGTACATAGTATAGGCCGGGCCGGCCAGCACGCCCACGGCCAGCCCATACACCAGCAGCAGGCGCTGCCAATGCCGCCGCAACAGGCGAGGCCAGGCCGGGGCCACAGTTTCCATCGGGCCGGGGCGCTTACTCAAACTTGCGGTCAATCAGCCGCAGCAGCTTGTTGATATGCTCGTCCTTGCGTACCCAGCCGTACTGCTTTGTCAGGTCTTCCTGCACGTAGCGCCGGGCCGAGGCAGCATCGGGCAGAGCGTCGAGCTTCTGAATGGCGGCGTGGTACTCCATGTTTTCGCCATTGAACAGCTCATTGATAAAGCTGAAGCGCTGATTAATGGAAATAGCCTCCCGCAGGGACTCCACCTTGGGCGCTTTATCGGCCAGGGAGGCCGTAGCCGGGCGCTCTGCCCGCAATGTTTCGGCCAGGCCGGGGGAGCTGTGCTCTGTCCGGAGCTTTTCGTAGAGGGGAACTTCAGCCGCAGCTGGCGTAGCAGCAACTGGTGGCACTGCTGGGGCCGGGGCAGCTACCGGAGCAGGAATGGGCGCGGGCGGCACCGGTACTGGGGTGGTAGCGGCAGGAGCTATTGGCGGCGCGGGAGCGGCCGGCTTAGGTGGTACTGAAACGGGAGGAGCCGGTTTGGCTGCAACCGGTGCGGGCTCGGAGGGCTGCTGGGGCACAGCACGGGGCGCGGGGGCCGGCGCTGCCACCGGAGACGGAGCCAAGGGGGGGGTAGCGGCTTCGTCGGCCCGCAAGTCTATTTCCGACAAAGGCAGCAGGGCGCTCAGCTCGTTTACCACCGTTTCCATGGGGTGCATCGACTGGAAGTTGGTTTGCTGATACAGTCGGAAACGGCTGCTAAGCAGCTCCCGGTCCAGGGCCGTGCCCGCCGGCAACGACTCTACGAAGCCTTGAAACAGCGGTTTTTCCACGTCGAAATAGCGCAGGCCTTCCTGCAGCTGCTCCCGCGTGACGGTTTGCTGCGCGGGCAGCAGCTTTTCGTCGAAGCCCACGGCGGGCTCGGCGGCCACGCGCAGGGTATCCGTCACGGCCCGGGCCAGCAACGGCTCAAAGGTTTCCCGCGTCAGGCGAATGCGCCGGGAAAGCAGGTTCATGAGCTGGGTAAGGGCCTGGCGCACCTCGGCATCCTCAAAATCGAAGTACGGGCTGCGAAGCTGGGCCATTTCGGCCGTCCACTTAGCCAGCAGCTGCTGCACCACAAACAGGTTTACCTGGCGCACCGGCGTAAAGCGCAGCACGGCGGGGCCATCAAGCGTAGCGTTGGGTTGGGGGCCAAAATGCCGTTCACACAGTTGAGCGGCCAGCTTCTGGCCGTACGCTTCGAGTTTGGGTTGACTATATTTGTCCTTCATTGCAAGCCTGATTCGGGGCGGGAAAGTTAGAGAAAGATGCCCACACTAACAGTGCAGAACCTGCCCGGCGCCACCTTGGAAGTGCCCACTGGCGCTACACTGCTGGCCGCCATTCAGGCCGCCGGCTACGACTGGATGCACGCCTGCGGGGCCAAAGGCCGCTGCACCACGTGTCGCATAGCGGTGACGGCGGGGGCGGAGTTCCTAACGCCGCCCACCGCCCCCGAGTTGCGCTACCAGGCCGCCGGCCGCCTGTTGCCTCAGGAACGTCTCACGTGCCAGACGCGCCTGGAATCGGGCAGTGTCAGGGGGCGCGTGCCGGAGGCCACCCAACTGCCCCACCAGCAGTATAGCCGTGAGGAGCAGTAGTGACGGGCAGGATAATCCTAGCCGCTGATTCCCTGAGAAGTAGCTACTCGAACACCAAATAGCGTTTGAGCCTGCCACCCGAATGCCGTACCTTAGAGGTTCTGATGGGTGCCAGGAAGCTGGCAGCTGGCAACGCTCAACGAAAAAACGCTGTGTTTATAGAACCCCGTGTGGGCAATGCCCGCGACGTGCCCCGCCGGGGCTGGATAGAAGTGGTCTGCGGGTCCATGTTTTCGGGCAAGACGGAGGAGCTGATCCGCCGCCTGAACCGCGCCAAGATTGCCCGGCAGCACGTCGAAATCTTCAAGCCCGGCCTCGATACCCGCTACCACGCCCAGGATGTGGTGTCGCACAATGCCAACAGCATCCGCTCAACGCCCATTCAGCTGCCCGAGGAAATGCTTTTGCTGGCCAGCAGCTGCGACGTGGTGGGCGTAGACGAAGCCCAGTTTTTTGATGCCTCCCTGGTAGAAGTCTGCACCCAGCTGGCCAACCACGGCAAGCGCGTCATCGTGGCAGGCCTGGATATGGATTACCTGGGTCAGCCCTTCGGGCCCATGCCAGTGCTCATGGCCGTGGCCGAATACGTAACCAAGGTGCACGCCGTGTGCGTGTGCTGCGGCGAAATTGCTTCCTACTCCTTCCGCATTGCGGCCTCCGAAAGCAAGATTCTGCTGGGAGAAACCGATTCGTACGAAGCTCGTTGCCGCGGGTGTTTTCTGGAAGGCCAGAAAGGCAAGCAGGGCGAAGAAGAGCCCTTGACGGCCACGGCTCAGGCCCAGCACTAATCTGCCCGCGCCAGCGTTAGACTGCCACTATCCTTCGGTTTTTAGCTTTTCTTCATGCGGCCTTTTCTACGTGCGTTTCAAGTTGGCTTTCTGATTGGCGTACTGGTTTGCGGGGTATGGATGGCCGGGCAGGCGCAGGGGCGCGTTGGCTACGGCGACTGGCAGCTGCACCTGCCCACCAACCGGGCCCTGGCCCTGGCCGACACGGGCCCATTGGTGTACGTGGCCACGGAAGATGCTTTTTTCGTTTTCGACAAAGAGCTGCACACCACCCGCCTGTTGTCCCGGCGTGACGGGCTGCACGATGTGGGGGTGCGCACAGTAGCCTACGACTCTCTTACCCAGCAAGTAGTGGTGGCCTACCGCAACGCCAACCTCGACGTGCTGCGGCCCGATGGATCTATCCGCAACCTCAACGACATCCTGCGCAAGCAGCTGGCCGGCGACAACACCATCCACAGCTTGTACTTCCATGCCAAACGGGGCTATCTGGCGGGTAGCTTTGGGCTGGTGGTGCTGGATATGGGCCGGCTGGAGGTGCGCGAAACCTATACCAACATTGGCCCGGGCGGCGCGGCCGTGCGCACCTTCGCCTCCACCGTCCTCGGCGACTCCCTCTATGTGGCTACCTCCGCGGGCCTGCGGCGGGGGCACTTGAAGGATAACCTGCTCGACTACCGCAACTGGACGACTGACTCTGGAGGCGGGCCGCGCGACGGTGACCCGTACCGCGCCCTGGCCACCTACAATGGCCACGTATACGCCGGCCTGAACTACGCGGCTATCCTCCGCTTTACGGGCCGGGAGTGGGTACCGCTGAGTGCGTTGGCTGGTCGGGCCTACCGGCAGCTGACGCCTTCGCGCGCCGGCTTGGTCGTGGCAGATCAGGAGAATGTTTCCCTGCTGCAACCCGATGGAACCTTGGAGACTTACCCGCACGAGCTGGTGAAAGACCCGCGTGCGGCGCTGCGGGGCCGCGACGGGCGCCTTTACGTGGCCGATTACCAGCGCGGGTTGGTGGTGTCGTCGGTGGATAAGCGGCAGTTTGAGAATTTTGTGACCAATGCCCCGGCTACGGCCAGTGCCTTCAACATCCTGCCCGATGCCACCGGGCGTACCACCGTCTTTGCGGGAGGCTTTACCGACCGATTCGTGCAATCGGGTAAGCACGAAGGGTTTTTCGAGTACCTGGATGGAAAGTGGACCAACATCACGCCCCAGACCTTTCCCGACCGTGCCCAGTACCCCGACCCGCAGGACCTGGCCCGGGGCACCCGTACCGCCGATGGCACCTTGTACGTGGGCAGCTACGCCAACGGGTTGCTGGAATGGAAAGGCCCGGGCAAGTTCCGCTTGTTCAACCCCACCGATAATCAGCCCAACCCGCTCATCAGCTCCATCCCGGCTGACCCCGGCTACACCCGCGTAACTGACGTGGCCGCCGCCCGCAACGGCGACGTGTGGGTTATCAACCGCCACCTGGAGGTAGCCAACGTGTCGGGGGTGCACATCTTTACCCCAGCAGCCGGCACCTGGCGCACGGTGCCCTACTTTCCGGCGGCCGAAAACCTAGACCGCATTGCTTTAGATGATGAAGGCGTGGCCTGGATTTCCCGCTCCCGCAAGGAAGGCACGGGCATGGTCGCCGTGAATGCCAGTGGAGACTACCGAATCTTTACGGAAAGCGCCGGCGGCCTACCCGAAAAAGGCGGCAACATCTACGACCTGGTGAAGGACCGGCGCGGCGCTATTTGGGTGGCTACGGCCAAAGGCGTGGCCGTCTACGATGATCCGAGCCTGGTGTTTACGGCCGACAACCCGGGCTTCCGCCTGCCCATCGTCAAACGTGGAACGGGCAGCAATTTCCCGACGTTGTTTACGGAGCTGGTGAAAACAGTGGCTGTAGATGGCGGCAACCGCAAGTGGTTCGGCACCGACTCCGGCCTGTGGCTCTTCAACGAAGATGCCGACGAGGCCCTGCTGCACTTCACCACGGATAATAGTCCGCTGCCCTCCAACAAAATTGTGGATGTGGCCGTGAATGACAAAACCGGTGAGGTGTTCGTGGCGACGGAAGCCGGCTTGGTGACGTATCGTGGGGCTGCTACCGTAACGGAAGGCAAGCCCGATTGCGCGAAAGTATACCCAAACCCCGTGCGGCGCAGCTTTACCGGGCAGGTAGGCATTTCGGGGCTGGCCAATAATGCCATTGTCAAAATCACGGACGTAAGCGGGCTGCTCGTTTACCAAACCCGCGCCAACGGCGGCACCGTGGTCTGGAACCTGCAGGACTACAACGGCCGCCGCGTGCAGTCGGGGGTATACCTGGTGCTTTCATCCGACGCGGATGGCCAGAACGGCTGCATCAGCAAGATTGCCGTAGTAGAACAATGAGTAAATGGCTGCAGGGCTCAATGGCTTACTTGTTGTTTGTTCACCAAGGCAAGTAATAGCGCCCCTTTTTTACCAGCCAGACAGCCATTCAACCATTCAGCCATTCCCCAAGTATGCTCATCAAAACCCGCGGTATTGTTCTCAACTACATTCGGTACCGCGAAACGTCCATCATTGCCCGCGTCTATACCGAGCAGCTGGGCTTGCAGTCGTACGTAGTGAACGGGGTGCGCAAGGCCAAGCCCCCGGGGCGCATTGCCTTGTTTCAGCCGTTTACGCTGCTGGAGCTGGTGGCCTACACTTCCCGGCAGGGCGGTATCACCCGGCTGTCGGAGTTCCGGTGCGCCGAGCCGTTTTCGGCTATTCCCTACGACGTACGCAAAAGCAGCGTGGTACTATTTCTGGCCGAGGTAGTGGGCCGCACGGTGCTGGAGGAAGAGCAGAACGAGCCGCTTTTCACCTTCCTGCACGACGCCATCCTGCAGTTCGACCGGCAGGCGGAGGGTTTCGAGAACTTTGCCCTGCGCTTCCTGCTTGAGTTGGCCGGCTACCTGGGTTTTGGGGCCGAGTCGGGCCAGGAAATTACCTCGCAGGTGGCCTTTGCCGGCTCCGCGCCCACGGCGCAGGATACTGGCCCCGTAGCCCTCCGCTTCCAGGAATTTGACCAGTATTTCGACGACCTGCTGCGGAACCCGGCCCAGGTGGCCATTCCCAACGGCCGCGTCCGGCGGGAGCTACTCCAAGTGCTTATCCGCTACTACCAATTGCACGTGGATAAGCTCGGCGAAATCCGGTCCCTGGCAGTGCTGTCGGAGGTATTGGCCGAGTAGGGAAACGCAAAAAGGAAATACGAAAAAAGGGCCCGCAACAACCACTGCGGGCCCTTTTACATACACTCTAAGCTCTAAGCTCTAAGCTCTAAGCTCTAAGCTCTAAGCTCTACTTCACGCGCACCACGTTTAGCTCAAAGCGTAAGTCGGTATTCGGCGGAATGGTGAAGCGTTTATCGTCATCAGGGTCGCGCACGCCTTTTTTGCCGTAGGCCAGGGCCGCCGGGATGTACACCCAGGCGCGGGTGCCGGCCGGCAGCAAAGGCAGCACTTGTTCCCAGCCCGGTATCACATCATGCTCGCCCAGGTGGGCCTTCACCGGCCGCCCCTCCACCGCCGACGACTCGAACATCTTCCCATCGGGCAGAAAGCCGGTGTAGTGCACCAGCACGGTGTTGCCGTTGTGGCCGGCCGCGCCGGTACCCAGGGAATGCACCACGTAACGGATGCCGGAAGGAAGGCTCAGCGTATCCTGCGCCGCCTGGCCGAAAGCTGCCACGGGCAGTATGCCGAGCACCAGGCTCCAAAGGATACGCATGGGCTTCAGGATTTTAACGCTGGGAAAGAACTTCTACATCAAATACTAAAGGGGTATCAGCGGGAACGCCACACGTGGTACACGTCCCATATCCAAGGTAAGATGGGATGAGCAAGATTTTTCTGTCTCCTACCTTCATTTTAGGAATCGTTTGATTCCAGCCCTCTACAGCAGAACCATTGCCAATTAGCACTTTATCTACTCCGATTATTACGCTGATACAGCCGCAAGGCGACCCATTATCTACTGATGACTCAAACTTGGTTTTGTTCAGATAGCTGCCAATATATTTTACTTGCGCTGTCTTACCAACTGTGAGTTGCTCACTTGTTCCCTCCGTAACGGGGACGATGTACAGACCCGACTCGGTGCGGGTAAAGTTGGTGATGTTGTTGGCCGTCAGATACTCCCGAATGGCAGCATCATCTTTCACCTTCTGCTCGGCAGTGTGCTTTTCGGTTTCCTTGGCGTAGTCGGTTTTGCAGCCGGGCAGCACCACGGGTGCCGCCCCCAGCACGAGCAGGAAAGCGGGCAGCAACAGGCGTCGACGAAAAGAAAGGGTGCGGTTCATAAAAAAGGAAGAAAAAAGTTCGCGCCGCCACGGGGGCGGCGCGAAGAAGAGTATGCCACAACCGAAAAAGGTTGCGTTATTTCACGTCTACCAGCTCCACATCGAAGCGCAGGGGCGCATCGGCGGGGATGTCGGCGCCAGCACCGCGCTGGCCGTACGCCAGCGTAGAGGGAATGAGCAGCGTAGCCTTGGTGCCTTTGTTGAGCAGGGCAATGCCCTTGTCCCAACCCGGAATCACCTGGCCAACGCCCAGCGGAAATTCAATGGGCTTGCCACCATTGCTCTTCGCCGAAGAGTCAAACTCCTTCCCGTCGAGCAGGGTTCCTTTGTACTGCACCGAAACCGTTTGGCCGGACTTGGGCTTGGCGCCCGTGCCCTGCTGCGCTACCACGTAGTAGATGCCCGAAGCATCCTTCTGAGCCTTCAGGTTGTTTTTCTTGATGTAGTCCTGCAGCACCACGTCGTCTTTCTTCAGCTGCTGCTCGGCGTAGGCCATCATCTTCTGCTGCTGCACGGCCATCATCTTCTGCTGCTCCACCATGGCCTCGTCGCGGGTCATCAGCTTGGTGGCTTTGGCGTACACGGTCATCACGTTGCCAGCTTTCTTCATGAAAGGCGGCACGGGCACCCGGAACGACTTGGCGAAAATGGTGTCGAGGTTGAAGCGGAACACGCCGCTGTCGCCGGGCTGGAGCAGGGAAATAGCGTCTTCCAGGCCACCCTTGGTGGTGAGTTCCTGCAGGGGCACCATCACGGGCGTACCCTGCTGCTTGCGGGAACTGAACAGCACCGAGTCTTTGGCCGTGCGGTATTCCACGTTCAGGGCCAGGACTTTGCCAATACGGCTTTTGTAGGCGGTGTCAGTTGCCGCTACTTCTTTGCGGGAGTATTTGCCGCCTTCACTGGAGAAAAGCTGGTATTCAATACCCGACTTGGTCTTGTCGAATCCCTTGTTGCCCTTCTCACAGGAAGCCAGGCTGAGGGTACCGGCGGCCAGAGCCAGGTACAGAAAAGTGCTGTTAAGACGCATGTAAAAAGGAAGAGGGTGTAAACGTAAATTTCAGGCAAGTTACGCCGCTGGCTGCGCAACTGCCAAGGGGCTGGTCACGAGTTGGGTCTGGTAGTGGGGCAGCAGGTCCAAAAACCGCTGCACGGTGGTATCCAGGGGTTCGTAGCTGATGCCGCCGGCCGCGTTGTGGTGGCCGCCGCCCTGGAAGTGGCGCCGCGAGAAGTCACTTACCGAGAAGTCGCCCACCGAGCGGAAGGAAATCTTCACGGCGTTGCCACGGTCGATGAGGATAGCGGCAAATACGACGCCTTCAATGCTGAGGGCAAAGTTCACCAACCCCTCAGTGTCACCGGTTTTCGATTGGTACTGGCGGAGCTCGTCCTGGGTAATGGCAATGTAGGCGGTGTTGTACTCGCGCAGAACAGTGAGCTTGTCTTTCAGCACAAAGCCCAGGAAACGCAGGCGCATTTCGGAGTGCGAGTCGTAGATGCGGCGGTGTACGGCCGACAAGTCAATATCGGCATTAAGCAGCTCGGCAATGATGAGGTGCACGTTGCGCGAGGTGCTGGGGTGGCGGAAAGAGCCGGTGTCCGTCATGATGCCGGCGTACAGGCATTCCCCGATGCCTTTATCAATAAGGGCTTGGTCGCCCATGTCCCGGATTACCTCAAAAACCAGCTCGGCCGTGGCCGCCGCTTTGGCATTCGAGAAGTCGAGGTCAGCAAACTGCTCGGGCTCTTGGTGGTGGTCGATGAGGACCTTCGTACCGCTGGCCGCCCGGATGTACTCGCCCAGCTCGCTGATGCGGCCCAGGCAGCTGAAGTCAAGACAGAAAAGAACCTCCGCCCGGCTGATCAGGTCTCGAACCTGCGCATCGTTCTGGTCGGGCTCATACACAATTACCTCCTCGTTGCCGGGCATCCAGGCCAGAAAATCGGGGTAGTCGGAGGGCGTGACCACCGTGACGTGGTGGCCTTTCTTGCGAAGGTAGCCGGCCATTCCCAGCGAGGAGCCCAAGGCATCAGCGTCGGGCTTGTGGTGCGTGGTGATGAAAATCTGCCGGGGTTGCGCAAGCAACTCCTGCAGGGCGCTAGTATCGTGCATTGCCTGCTGCTAGGTAACTGAAATCCGGGAATTTAGGCCGGATACAAGGGCGCAAAAATCGGAAATATTCCGGGTTTCAACAAACCGCGCGGTAGAATGGTGCATTTGCCGGGTGGAGCACGGGCAAAGCGGCGGTGAATGCCTTCCCCGGGCTGCCGCCAGGGCCTTTCAGGCCCCGCTTAAACAGAATACCTGCACTGGCAGCAACCCAGCCGCTGGACCCCAGCTTAGGGTAGATGCTACCCAAACGGAAAAAAAGCCACTATTTTTGCCCCGCAATTTACGGAGACACTTCGTCTACTTCACCATAACCCCCACACCCTGCTGTATGGCCACGAACCGCACGTTCACGATGATTAAGCCCGATGCTACCCAGGAAAACCACATCGGTGGCATCCTGAGCATGATTGAAGAAGGTGGCTTCCGCATCGTTAGCCTGAAAAAAGTACTGCTGACGCCCGAGCGCGCCGGCGAATTCTACGCCGTTCACAAAGAGCGTCCTTTCTACGGCGACCTGGTGAAGTACATGTCATCGGGGCCCATCGTAGCGGCTATTCTGGAGAAAGACAATGCTGTTGCTGACTTCCGCACCCTGATTGGCGCTACCAACCCGGCCCAGGCCGCCGAAGGCACCATCCGGAAGAAGTACGCCAAGAGCATCGAAGCCAACGCCGTACACGGTTCCGACTCCGACGAAAACGCTCAAATCGAAGGTGACTTCTTTTTCTCAGCCGACGAGCAATTCTAAGAGGAATACTGCTTAAATAACGCAAAAAGCCGCTCTGGAAGACCCAGAGCGGCTTTTTATTTATACTGTTTTTGTGCTAGGCTTATACCAGGTTTATGCTACTACTTCTGCTCGCGGGCACCAAAGCCTATACGCTTAGTTGCTTTACCTACTTCAAACTCTTGCTCCTCACGGTTATAAATGTCGGCGAGGGCCGTAGGTGCGCCTAGTGCTGTGGCCTGGCCTAAACTAGTTGCCAGGGCTTCGGCCTTGGGCTCGGCAAGGGGCTGAAAGTGGTAGGCGGCAATTAGCCGGCCTTTGCGAAGAAGCGCGCTGTCGATGTGGGATAGATCAGTGTTGAAGGTGCACACAATCTGAATGTGAAAGCAGTCGGCCAGCAAGCCGTCGGAAAGGTTGAGCAGATTGCTTACCGCGCTGGGGCCACCGCCCGCTGCATCACGTTTGGTAAGCAGCGTTTCCGCATCTTCGATGATTAGAATGGAGTTGGTGTTGTCGTGGAGCAGATTGATAAACTCCGGATCAGCAATTCGGGCCGCAAGGTTAGGCGGAATAAACAGCTTAGGCTTATCGGTAAGGCCGCAGAGGTGGCGGATGTAGCTGGTCTTGCCCGTGCCGGGCGGGCCGTGCAGAATGACGATGCCTTTATCCTGGGGCTGTTGCAAACGCCGCACAATCGTGTTGTGGGCCGGTAGCAAATCGTCGTTATAATGAGTGGCCAGGTCCAGGGCCGGAATTTTGATTTCGAGGGGCGTAAACTCCAGGTCATTGTAAGCCAGCCGCAGCACATGGATGCGCTGCCGCTCCTGTTGCCCGGTCTCAAGGTGCGCCACCAGCAGCTCCCGCACGAAAGTCAACTCCTCGGCGGCGGTGCTGGCGGAGTAGAATACCTGTACGCCCCGCTCGTTGTACACGCCCTGGTCGCCGACAAGCAAGAGCAAGTGGGGCGCAACGTTTAGTGCCCACACGTTCAACTCAGGCTCTTTTGTGGCCTTTTCGATGTAGACGGAGTGAGCTACGGTAGCGGCTTCCAGGTTGTAGCGGGTAGCCAGGGCCGTTAGCACGGCGGAGCGCGCATCGGCGTTGGCGAGCTGAAAGATGAGCTTGCGTGGAACTACCCCAAAGGCTTGGTGGAACCACGCTAGCGGTAAGAAATAATGCGCCTTATCAAATGTGCCGGTCCAGTCGAGCGGGGCGGGGCGGGGTAAATTAGTGTGCATAGCAAGCAATAGAAGGGAGATAAAAGTACCGCCTGCACCTGCGCAACGAGGCAGGTAGCAGGCGGTTAAAAGGGACAAGCAAGAGTGTGTTAAGCTTGTTCTATGCTCAGCCGAGGCTCAGCGGGCAGCTCGGGCTCAGCAGGTTGAGTAGTGTGCTTGTGCTTAAAGAGAATGACGAACAGCACCGCAATAACCAGGGCGTAGAGGGCAAACGTGAGCCAGATGCCGTGCCAGTCCTTGGTAACGCCATCGGCGGCGGTGAAGTACTGCTCAATGACGATACCGCTGACGGAGCTGCCCAGCACGGCTCCAAAGCCGTTGGTCATCATCATAAACAGCCCCTGAGCGCTGGCCCGAATGCTCGAAGCCGTTTGCGTTTCCACGAACAGGGAGCCGGAGATGTTGAAGAAGTCGAAGGCCATGCCGTACACGATGCAGGAAAGGATGATCAGCGAGATGCCGGGGAAATCGGGGGTGCCGAAAGCCAGCAGACCGAAGCGCAGCACCCAGGCAATCATGCTGAACAGCATCACCTGCTTGATACCGAAGCGGCGCAGAAAGAACGGTATAGCCAGGATAAACAGGGTTTCCGACACCTGCGAAATGGACATGATGATGGCCGGATACTTCACGGCAAACGTGTCCTGGTACGCCGGTACCTTGTCGAAATCGTGCAGGAAGGTGTCACCGTAGGCATTCGTCAGCTGTAGCGCCGCGCCCAGCAGCATGGCGAACACGAAGAAGGTGAGCATCTTCGTGTCGCGCAACAAGGCAAATGACTTCAGCCCCAGCACATCAATGAGCGAGCGGCTAGGCGTGTCCTTGGACGGCGGAGGGCAGGCTGGCAGGGTAAAGGAGTAGAAACCCAGCAGGATGGCGGCGCCGGCGGCTATGTAAAACTGGTTGGCCGACTTCTCGAAGCCCAGCAAGCTCACCGTCCACATGGCCACGATGAAGCCCACCGTGCCCCACACCCGGATGGGCGGGTAGTCCTTTACCACGTCGCCGCCCCGGCTTTTCAGCACCGAGTACGACACGGCTATGGACAAAGCCAGCGTGGGCATGTAGAAAATCATGTTCAGCAGCATCACCCAGAACATGGTGCCGGGCGAGCTAACCATGGGCACCGTAAAGAGCACAATACCACCCAGGATGTGCAGAATGCCGTAGAGCTTCTCCGCATTCACGTATTTATCGGCCACGATGCCCATGAGGGAGGGCATGAAGATGGACGCAATGCCCATCGTGGAGAAGATGGCGCCAAACTCGGCCCCCGACCACTGCTTGGTCTGAAACCAGTAAGCACCAATGGTTATCAGCCATGAGCCCCAGATAAAAAACTGTAAAAAGCTCAGAAGAATGAGCCGCAACTTGGTACTCATGCAGAACGCGGTTGGAGGGAACTTAAGGAAAATGACTGCTAAATATACAAGAAATCTAACCGGATAGGCCGCCCGCCGACACTGCCCCGGCCGGCGTTTGGGGGGAGCCGTAAACGCACAAAAGCCTTTCCGCGGGCTGCAGAAAGGCTTTTATGAAAGTACCGGGAGCCGGGTTAGTTAGCCCGCGGCCGAGAAGCGGCGGTTTACTTCGTCCCAGTTGATGAGGTTATAGAAAGCCGCAATGTAGTCGGGGCGGCGGTTCTGGTAGTTGAGGTAGTAGGCGTGCTCCCACACGTCGAGGCCCAGGATGGGGGTGCCTTTGCAGCCGGTGTCGGGCATCAGTGGGTTGTCCTGGTTGGGCGTGGAGCAGATCTGCAGGGAACCATCGGGCTGCTTGCACAGCCAGGCCCAGCCGGAGCCGAAGCGCGTAGTAGCGGCTTTGGTGAATTCTTCCTTGAACTTCTCGTAGCTACCAAACGCGCTGTTGATGGCTTCGGCCACGGCGCCGGTAGGCTCACCGCCGCCGTTGGGGCCCAGCACGGTCCAGAACAGGGAGTGGTTCCAGTGGCCGCCGCCGTTGTTGCGCACTGCCGCGGGAGCCGCTGCAATGTTGTGCATCAGCTCTTCCAGGCTCTTGCCTTCCAGCTCGGTGCCGGCAATGGCGTTGTTGAGGTTGGTTACGTAGGCCTGGTGGTGCTTGGTATGGTGGATTTCCATGGTCTTGGCATCAATGTGCGGTTCCAGGGCATCGTAGGCGTAGGGGAGCTGGGGCAGTTCAAAAGCCATAGCAATGTAGGGTTAGGGTGAAAGAAGAAACGAGTTCAGAGTATAACCGCCGAAGGGCGGCCGGGGTTGCGGTGCCCGGTCGGCAGCACGGCCAAAAGTAGCCTATTTGCGCTTGCGGGCGAAAAACTCCTGCATGAGGGCGGCGCACTCCAAGGCCATGATGCCGGTAGCCAGCTCGGTGCGCGGGTGCAGCAGGTTGCCGTAGCGGCGGTAGCCGCGCTTGTCTTCAGCGGCCCCATATACCACGCGCTTCACCTGGGCCCAAAAGGAGGCACCGGCGCACATCACGCAGGGTTCCACCGTCACGTAAAGGGTGCAATCCTGCAGGTACTTGTTACCGAGGTGGTTGGCCGCCGCCGTGAGGGCCAGCATTTCGGCGTGGGCCGTTACGTCGCGCAGCTTTTCGGTTTGGTTGTAGGCGCGGGCAATAATCTGGCGGTCCAGGACTACCACCGCCCCAATCGGAATTTCCTCTTCCTCCAGGGCGTAGCGGGCCTGCTTCAGCGCCTCCCGCATGTAGTACTCATCAGAATACAGGGAAAGAGTCATGACTTGGGGTCTTAGGGACTTAGGGTCTTGGGGTCTTAGATTTTTGTTGATATCGAATGCTTCATTGAACATCAACCAAGTCCCTAAGACCCAAAGATCCTAAGACTCTATTTCATCGAAATACTCTGCATTACGGCCTGGGCGGTGGGCTGCCAGCGGGCTTGCTCTTCGGCGGGGGCATTGAAGGTGAAGACGGTGAGGGTCTTGCCTTCAATGGCATACTGCACCAGTTGGTACTTGCGGATGGGCGCCAGGTTGCTGTTGCGGCGGGTGTCGGCTACCTCAGAAGTGAATTCCAGCACAATAAAGTCCCGCTTGTTGATGGTGCGGATGTCTTCGGTGAGGAAAGTCACCTTGGTGTACATGTTCTGGATGCTGGCCTTGTAGATTTTCAGTAGCAGGCCATAGTCGCCGCTGCCGAAGGGCGTTTCCTTCTGAGCCACGCTGAGGTCTACGCGGCCGGCCCGGTCGGAGAAAACGGCCAGGGGCTTGCGCGGCGCGGGGAACTTAGCAGCAATGCCTTCGTCGGGCAGGGGCGTGAAGCCCTCGGGTACGCCCAGGGTAATGCCCCCGGCCAGAGGCGTTTTCTTGAGCTTGGGCTTAGGAGCAGCCAGGGCCGTGAAGGTCGTAAGCAGCACCAGCAGGAAAAGGAAACGGTTGAAACGCGTTTTCATAGAAAGGGAAAAAACGAAAGAGAAAGAGCGGCGCTTGGGGCCGCAATCTGCGGGAAAAACGGGAAACGCCGACGGGCCATTGTCAGCCACTAAAAAAATGCCCCCGCTACCGAACGGCAGCGGAGGCAACAGAATTTCTTGCAAACGTTATGCTGAGCGAAGGCAAAGCCGTAGTCGAAGCATCTTGGTAGTGTGGTAACCCCCAACGAAGCGGTAGAGATGCTTCGGCTGGGCGGACGCCAGATGAAGCAGGGCAAAACCACGCTTAGCGGCGGCTGCGCTTGTTTCTGGTGCTGCTGCTCGACACGGTGGGGTACTTGATGCGCACCTTCTTCCAGTACACGTAGTTGCCGGTTTTGGCTTCTACCAGGTAAGTGCCGGCCGGAATGCGGCCCAGGTCTACGGGTTGGCCGGTGTTGTTCTGCGGGTCCAGGGCAGTGGTATAGATAGGCTCGTTTTTGTAGTTGGTCATCACCAGCGTGCCGGGCACCGTGAACTGCTGGGTAAAGCTCAGCAGGATGGTGTTGGTGCTGCTGTTGGGATATACATCGATGCCGGAAAGGGTTTCCACGCGCTTAATAGGCCCGTCCAGCACCACCGGCTCCGCGGTGCTTTTCGACTTCACCGAGGCATCTTCGTCCTTGGCTTTAGTCTTGATTTTGGTTTGGGCCTGGGCAGCGGAGAAGCTGAGGGCAGAGGCGAGGGCGAGAAGGACGAAACGTTTCATATCGGAAGAAGGAAGGCTGAGGAAGCGGGCAACCGCCCGTGTAAAGGCGCTTTGCAGAAGTCGGGCCAAACTTGCGCGAAGCCCGGCTTCGGGTGAGGCTACGGATTTGCACGCGCCGCAGTTGGGCAGCTGCCCAACAAGAAGCCCGGTCGCAGAACGACCGGGCTTCGGCAGAGGTTCAGATCAGAGCATTATGCCTTCTTTTCCTCGGGGGCTTTCACGTTGTCGTCGGGGTTGCGGTCCACCAGCTTGTTGAAGGGGTCGATGCCCACGCGCTCCGGCTTCTGGGGTACGGTAAACTCCAGGCGGTTGCGGCCGGGGCGCAGGTGGCGCTTCTGCACCAGCATGGGCACATCCTGCCACTGGCCATTCACCTTTTTGCGGCCCAGCACGCCTACTTCCACCAAGTCGCGGGCGTTGGTCACGTCGGTTTCGTTGCCCAGGGAGTCGGCGTAAATTTTCTTGGTATCTACCGTGAACTGCACCCGGTACTGGCCGTTGGGCAGCTTGCGGTAGGAAGCCGAGTCAACCTTGTTCTCGTAGAGGGTAATCTTCTCGAATAGGTCGGTCACCAGGTATTGCAGCGAGTCGGGGGTGTGCTTGCGCAGGTAGCCGATAAACTCCACCGAGTTGGTGTAAGGGCCCCGCTGGTAGGCTACTTTGTCGCGGTACTCTTTGATGGCGCTGTTCACCGCTTCCTCACCCAGGTAATCCTGCAGGGCATACATCACCAAAGAACCCTTGCGGTAGTGGATGTAGGGCTGGTTCTCAACCAGGTACAAGGGTACTTCCTTTTTCCGCTCAAAGCCCCGGCCCGTCAGATAAGAGTTCAGCTCAAAGCGCAGAAACTTCTTCATCTTGTCGGGGCCATAGAGGTGCTTCATCACCATCAGGGCGCCGTACTGGCTCAGCGTTTCCGACATCAGCGTGCCGCCCTGCACGTTGCCCCCGATAATCTGGTGGGCAAACCACTGGTGGGCTACCTCGTGCGCCGTCACGTAGAGCGGGTAGTCGATGTCCTTGGGGTCGGTGGAGTCCACTTCCGCCACAAAGCCAATGCTCTCGGAAAACGGAATGGTGTTGGGGAAGCTCTGGGCAAAGCCAGAGTAGCCGGGAAACTCAATGATGCGTACCTGCCGGTGCTGGTAGGGACCAAAGTGTGAGGTATAGTACTCCAAGCCCTTTTTCACGCCCTGGGCCATGCGCCGCAGGTTGTACTCATGGCCGGGATGGTAGTAGATTTCGATAGGCACCGAGTTCCACTTGTCCTTATACACCCGGTAGCGGGCCGATTGGAAGGAGTAGAAGTTGAGGATGGGCGCGTCCATTTTGTAGTGGAAATAGCGCCGGCCTTTCTCCGTCCACTCCCGCTGCAAATAGCCGGGGGCAATGGCTACCTGGTCGGGGGAGGTGCTCACCGTCGCCTCAAACCGAATCCAGTCAGCGTCGTTGGTGATGTAGGTATTCATGCGGGCCGCCGAGTCACCCACCGGGGCCATGCGGGGCCGGGGCGCCAGGCCCTGCTCTTTGCGAGTGTCGTCGCCGGACAGCTCGGCCTCGGGCTGATAGCCGATGTGGGGCAGCAGCTGGGAGTTGACGAACGTGCCATTTTCCACGATGCTGGTGTTGGAGCCACTGTTCTTGAAGCCCGGGTTGGTGTAAGCCAGATCGAAGTTCAGCTGCAGGGAGTCGCCGGGTTGCAGGGGCTGAGCCAGGCGCAGGATGCGGTAATCAACGTCGCCCACCTGGTCGTGCAGCACCTCTTTCGCGGGGCGGCTCAGAGCCATCTGCTTTACCTCAGCCTCAGTCGCGCCCACCAGGTGCACCGAGTCGATGGGCTGCCGGGTGCGGTTGAGCAGCCAGTAGGAGCCCCGGAAACGCACGTCGCGCTCCTGAGGGAAGATGTCCACGTTCACCTGCACGGCCGTGATGCGGGGCTGGGGCGTTTTTTCGAAGCGCTTGTACTTGCGCTCAAACGCCGCGCCCAGGGCATCGTTTTCGTCGGAGGTGCGGTAGTCGTTCAGGATGTTGGTGTTGTAGAAAATATAGGCGCCCAGCCCCGCAAAGGCCAGCAGAGCCACGCCCGCTACCACACCCAGGGCTGGCGACAAGCCAAAGCGGGCCTGCTGCCAGCGCCAGGAAAACCGCGTTTCGGTGCCCCGGGGCCAGAGCAAGGCGCTGCCCAAGGCCAGCAGCACGGCAAATGCCGCCCAGTAGAGCTTGAAGGCCAGAAACGGCCCCACAAAATGGCCGTAGCCGTTCATAGCTGAGTAAGGCGTTTCAGGGGCTCCGTTAAAGGAATACAGGTTGTGCTCCAGCCCCAGTGTGCCCTGAAACAGGTTGAAGGCATAGTACAGGATCATGATGAAGTGCCCCAAGTACTTGTTGTTGACCAGCACCTGCACCAGCATGGCCAGCACGCACAGCAGCAGCATGCCCACCAGGCGGAAGCCGAACAGCTCCTGCACGTACAGCCCCAGCTCGTAGTTGAAATAGCCCTTGAAGGTCTGCAGCAGCAGTCCGCACAGCATCACCACGGCCAGCAGCACCACCTGAATCAGCATCAGCGCGCCGAGCTTGGCCAGAAATGGCACCCACGCCGGCATGGGCATGGCGTCGTAAATCTGGTTGATCTTGGCATCCCGCTCCCGCCACACCAGCTCCCCGGCGTAGAAGGTGATGATGATGAGCTGGAACAAGGCAAACGTACTGGCCAGCAGTTGCACCACTACCGGCGTGGTGGGGAAGGTGTTGGTGCCGTACATTTTGCCCACCTGCATGCCCGTAACCAGCAGGAAGAGTAAGCCCGCCCCGGCAATGCCGATGAAATACACGCTGCGCACCGTGCCGAAGAACTCCAGCCGCAGCAGTCGGCCCAATTGGGCCCAGGCCAGGCCCGCCGTAAAGCGCGGCGTAGCCCGGGGCAGCGTCAGGTTTGGGGCTGCCTCGGCCACCCCCAGTGCTCCGGCCTTAGGTCGGGGACCCGAATCCGCTTTGTTGGCGAAGGAAAACCGGAAGAAGGCAAAGCAGGCCGCCAGCGTAGTGAAGGCCACACCCAGCCACAGCAGGCGGTTTTGCACGAGCCAGGTACTCCAGGGCAGCAGGCGGGTATTTTTCTCGGCCACCGTCCAATAGCGTTGGGTCAGGTCGATGGCGCTGCCGCCCAGTGGATCAAGCAGGGTGCTGAGCGTGTCGTTGTCGAGGTCCTGCTGCAGCGTGCCGCTGATGGTGTACAGCACCAGGAACAGCACCCCGCCCAGGTAAATGGCCAGGGCCGAGCGCGTGAGCGTGGCCGCCGTGAAGAAAATGGCTCCCGACAGCAGCAGGTTGGGTATCACCAGCTGCAGGTAGGGCAGCAGGTAGGCCGCGGCCACGTTCGGGCCCAGGCGCTCGGGCTCAATGGTAGGCCAGTAGGTAGCCAGCCAGGCGCCCAGGGCAGCGCCGAGGAATACCAGCACCGTCACCACAAACGAGCCCAGGAAGCGCCCGCCCAGGTAGCCCGCCTTACTGATGGGGGCGGTGTAGTAGAGCGAGTGAGTGCGGTGGTCGAAGTCGCGGAACACTGGCGTGCCCATCATGGCGGAGGTTATGAAGACGCCAAACAAGCTTACCACCGTGAGAATGGTGTTGATTTGGTAAGCTGAGTTGGCCAGCATCTTGCCGCTGCCGCCCCCAATGGTCACGTTCACGCCAAATACGCCGGCCACGGCCAGCATAAACAGCCCGGCCATGAGGGCCAGCAGCACAAAGTAGATGTAAGTAGCCGGCCGCTTAAAGCGGTAGCGCAGCTCAAACAGAAAGATTTCGAGAAACATGGTCAGAATATCAGGAAGGTCATGCTGAGCTTGCCGAAGCATCTCTATCGCTTTGTTGCAAGACTATTCAGCCGAAGCAGTAGAGATGCTTCGGCAAGCTCAGCATGACAGACATGTTTGAGTTACTTAGCTACTGGTGCAGCTGCACTGGCCACCTGCTCGGCGGCGTGGATGCGGGCGAAGTACACGTCTTCTAGGGTCGGCTCCACGCCTTCGAACCCGTTGCCAGGCTGGCTCAGGCTATGCACGTGAATAATGGTCTGGCCCGCAAACAGGCGCGAGGAAATCACTGCAAACTGCTGCTGGTAGGTCGCCAGCTCGTCCTTGCGGATGCTGCGCCGCCAGATCTGCCCGCGCACTTCCTCCATGGCCCGTAGCGGGTCGCCGGTATACAGCACCTGCCCTTTGTTGATGATGGCAAACTGCCGGCACAGGTCCGATACGTCCGACACGATGTGGGTGCTCAGAATCACGATGCGGTCTTCCCCGATTTCGGCCAGCAGGTTGTGGAAGCGGTTCCGCTCGGTGGGGTCGAGGCCGGCGGTGGGTTCATCCACGATGATGAGCTTGGGGTTGCCCAGCAGCGCCTGCGCAATGCCGAAGCGCTGTTTCATGCCTCCGGAGTAGCCCCCCAGGTTTTTGTTGCGCACCTGGTAAAGGTTCGTTTGCTGCAGCAGGGCATCTACCACCTGCCGCCGCTCACTTTTGTTGCTGAGGCCCTTGAGCACGGCAAAGTGCTCCAGCAGCTCCGCCGCCGTGATTTTGGGATACACGCCAAACTCCTGAGGCAGGTAGCCCAGCACCTGACGCACGCGCTCCGGCTCCCGCAGCACGTCGATGTCGCCCAGCTGAATGGTGCCGGCATCGGCCTGCTGCAGGGTGGAGATGGTGCGCATTAGGCTGGACTTGCCGGCACCGTTGGGCCCCAGCAGGCCAAACATGCCGGGCGCAATGCGCAGGCTCACGTCGTTGAGGGCCTTGGTGCCGTTGGGGTAGGTCTTGGACAGGTGGTCGATAACCAGTTCCATAGCTGAAAAAGTGTTTTGTAAGAGAGCGTGAGAGCAAGCGGAGGCGCTATTGCCCGGGCCTGAAAACACCCGCGGCAGGCTGCCAGGCAAACATAGCCAAAGACCTATCAACTGCCGCTGGTTTTCAACCAACACCACCGTGCGCCCGCCCAACGGCACGCGGGCCGGCCGTAAATTCAAGCAGGAGCAGGGACGGCGTGTGGCGGGCCCGGCCCGGTCTTCTATCTTTGCGCCCGGCCCGCCGGCTTCTTTCATCAGAACACCTTTTGTTTATGCTCCGTACGCACACCTGCGGCGAACTTCGCCCCGAACACGTTGGTTTAACCGTCACGCTTTGCGGCTGGGTGCAGCGCACCCGCGACAAAGGCGGCATCAGCTGGGTGGACTTGCGCGACCGGTACGGCCTCACCCAGCTCACCCTGGAAGAAGGCGTGGAAGCCGAGGAGATGCGCGCCGCTGCCCGCGAGCTGGGCCGCGAGTTTGTGGTGCAGGTAACCGGCAAAGTAGCCGAGCGCTACTCCAAAAACGACAAAATGCCCACCGGCGGCATCGAAATCCGGGTGGAAAAGCTGGAGGTGCTCAACCCCGCCAAGCTGCCGCCCTTCCTCATCGAAGACGAAACCGACGGGGGCGACGACCTGCGGATGAAGTACCGCTACCTCGACCTGCGCCGCTCGCCCGTGCGTCAGAACCTGATGCTGCGCCACCGCGTGGCCCAGGCCACCCGCCGCTTTCTCGACGGCCAGAAGTTCATCGAAGTGGAAACGCCCGTGCTCATCAAAAGCACGCCCGAAGGGGCCCGCGACTTTGTGGTGCCCTCCCGCATGAACCCCGGCGAGTTCTATGCCCTGCCCCAGAGCCCCCAGACGTTCAAGCAGCTGCTGATGGTGTCGGGCTTTGACCGGTACTTCCAGATTGTGAAGTGCTTCCGCGACGAGGACCTGCGTGCCGACCGCCAGCCGGAGTTCACGCAGATTGACTGCGAAATGGCCTTCGTGGAGCAGGAAGATATCCTGAACACCTTCGAGGCGCTGGTGCAGTACCTGTTTAAAGAGGTGAAGGACCTCGAAATTGGCCAGCTGCCCCGTATGACCTACGCCGATGCCATGCGCTATTACGGCAACGACAAGCCCGACACCCGCTTCGAAATGAAGTTTGTGGAGCTCAACGACGTGGTGAAAGGCCAGGGCTTCCCCGTGTTCGACAACGCCGGCCTGGTGGTGGGCATCAACGCGCACAACTCGGCCATGTATACCCGTAAGCAGCTCGATGAGCTGACGGAATTCGTGAAGCGCCCGCAGATTGGCGCCACCGGTTTGGTGTATGCCCGCGTGGAGCAGGATGGCTCGGTGAAGTCATCAGTAGACAAGTTTTACTCCCAGGAGGCACTGCAGCAGTGGAAAGCCGCCTTCAATGCCCAACCCGGCGACTTGCTGCTGATTTTGGCCGGGGAGCCGAACAAGACCCGCAAAGCCCTGAGCGAACTACGCCTGGAAATGGGCCAGCGCATGGGCTTGCGCGACAAAAATACCTTCTCGGCGCTGTGGGTGGTTGACTTCCCGCTGCTGGAGTTCATTGAGGAGGAAGGCCGCTACTTCGCCATGCACCACCCGTTCACCTCGCCCAAGCCTGAGGACATTGCCCTGCTCGACTCGCCCGACACGATAGGGGAGGTGCGCGCCAATGCCTACGACATGGTGATTAACGGCGTGGAAGTGGGCGGCGGCTCCATCCGCATTCACGACCGCGCGGTGCAGGCCCGCATGTTTGAGCTGCTCGGCTTCTCGGCCGAGGAAGCGCAGGCCCAGTTTGGCTTCCTGCTCGACGCCTTCGAGTACGGCGCCCCGCCCCACGGCGGCATTGCCTTCGGCTTCGACCGTCTCTGCTCGCTCTTCGGCGGCGCCGACTCTATCCGGGACTTCATTGCCTTCCCCAAAAACAACTCCGGCCGCGACGTCATGATTGACTCGCCCTCGCCCATCTCCGAGGCTCAACTCAAGGAGCTGAGCATTGCCACGGCGGTGGTTGGGAAGTAGCAGTGGAGCCCAAGGAGTATGCACACGTTCTTCTCAATTCCCCGACTGGTGGGTTTCTTGGGCTGTTCATCGGCTCAATCAGCTTCGTACTAGCCGTGTGGGCCGGAACCCAAAGTCCGCTTAATACAGCCGTCACGATTGTCGCTCTGCTCGTGGGTCTTGCTCTCTGGGCGGTAAGCGTGTTGAGTCTGGTAAATACCAGGGCAGCGCTGAAACTTGGGCCGGTCTATGGACTCCTAAGCTTGTTTTTTTCCTTGGAGACATATTCAAGTTGCGCTTGATACTGTATCGAGTGGTAAGGCGGGGTCATTTGAGTTGTTGATTATCAAAGATCGGCAAACCCAGAAGCTGCTTGAGGTAGTTGCTCTGGTAGGTTTAAGCGGCGCCACTGAGCAGTTGGATCGACTGCTAAAGCAGTACAGGCGCAGTTAACGTATGACCATAAACAAACGCGGCGCCTGATGTATCAGGCGCCGCGTTTGTTTATGGTGTATCAAATGTTAAAACAGTTGATTGGTCAAATTCTGCTCTCTCCTCGGGAGTCATCCTGTTGCGTAGAAGCTTAATCGTATAGCCACCAAAAAGGCGGTTGTTCTGGGTGTAATTCCAATCAACGGCAGTAGCCGTATCTACTAAAATGCGCTGCCCAGCTACTACTTGGTTAGTAAATTCCGGTTTGTTATCGACAACACCATACAACTGGCCATTTTCTATACTTAGGCTTCCTATCCAAAGGTATTCTCGTTGAGCCCCATCATCGTAATGGACTTTTATAGCTGAGTTGGCGATGGTTGAATCTGACTTGCTTATCATGAGTAGAAACGCAGGCAATGTGACTTTACCTTGTCTCATTGCTCTGTTCATCTCTTCGTCATCGGCGTCCGTGGTGTAGATGGCTGGCTCGCCTTCCCGCTCAATCTTACTTGAGTCAGAAGTACAACCCGCAAAGCCTAGGAGAAACCCTGTTAGAAATAAAACAGAAATGCGCATCGTGAATGGACTGCAACGGAGTGTTTAGACAAATATCTAAATAATTGCCAAAGGTATTTGCTCAAGCGAAAAATAGTTAGACATTTGCCTAAATAACTAACCGCTCTTGAACGCCCTCTTCAAAGCCCTCAACGACCCTACCCGCCGCGCTATCCTGGAGATGCTGCGCGAACGGCCCTGCACGGCCGGGGAAATTGCCGACGCCTTTCAGTTTTCCAAGCCCACCATCAGCCACCACCTCGATTTGCTGCGCCAGGCCGACCTGGTGGCCAGTGAAAAGCAGGGCCAGTTTGTGCTCTACACCCTCAACATGACGGTGATGGATGAGTTGCTGGGCTGGCTGCTGCAATTCAAATCCTAACGTTTAGCTAGCTCCAATCCTATGAAAACGACTTTCTCCCTCTGGCATATTCTTTCCCTGATTGCCCTGGTGCTGCCCACTGCCTACCTGGCGTATTGCTGGAATGTGCTGCCAGCCCAGATTCCTACTCACTTTACTGCGAATGGAGAGGCCAATGGCTTTACGGCCAAAGAAAGCATGTGGTGGCTGTGCCTGGCTTTGCCGCTGGGCTTGTACGCGCTGCTGCAGTTCCTGCCCCGTCTCGACCCCAAAAAGCACCTAACGACGACGAGTGTGAACTACCAGAAGCTGCAGTTTATTATGCTGGCTATGATCAGCGGCGTGAGTTTGTACAGTCTCTACGTGGCCCAGCACCCCGGCACGCCTCCCGGTAGTGGTCTGGCCCTGATACTCGGCTTGTTCTTCGCGCTGCTGGGCAACTACCTGACTACCGTGCCCCAAAACTACTTTGTGGGCATCCGCACGCCCTGGGCCCTGGAGTCGACTATTATCTGGGCCCGGACGCACCGGGTGGGGGGCTACCTGTTTTTTGGGGTAGGGCTGTTGAGCGCGGCCCTGGCCTTCTGGTCGGCGCCGGTAGCTACCACCGTGCTGGTGGCGGGCGTGCTGGTGACAGTGGTTGTTACCTATGCCTACTCCTACTACTTGTATCGGCAAATGCTGAACGCCGCGTAGCAGTTTATCCGGTAGCTCGGCTGCACGCACCTATTTTAGTAGATTTGGCAGGGCCTGCCCCGCGTTTGCTATCAACCGGCTGGCTCTGCCTACATGAAGCGTAGTTTTTTTCTCGGTTTTTTTCTGTCATTCCTGTTAGCCGTGGCCATGTCGGCTGCGGCTCAGCCGGCCTTGCCGCTCACGTTCCGTACCCTTACCACCGAGCAGGGCTTGTCGGAAAACAGCGTGTACTGCATGGCCCAGGACCCGCGCGGCTTTCTGTGGCTGGGCACTCAGGATGGCCTCAACCGCTACGACGGAGCCAGCTTTAAAGTGCTGCGCAACGACCCGCAAGTGGAGGGCAGCCTGAGCAGCAACTTTGTGCTGTCGATGGCCGTGGACAAACAGGGTTTTTTATGGGTGGGCACGGGTGGGGGTGGCCTCAACCGCTACAACCCCATTACCGGGCGCTTTCAGGTTTTCAAGCACGAGGATGGGCGGCCCGGCACGCTGGCCGACAACTTCGTCCGGGCCGTTTTCTGTGACCGAATCGGTCAGATATGGGCAGGTACCGAGGGCGGTCTGCACCGGTTCGACTCCAAAACCGGCCGCTTCCAACTGTTTCAGCATCCTGTTGCAACCACCGCGAATGTGCGCCGGAACTCCGTGCGCGCTATCACGCAGGATGCGGCGGGCCAGATATGGGTAGGCACCGGGGCCGGGCAGCTGAGCCGGCTGGACGTGGCGGCGGGCCAGCTACAGGCCCGCCCCAACTGGCAGGCACCTTCCGGCATTACGACCTTGTGCGTTGATCAGGCCAATGGCTTGTGGGTGGGTACGGAAGTACACGGTCTTCGCTTTTTGTCGTTGAGCAAAGGCCACGAAGAGCTGGTTTATCGGCACGAGCCCGGGCATGCAGGCAGCCTGAGCAGCGACGCGGTGCGCAGCGTGCTAGAAGATACCCAGGGCCGGCTATGGGTAGGTACCGACGAGGGCCTGCACCAACTCGACCGGGTCAGCAACACGTTTGCTCCGTACCGCGCCCAACTAGGGCGCCCGCACATGCTTCCCGAAAATACCGTGCAGGCCCTGTTCCAGGACCGTAACGGTCAGATTTGGGTAGGTACGGAAGGGGGCGTCGCCTCCTTCATGCCCCGGCCGGCTACGTTCACCACGGTGCCCATTACCCCGCGCCCCGACCCCGTGTGGGCCGTGTGTGAAGATAAATCCGGGCGTTTGTGGGCTGGTACGCAGGAAAGCGGCCTGGTTTGTTACAACCCGGCCACCGGCCAGCGCCAGGAGTACCGGCACCGGCCCGGGGCAGCCAACAGCCTTAGTGAAAACTTTATCCGGGCGCTGTGCTTCGACCTCCGCGGCCAGCTCTGGGTGGGCACCCAGCGCAGCGGCCTGGACTGCCTGGACCCGGCCACCGGCAAGGTGCGGCATTTCGCCCACAACCCCGCCGACCCCACCAGCCTTAGCGACAACGCCATCCGCGCTATTGCCCTCGACCCCACGGGCCAGCTCTGGATAAGCACCGAGAACGGCCTAAACCTGTTCGACCCCAACACGGGCCGTAGCACGGTGTACCGCGACAAGCCCCTGACGCCCAAAGCCAGCTTTGGCACCAACTACATTCGCATGAGCTTCCGCGACCGGCAGGGCCGCTTATGGGTGGGCACGGGTGGGGGAGGGTTGTGCCTGCTCGACCCCCGCACGGGCCTTTGCAAACCCTACCGCAACGTGCCCGGCCAGCCCCGCTCCCTCAGCAGCAACTTTGTCCGCGGCATTGTGCAGGACCGGGCCGGTACCCTTTGGATTGGCACGGAAGGCGGGGGACTAAACCGGCTGGATGATGCCGAAAAAGGACTGTTCACTACGTTCCGGGAGCCGCAGGGCCTGCCCAACGATGTGGTATACGCCCTGCTGCCTGACCGCCAGGGCAACCTCTGGCTTTCTACCAACAAGGGCATTGCCCACTTTTCGCCCACCACGCTGCAGGTCCGCACCTACGACATGCGCGACGGGCTGGCCCAGGATGAGTTTAACGCCGGCTCGCAGTGGGCGGGTAGTGACGGAC
The DNA here is from genome assembly GCF_008271285.1 of Hymenobacter lutimineralis. NCBI lineage: Bacteria > Pseudomonadati > Bacteroidota > Cytophagia > Cytophagales > Hymenobacteraceae > Hymenobacter > Hymenobacter lutimineralis. Next base: position 110,775 of record NZ_VTHL01000008.1, on the reverse strand, counting down.
GGCTGTACTTCGGCGGCATCACCGGGCTGATTACGTTTCGGCCTGGGGGCGTGCCCGTCAACCAGACCGCCCCGCCGGTGGTATTCACCGGGTTCCGCAAGTTCAACCAGCAGGTGCGCCTCGATACGTCCATTACCGAGCGGCGCACCCTGCGCCTGGGGCCGCGCGAAAACTTCTTCTCCATCGAGTTTGCCGCCCTCAACTTTCAGCTGCCTTCCAAAAACAGCTTTATGTACCGCCTGCGCGGGTTTGACGAAGACTGGATTGAAGCCGGGGCCCGCCACGAGGCCACCTACACCAACCTCGACCCCGGCACTTACCTGTTTCAGGTGCGGGCTGCCAACAACGACGGGGTCTGGAATCAGAAAGGGGCCACGCTCAAAATAGTGGTGACGCCGCCCTGGTACCAGACGTGGTGGTTTCGGGTGCTGGCCAGCTGGCTGCTGATTGGCTTGCTCTTTCTGGCTTACCGCGTGCGGGTGCGCCAGCTGCTGGCCCTGGAGCGGGTGCGCCACAACATTGCCCGCGACCTACACGACGATATGGGCTCCACGCTCAGCAGCATCGGCATTCTGAGCACCCTGGCGCGTAACCACCAGCACCAGAACCGCCCGGAGCAGGCCACGCAGCTGCTCGACCAGATCAGTGAAAGCTCCCGCCGCATGCTCGACTCCATGGATGACATTGTGTGGGCCATCAACCCCGCCCACGACTCCATGGAGGCCGTTCTCTCGCGCATGCGCATTTTCGCCTCCGATGTGCTGGAAGCCCGGGGTATTGATTTCTCGTTCACTGTAGCGCCCGACGTGCAGGGCCTGCGCCTGGAGATGCGGGCTCGCCGGGAGTTTTTTCTACTCTACAAAGAGTCCGTCAACAACCTGGCAAAGTATGCCCAGTGCGAGGAGGCGCGCATTCACCTCGACTACCAGTACAACCGCCTTACGCTGACGGTGGAAGACAATGGCGTGGGCTTCGACCCGAAAGACCCGGCCAAAGGCGGAGGCAACGGCCTGACGAATATGCGGGCCCGGGCCGCCGCCCTGCGCGGACAGCTCGACATTGTAACGGCCCCGGGCCAGGGCACCAAGCTGGAGCTGAGCGTGCCCTTGAAGGCGGCGTAAGCTCAGCAGGCATTGGTCACATCATTGTGTGAGTGGGATGGGCGGCGGGTTCAGGTATCTTTACTTGTTTTATATTCCCTCCTCGTGCCACCGTTATGGAAAAAAATACCCGGGTCCTCATCTACGAGGACAATACTGATCTACGGGCCAGTCTAAGCCAGCTGCTGGCCGGCACCCCCGGCCTGGAACTGGCCGGAGCCCTCGGCAACTGTACCCAGACCGAGGCCGACATCAGCCGCCTCCGGCCCGATGTAGTACTCATGGATATTGATATGCCGGGTATGACCGGTATCGAAGGGCTGCGCCGCATCAAGGGCGTGTCGCCCACCGTGAGCGTGGTGATGCTGACAGTGTTTGAGGACAATGACCGGGTATTCGAGGCCATCTGCGCGGGTGCCGACGGCTACCTGCTCAAGAAGACTCCCCCCGTCAAGCTGCTCGACGCTATCAGCGAGGTGCGGGCCGGTGGCGCCCCCATGACGCCGGCCATTGCCCGCCAGGTGCTCAAGCTTTTTCCGCGCACCCCGCCCAAAGCCGCCGCCCCGCCCGAAGACTCGCCGGCCAACCTGAGCGCCCGCGAGCAGGAAGTGCTCAACCTGCTGGTGGAAGGCTACAGCTACAAGATGATTGCCGCCGATCGGGGTATTTCCCTGGATACTGTTCGCTCCCACATCAAGAAGATTTACGAGAAGCTGCACGTGCGCTCCATGACGGAAGCCGTGAGCAAAGCCCTGCGCCAGGGCTTGACCTAGAACCCGGGGTGGCTGTAGTCCCAACAGTTACCTCACATCAACATGTGATTGATAGGGCGGCAGGTAGTTTGCATCTTTGTAGAGTCAGTAACGCAAGTGGATCCGGGTCGTAGCGGTGAAGCCCCAAGTCACTGACGCAGTCTACATGACATACCCGCTTCGGAGTGCGCAGTAAGGCGCACTCCGAATCAGTGGCATACCTGCCCTGCCTTTAGCTGGCACGTAGTTTTGTACTGCGGCCCTCCCATGAAAACAAACGCCCGCCGGCTGGCCAATCAGGGTCAGTCGGCGGTTTTTTTTGCCCTTCTCTGTCAGGAAAACCTATCTTCGGTATCCCCATTCAGGTAGCGCCGCCGGTTATGCAGATTTTACACAAGGTTTCTCTCGAACAGGTTTTCGTTCTCGATATTGAAACCGTGCCCTGCGTAGGCTGCCACGACGAGCTAAATGACATGCTGCAGCTGCTCTGGGAGCATAAGTGCCACGCCCTGCGCCGCGAGAAAGGCTGGCACTCCAGCGCCGCCGACGTGGAACCCCTGCCCGACCACCTGCACGCCACCAGCTTGTTTGAGCAGGCCGGCATCTACGCTGAGTTCGGCAAGGTTGTGTGCATTTCGGTGGGCTGTTTTTTCTTTGACAAGCAGGAGGAACGGTGGCGCTTCCGGGTGAAAAGCTTCGCTGACCACGACGAAAAGGCCATGCTGCGCGAGTTTGCCGCCTTGCTGGCCCGCAAGCCCAACTACCTGCTCTGCGCCCACAACGGCAAGGAATTCGACTTTCCCTACCTGGGCCGCCGCCTGCTTATCAACGGCCTGCAGCTGCCGCCTCAGCTCGACGTGGCCGGCAAAAAGCCCTGGGAAATCAACCACCTCGATACCATGGAGCTCTGGAAGTTTGGCGACCGGAAATCCTATACTTCATTGGCGCTGCTGGCGGCCATGTTTGGCATTCCCACGCCCAAAGACGACATAACCGGCGCCGATGTAGCCCGCGTGTACTACACCGACAATGACCTGCCGCGCATCGTGCATTACTGCCAGAAGGACATCATCACCACCGCCCGGCTACTCCAGAAATTCCGGGGCGAAGAACCGTTCGGCGACGAGGCCGTGATGTACGCCGATGAGCTGAGCGCCGTGATGCGCCGGGTATAAGGGTCAGGGTTGGCGCAGCTGCTGCCGGGCCAGCTCCAGCGCTTTGGTCAGCACGGCGTCGCGCTGCTGCTCAAGCTCCGGCAGGGTGTTGGCTACTGCTATGTCGGGCTGCACGCCCACATCCTCCAGCACCTGGCCGGTAGGGGTGGTGTAGCGCTGGTTGGAAAGCGTCACGTCTAGGCCGTTGGGCAGGTGTACACTGTGCATATCCGAGAGCATACCTTTGGTGGCCATGCCCACCTGCGTTACCTGGGGCAGACTGGTAAGAGCCAGCGTCAGGTCCTCGGCGGCGCTGGCAGTCTGGTCGGAGGTGAGCAGCAGCACCGGGCCAGCAAAGCGCCGGCCGGCAGCGGGCGTCACGTATACGGGCTGCGGCTCCGTGAATTGCTCGTAGCCACCTGGCCGGCGCAAGGCTTTGTAGCTTGTCAGCACCCGCTCCGGCGCGAAGTGGCCGGCCAGCTGCACGCCGCTGTGGCCCCCGCCGTTGTCGCGCACGTCTAGCACCAGTACCTGGCAGGAGGCCAGCTGGCTGAGGGCCTGCGAAAATAGCTTTTCCAGCCGCTGCTGATCTTTTTTCTCTTGCTTGTCGGTGCCAATGGCCCCGGTGATATCGGCGAAGTTGCGGGTGAGGTGCAGGTAGCCAATGGTCCCGCTGCGGCTGAAATAGACAGGCTTCTTGCCTTTGAAATCAGGTCCCAGGACCTTGAGCGGCCCGAAACCGGCGGCTTGCAGCTGCTGCCCGGCCACGCGCCAGAACTCCGGCTGCACCGCCTTGAACGTCTGTTTAAACGCGTTGCGCCGGCTTTCTCCCTTGAACAGGATGGTTTCGCCCCGGCTGATGGTGATGTGCCCGTCGTGCAGCGGTTCGACCATGCGGCTGAGTACCTGCACCAAAGAGTCCTCGGGCGTCTGGGCCGTAATGCGGGGGCGGTAGGTGCGGTACGTGGCGTCCCAGTCTACCTGCTTGAGGGGGAAGAAGGCGTAATGGTCGCGGAAAGCCTGCCAGAACACTTCGAAGCTTTGCTCAGGGAGGCTGAGGGGCGGGGCAGGAGCCTGTGCGGCGCCCAGCAGTGGGATGCCAAGCAAAAGCGCCAGAGCAGGGAAGCGTTTCATAGCAAGCAGGAACAGTAGCGGAAAATCAGCCACAAGTATAGGCCGATTCTCCTAAAATCTGCCTTCAACCAGCCCTGCTACACCCTACGTACCTCTGCGAAAAGGCTACAACAGTAGGGTGAAGCGGCAGCGCGAGGTAGTACCCATTTGCCGGTGCCTCAGGAGTGGTTCATGAAAAATGCCCCTACCGGGCGGCAGAGGCATCCTTTAGCAAAAGCGAGTGGTACGCGCAAAAATGGCTTACAGCACGCCGGCTACCAGGCCGGGTAGTACGCCCAGCAGCACGGTGAGAGCCGCCAGCAGCAGCAGGGCGCCGGATTGGAAGGTGGTAACGGGCACCGGAGTGGCCGTCGTTTCGTCTTCCGCGTCGCGCATGTACATGGCAATGATGGGGCGCAGGTAGTAATAAATGCTCACCATCGACATCACCACGGCAAACACCACGAGGCCGATGTAGCCATTCTCCACGGCGGCCGAGAAGATGAAGAACTTGCCAAAGAAGCCGCCCGTGAGCGGAATACCTGCCAGGCTCAGCATGGACACCGTGAGGGAAAACGCCAGCAGCGGGTTCGTTTTGGCCAGGCCATTGAGTCCGTTGTAATCCTCGCGCATGCGGGCATCGGCCACCAGCTTCACTACCCCGAAGGCGGCTACGGTGGCTACTGAGTAAGCCAGAGAATAGAACAGAATGCCGTTGGCGGAAGCACCTTCCAGCTGGCCGTTGTAGGCTACCAACGCAATCAGCAGGTAGCCGGCGTGGGAGATGCTGGAGTAAGCCAGCATCCGCTTGATGCTGGTTTGGGCTACTGCGCCCACGTTGCCGATGAGCAGCGTGAGTACGCACATGGCCGTGAGCGTGGGCAGCCAGATACCCTGGGCCGAAGCCGCCGGAAAGGCCTGTACCAGCAGCTTCAGGAAAGCGGCAAAACCAGCGGTTTTCACCACGGTGCTCATGAAGGCCGCAAAGAACGTGGGCGTACCCTCGTACACGTCGGGCGTCCAGAAGTGGAAGGGCGCGGCCGATACTTTGAAGCCGATGCCAATCAGCATCAGCAGCATGCCGATGTAGAGCATGGGCGTGAGCGAGGCATTCACCGGGTTCTGCACGGCGGCGCTGATCTGGCTGAGCTCGAAGGTGCCGGTAGCGCCGTACAGCAGGGCCATGCCGAAGAGCAGAATGCCGGTGAAGAAAGCACCCATCAGGAAGTACTTGAGGGCGGCTTCGTTGGAGCGCAGGTTGCGCTTGTCGGAGCCGGCCAGCACATACATGGCCACGCTCAGGATTTCAATGCCCAGGAACAGCATCAGCAGGTGGTTGTAGCTCACCAGCATGATGGCCCCCACCAGCGAAAACAGCAGCAGGGAGTAATATTCAGCCAGGTTGGCTTCCCCGTCGAGCACGTACTTCTGGGAGAACGGCACCAGCACCAGGGCCGTGAGCAGCACAATGCCCGTGAAGGCTACCGAGAAGTTGTCGATGGTGAGCATGCCGTTGAAGAACGACTGCGCACCCTGGTTCCAGTCGATGAAGTTCACCGTTAGCACCACGCCCAGGATGAGCATCATCACGGGCAGGAGCAGCCGGTTGGAGCGGCGGAACCCGAGGAACAGGTTGCCGAGGCCCAGAACGGAAAGTAGAATGATGGAATTCATTAGCAGAGAATGTAGCTGCCACGGCCGAAGCCGCAGACCACTCACAGTTTAGCGTTTTACTACCTCGTTCAGAATGTTCAGCACGCTGCCTTCCGACAGGTGTAGGAAGGTATTGGGGAACAGGCCAATCCAGAACAATAGCACAATGAGCGGCACCAGCAGGGCCAGCTCGGCGCCGGTGAGGTCGGTGAAAGTTTCGGTGAACGAGGAGTCGGGGCCGAGCATCACGCGCTGGAACATGCGCAGTAGGTACACAGCGCCCAGAATGATGGTAACGCCGGCTACTGCGCCCATCCAAGCGTTAAACTGGTACACGCCCGCCAGCAGCAGGAACTCGCCCACGAAGCCGTTGGTGAGGGGCAGGGCCACCGTGCCCAGCAGCAGCACCAGGAAGCACACCGTAAGCACGGGGGCTTTGCGGGTGAGGCCGCCCAGGTCGGCAATGTTGCGGGTGCCGGTGCGGCGCTCAATGGCGTCGGCAATGAAGAACATGCCCACCACGTTCACGCCGTGGGCCAGCATCTGAATACTGGCGCCCTGCATGCCCATCTGGGTAAGGGAGAATACGCCGGCAATCATCAGCCCCACGTGGGAGAGGGAGGAGTAGGCAATGAGGCGCTTCACGTCCTGCTGGCGGATGGCAATGATGGCCCCGTAGATGATGCCGATGATGGCCAGGATGAGCACCAGGTTTTGCCAGGCGTCAGTCCCCAGCGGCACGACCGGAATTAGCCAGCGCATACAGCCGTAGATGCCCATTTTCAGCATGATGCCCGAGAGCAGCATGGTGGCCGGGGCCGGGGCCTCGGTGTAGGTATCGGGCTGCCAGGTGTGGAAGGGGAAGATGGGCATCTTCACGGCGAAGGCCGCGAAAATCAGCCAGAATACCCACAGCTGGGTGTCGACCGGCAGGTTCAGACTGTAGAACGAGGTGAGGGCCGAGTTGTGCGCCGAGAGGCCATCAGCTGAGGGACCAGTCTGGAAATAGAGGTACACGAAGCCGGCCAGCATGAACAGCGAGCCGATAATGGTGTACAGAAAGAACTTGAACGTAACGCGGGCCCGGTTTACGCCGCCCCACACGCCGGCCAGGAAGTAAATCGGAATCAGGGCTACTTCCCACATGAAGTAGAACAGGAAGGCATCCTGGGCCGTGAATACGCCAATCAGGCCGGTTTGCATGAACAAGACCAGCGCATAGAACACCGACTCGTTCTCGAAGTTGCGACGGAAGGCGCTCAGCAGAATAATGGGCACCAACAGGGCCGTCAGTAGCACCAGTAAGAGGCTCAGCCCGTCCATGCCCACCGCAAACTGAATACCGGCCGAGGGAATCCAGTTCAGGTTGTAGCTGAATTGGCCGGTGTTGTTGGCGTTGAAGGTGAAGGCCGCGTAGGCGGCCAGCGCAAATTCAACCAGGGCTGCGCCCAGCGCCGGAACCCGGGCCGCACGGCCTTTGAAGAAGTGCAGCAGCAGGGCGGCCGCCACGGGCCAGAGTAGAAGAAGGACAGTCAGCATTAGCTAATCAAATTGTTCTTTTGGCGCTCAAATTCTTCAGGCGTCAGGACGCCTTGGTCGCGCAAGTCACGCAGCTTGGCTAGCTCATCTGCTACTGAAACAGCAGGAGCCGCAACGCTGGCGAAAGCGGGAGAAGATGAGAAGGGGTTCGAAACCGGAGCGTTGCGCAAGGCAAGGTATAGCGCAACAAACCAGCCGATAATTGACCATCCTGCAAGCAGGTTGATCAGAAAGATCATTAAAGCATCAGGGCGCTTACGGCCTAGAATGGAAGGAAGGAAATGAAGAATACAGATTCCAGGTAGCACAACCAGCATCAGTAGTAACTCAATGCCCCCCAGATCACCAAGAAATAGCAGCGTACTCTTCATTAGGTTTCGTCTCCTCTAAAGCTTTACAAAGTTCAGCGCCATCACCAGCACGATACCCACCACCATCAGGATGAGGTAGGTTTCAACGGAGCCGGTTTGCACGTAGCGCAGGAGCTGGCCCCCACCCATGGTCAGGCGGCCGAAGCCGTTCACGATGGGGTCGATGACGCCGTTTTCCACGTAGCGGAACAGGCCGCGCGAAAGCCACATGATGGGACGCACAATCAGGGCGTTGTACAGCTCGTCGATGTAGTATTTGTGGTAGATCAGGTTTTCGAGGAAGTTGCGCGACTGGCCGTCTTCCACCGGGCGCACCCCGCGGCTCACGTACTGTACGTAGGCTAGGATGATGCCTAGCACACCTGCGCCCACCGAGAGGCCGATGAGCATGAGTTCAGTGGCGTGGTCGGCGTGCACGCCGAAGGCGGCCGGGTTCAGCTGCTTGGAGTAGGTGAACAGCGGCGCGAGGAAGTTGGAGAGGTAGGCGTTTTCCTCACCCAGGAAGAAGGGCGCGTTCATGAAACCACCCACGGCCGCCAGAATGGCTAGCACGATGAGCGGCAGCGTCATTGAGGCCGGCGACTCGTGCAGGTGGTGCTTCTGCTCCTCGGTGCCGCGGAACTCGCCGAAGAAGGTGAGGAACAGCAGGCGGAACATGTAGAAGGCCGTTAGGAAGGCCGTGAACAAGCCCACCGCGTACAGCACTTTGCTGTGCTCGAAGGCGTGCAGCAGAATTTCGTCTTTCGAGAAGAAGCCCGAGAAGGGCGGGATGCCGGCAATAGCCAGGCAGCCTATGAAGAAGGTGATGAATGTAATGGGCAGGGCCTTGCGCAGGCCACCCATGCGGCGCATGTCCTGCTCGTTGCTCATGGCGTGAATCACGGAGCCCGCGCCCAGGAACATCAGCGCCTTGAAGAAGGCGTGGGTGAGTACGTGGAACAGGGAAGTGCTGTAGCCCATCACGCCCAAAGCCAGGAACATGTAGCCCAGCTGCGAAACGGTGGAGTACGCCAGCACCTTCTTGATGTCGTTCTGCGCCAGGCCGATGGTGGCCGCAAACAGGGCGGTAGCCGCGCCGATGATGGCAATAACTTCGAGGGTATCGGGGGCCAGCGTGAAGAGCACGTTGGCACGCAGAATCATGTAGATACCGGCCGTTACCATGGTGGCAGCGTGAATAAGGGCCGAAACCGGGGTGGGGCCGGCCATGGCGTCGGGCAGCCAGGTGTAGAGCGGCAACTGGGCCGATTTGCCGGTAGCGCCCACGAACAGCAGCAACGTAATGGCCGTTACCACGCCCGCGCCAATCTGCATCGTTGATGCTTTCTGGAATACCTCAGCGTACTGCACCGAGTCGAAGGTCAGGTAGATCAGGAAGATGCCGAGCAGGAAGCCCAGGTCACCCACGCGGTTGATGATGAAGGCTTTCTTGGCGGCGTTGTTGTAGGCGGTGTTCTTGTTCCAGAAACCGATGAGCAGGTAGGAGCACAGCCCCACGCCTTCCCAGCCGATGAACAGAATCACGAAGTTGGCGCCCAGCACCAGCACCAGCATGCTGAACACGAACAGGTTCAGGAAGGCGAAAAACTTGCCCACGTTCTCATCGTGGTGCATGTAGCCGATGCTGTAGACGTGAATCAGGAAGCCCACGCCCGTCACGAGCAGCAGCATAATCAGGCTGAGCTGGTCGATCTGGTAGGAGAAGGGAATCTGCATCGAGCCGACCGAAATCCAGTCGAACAGCGTGACGGTGTACTGGTACTGGAAGTTCAGGAACAGGAACACCGAAATGGCGAACGAGCCCAGCACCGCCAGGCTGCTGATGGCGCCGGCCACCGTGCCCGAGAGCTTGCGGTTGAGCAGCCCGTTGATCAGAAAGCCCAAAAACGGCAGCAGCGGAATAAGCACGTACAGAAACGTGGAGTACGGCGCGCCGGCAGCGGGGATTACAGTTTCTTGCATATAGTCAGGGACTGGGGACTCAGGGACTTGGGGCTTAGGTTTCGTTGGTTTAACTTGTTCAACTGAACAAAAAAACCAAGCCCCTAAGACCCCAAGCCCCCAAGACCCAAAACTAGAACTTCAGGCGGTTGAGCAGATTAACGTCGGTATTCTGCAGGTTGCGGTAGATCATCACGATGATGGCCAGCCCGACCGCCACCTCGGCGGCGGCCACGGCCATGATGAAGAACACGAATACCTGCCCGTTGGGGTCGGCGCGGTAGGCCGAGAAGGCCGTCAGCAGCACGTTTACGGCATTCAGCATCAGCTCCACGCACATGAAGATGATGATGGCATTGCGCCGCGTGAGGACGCCCAGCACCCCGATGGAAAACAGGGCGGCGGCGAAGAAAACGTAGTACTGAAGAGGAACCGTTTGGATAACCTGCGGTATGTTCTGGTCCATGCGGTAGCGTTGGCGGCGGAACGAAGCCCCTGCGGCCGGGGCACGACGGGGCAATTAGCTGGCAAATGTATCCTGAAAATTGGGAAATCCATACCCGGCGGCGGAGTTGGCCGGCGAAGAATGCACCGGACGACGCTTTTTGCAATAAATTGTATTAATCAAATTTATTTGTTGATAATAAATTGAATATGCTGGGGACACCAGCCGGAAGGAAAACGGGTATAGAAAGCTGGAAATCCTCCTTGGATTAGTCAAAAAGCCACAATTGAGTTATGGATAATTTGTTTCGGAAGTTGATGCGGTGATTTGAGGTAATATGCTAAATTGAAGGAAATTGCGGAACTTGCTTTGCTAATCGCCTCGTTTAACACCAACCTGCTTCAATCCATATTAGCTGCTCATGAAACAACTTGTTACGCTTTTTCTTCTCTTACTAGGTAGCACGCTCGCCAGAGCTGCCACGTACTACACCTTCACGGGTGGGGGTACTACGGGCAACTGGGACAACGCTGCCACCTGGACTACGGACCCCAGCGGCTCCACTTCGGTAAACCCGAGCAACGTGGTACCTGGTGCCAACGATGCGGTGCTGATCCTCAACGGCTATACCGTGACCATGACGGCCAACATCAGCAGCTCCAACCTGGCCGTGACGATTGAAAAGGGTGGGGTACTGGATATGGGCACCAGCCAGTTTACCCAAACGCTGCCTTCTTTGTCGGGACAGGGCACGCTGCGGCTGTCGTCGACAAGCTTTCCGGTAGTGACTACCAACAACTTCGACGATGCCAATACCGGCATTGTGGAGTACTACAACCTGGTCGACAACGCCGTGCTGCCGACGCCCGCCAGCGGGCAGTACAATGAGTTGCGCCTGCTGAACACGTTGGCCACCAACCGGAACATGGTGCTTAACAGCACCCTCACCCTGAACGGTGCGCTAACCCTCTCGCGGACGGGTACCGGGACCCTGAGCTTCACCATGGGCAACGGCGCGGCCCTGACGACCAACGGCGACGTGACCGTGGGCACCGGCACCTCCTGGCGCTCCAACCAAACGGGCAACGCAACCAGCACCGTGACGGCCAGCGGCAACATTACCGTAGCCAGTGGCGGCTCCATCGTATTCTACTATACCAACGGGTTGAGTGGGGGCCGCAAGGTTACCAGCACCACCAACATCACCTTCACGGGCACCAACGACCGGACGCTGACGGCCAACGGCACTACTACCCTGAACGCCATTACCGTCAGCAAAGGCACCAGCTCGCAGTTTGTGCAGCGCATTGTAGCGGCTTCGGCCGGGCTGTTTTCGCTGAATGCCACCAGCGGCAACATTATTATTCTGGATAAGGGTACTCTACGTCTTTCCAGCAACATCACTGTGAACTTCGTAAATGCCACCAACGGCAACGACGGCTATACCATTCCGGCCAGCGCCGGCCTGTGGGTAGATGGGGCCACCGTGACGGTGGCCAGCGCTGTGAAAGGTGGCCTGATTAGCGAAGGGCTTTTTCGGATTTCGGCTGGCAGCTTCACCTCAACCGGCAATGACGGCTCTGTAATCGGCGACCAAGGCAGCTACCTGATTGAAGGTGGCACCATGACGGTAGAAAAGTTCAGCCCAGTAAAAACGGGAACTCCGCTGGGTAGCTTTACCATCAGTGGAGGGGTTTTCAACCTACAGGATAGCGGCGCGCAGCTAAACAACCAACAAGGGTTTGCGCGGTTTTCGGTTCCTTATCCCACGCAGTCCTTCACCATGAGCGGTGGGACGATTAACTTGAAGGATACCGAATCGAGTGGCCCAGGCAAGAATACCGGTATTGAAATTGGCGTGCAGGCTACCAACTATTCCGTGACCGGGGGTAACGTAAATGTTATGCTGCCGGGAGAAACCAACCGGAAGGATCAGCTTTTCAAAATCTCCAGCACAGCTCCTTTCTGGAACCTGAACATTACCAAACCATTGGCTGGCAGAACTTCCACCGTGGTTTCGCTTGCGGCTGGTATTGAGTCAGCTAATATTGCGCGGCCTCTGGTGGTGCTAAACGACCTCACCCTGAGTGGCTCGAATACGCCTACGCTCCTGGCCAACGACCTGGATGTGACGGTACAGGGCGACTTTACCATTGCCTCGGGTACGGTGTACACGCCGGGTGCCAACACCACGCGCTTCACGGGCAGCCAGGACCAGGCTTTTTCCAACAACGGCACCATCACCAGCGGGTTGAACAACCTGCTCATGGACAAAGCCAACGGCACCGTGCAGCTGGCCGGTACGTCGCCTTTCCTGGTACGAAGCCTGCTCACCCTCAGCAACGGCGTCCTTGATGACGCCGGCAAAACGCTGACGGTGCAAGGCAACATTATCAACTCGGCCACGCACACCAGCAGCGGCACCACTACGGGCAGCATCACCCTGGCCGGTACCGCGCTGCAAACGCTGGGTGGGGATGGTTCGGGCGTGTTTGGCAACCTGATCATCAACAACAGCACCCTGGCAGCGGGCGCCGTAGCGGCCTCGCTAAGCGCCGCGCAAACCGTGAGTGGCAAGCTCACCCTAAACAGCAACCACCTGCTGGATATCAACACCCAGCGTCTGTCGATTACCTCCGTCAGCAACGACGCCATTGCGGCGGGCACCGGAGGCTTCTCGCAAAACCGCATGATTCGGACGAGCGGTAACCAGAGCGACGGGGGCATCCGCAAAACCTACGGCGCCTTCGGGCCTTCCGAAGCCTTCGTGTTTCCCGTGGGCACGCAGATTACGGTCAGCAACGTGACGGCCAACTACTACACGCCGGCTGTTATCAACCTGACGGCTGCGCCTTCCCGCTACGGCAAGATTACCGTGGCCCCGGTGAAAACAGCAAACCCCTTTGCCACCAGCAGCAACCTGTTGCGCTACTACTGGAAGGTAACCAACTCCGACTTCGTGCTGCCCGTGGGCCAGATGCTCATGACGGACCAGAGCTTCACGGGCTACAACAGCTTGACTACGGGTACCATTTCCAGCTACATCCCCGCCTACTACGACCCGACTACCGCCACCTGGGAAAGAACGGTTGACGTGAACCAGGTAGTGGAAGGCACCACGCAGTTTGTCATCAACTTTGCGTCGGTGCCCGCCAGCGGGGAGTTTACGGCGGGTGAAACCGGTGCTTTCGGCGCCATCACCAAGTACTACAGCATCAGCAACGGCCCCTGGAACCAGGCGTCTACCTGGTCGACGGTCGGCTACAACTCGGCCGTGAATACCGGCACCTTTCCCGGAGCCGGCAACCCCGCCTTCGTGGGCAACAGCCGTACCGTAACGGTTACCACCAACGCTACCCGTGCGGGCAGCCTGCAAATCGACAACACCGGTGTAGTGGACCTGGGCACCACTACCGGGCACAACTTTGGGGCGCTGCCCGAAGCCAAAGTAAACGGCTCAGGCACGCTGCGCATTTCCTCCGCTACCGCCTTGGCTCAGTTTCCCGGCGGCGACTTTGGCAGCTTCCTGGGCGAGCAGGGCGGCACCGTGGAGTATTACACCACCGGCACTGCCTTCAGCATCCCTCTGACCTCTTTCACTAGCCAGACGCTCAGCTCTTACTACAACCTGGTGCTGAACTCCGGCAGTGGCCTTACCCTCACGCTGCCCGCCCTGGACTTGCGCATCTACAACGATTTGCGGGGTGGTACGCGCACGGGCTTCACCGGCACGGCCGTCCTGAATGCGGGTGTAGCCGGCAACCTGATCATCGACGGTAAAATTGATCAGCAGCTGGGCAGCCTGTTCTACGGCACCGGGGCGCGTAGCGTAGTAGTGGGCAAAGACGTGCTGGTCGGTACGGGGGCTTCCTTCGGCATCAGCAACGGTGCTACCACCAACACGCTGCAGATTGGTGGCGGCGTGACCAACAACGGCACGTTTACGCTGGCCCCTACGGGCAGCACCGGCCGGGTGAATGTAACTTTTGTGAACGAGGCCGATGCCAAGATAACGGGCACGGGCACCACCACTACTTTCAACACGCTCACCGTAAATAAAGGTGCTTCCCGCACCCCCACGCTGACGCTTGACGTGGCTGGCGCCCTCACCGTACCTACCACCGACAACTGGCTGGTGCTGACGAATGGTACCTTCAGCTTCGCCAAAGTCAACGGGACCGTGAAAGTCAACACGGGCAACTACACCGTGGGCAGCACGGCGGGCCTGCAGGTGAACGGCGCCGGCGCTACGCTCAACGTAGCCACCGGCGGCAACCTGCTGCTGGCGGGCCGCCTGGCTTCACTACTGGGCACGCTCAACGTGGGCGACCAGGCGGCGGCTACCGACAACACCATTGAGTACTCCAGCGCTACGGAGCCGGAAATTGCGGTTGGCGCCGGTACCCTGAACGTAAACGGTCAGATCCGGCGTCCCCTCACGACCACCCAGGGGGCCCTGGCCTACTCGCAAAGCGGGGGGGCGGTACTCGTGAAAGGCTACGGCTCTACCAGCAGTACCCGGGCGCAGTTTGAGGTGCTGAACACCAACAGCTCATTCACTATGTCGGGCGGTACGCTCACGCTGCACCGCACCAACAACAATGGCGGCGTTATTGCCGACTTGTACCTGCACCCAGCTGCCAGCAGCGTAACCGGGGGAGAAATCATCCTGGGCAGCACGGCGGGCATCGGCACCGTAAACCTGAACGTGGACACGACCATCCCGCTGTACAGCCTGACGGTGGCCAGTGCCCCGGTCGGCAGCGCCACCACAGGTACGCTGGTGCAGAACCCCTTGATTCTGGGAGGCAACTTCAGCATTGGCAACAGCAACTCCGTTTTCAACGCCAACGGCTTTGATGTATCGGTAGCCGGTAGCTTCAGCAACGGTAATGGCTCGGCCAGTACCTCTATCACGGGCGGCGGCTACCGCGTGGGCTCTACTACGCAAACCACTACTTTGAATGGCAGCACGGCCAGTCAGCTGGTAGCTGGCACCACGGCCAACCTGACGGTGTTCAGCAACCTGACGGTAAACAATACCTTCACCAACGGCCAAGTAACCCTGCAGCCAAATTCCGCCTTGCTCGTGAACGGGACTTTCTCCCTGATTGTAGGCACGCTGAACGACGGGGGCAACACCATCAAGGCCCTGGGCAACGTGGTAAACTCCGCCAAGCACAGCGGCACGGGTAAAATAGTGCTGGAGGGCACGGCCAACCAGAACATCGGGGGCAGCGGGGCCGGTATCTTCGGCAACCTGGAGCTCAACAACAGCCTGGGCGCTACTACCCTGGCCGCTCAGCAAATTGATGGGGTACTCACCTTCACCAACGGTATCCTGAGCATCGGCTCCAACCTGCTGAAGCTGACCAACACCAGCAGCACTGCTATTGCAGGCGCCGCCACTACCGCTGCCACCACCACGCGCTTTATCCGTACCAACGGGATTGTGGCCGATGCTGGCGTGGAAAAAGCCTTTGCCAGTGGCGCCGGCTCCTTCGTGTTCCCGGTAGGCACAGTCTCCAAGTTCACGCCCGCCAGCTTCAACCTAACTAGCAACGGCGCGGCCGGTACTATCACGGTAAACCCTGTGAACGTGAAGCATCCTTCCACCACGGATGCTTCCAACCTGGAGCTAAACTACTACTGGCGCGTGAGCAGCACGGGCCTGAGCAACCCCACCGTTACGCAGCAGTATACCTACCAGCAGACGGATGTGCCAGTTCCGGTGGCTCCAGCGACAAGCCCAGAACCCAACTTCTTTGCCGGTCGCTACCTAACGAATGCATGGGTACCACAGAACGGCATTGCTGGGGCAATAAATACGGGCAACAACACCATAACCCTGACCGGCGTGAACTACGTGGACGGGGACTACACGGCGGGGGCTCCGAGCGAGTTTGGTGCGGTTAAAACCTACTATAGCCGCAACGCCACGCAAACGGGCTCCGGCGCCAACTGGGATGCTTCTACTTCCTGGACCTTCAATGCTGACGGCTCGGACTCTTCGCCGCTGCCTACCACGTTCCCCTCGGCTGCCAACCCGGTAGTTATTCTGCCCACGCACCTGATCAATACCAACGGGCCAGGACGGGGAGCTTCCTCCCTGGTGCTGAATGGTACGCTGAACGTGGCCGGTTTTACGGCCAACAACTTTGGCGTGGTGACGGGTACCGGGACGCTGGTTATCAATTCCTCTACGTTCCCGGCCGGTAACTTCACGGCCTTCACCAGCAGCACGGGCGGTACCGTCGATTACAATGGTACTATCGTGACGCTGCCGCCCCGCTCGGTGTACAACAACCTGAGCTTCTCGGGTACGGGTACTTCCAAGTCGCTGGGTAACCAGAGCCTGCAAATCAACGGCTCTTTCGACGTGGCCGCCTCAACCACCGTTACCAATAACAGCAACATCGACGTTACCCTGCTCAGCACCACAAAGTCGCTGACCAATAGCGGGAACATCAACCTGGGCAATGGCAACCTGACTATTGCGTATACCCTGAGCAACCAGTCGGGGGGGACGCTCACCCTGGGCACGGGTAAAACCACGGTTACCGGAGCCATTGTGAATGCCGGCACCATTACCGCTGGCGTGGGCAACATCAGCACGGGAGCGTCCCTCACCAACTCCGGCACTTTCACTTCGAATGCCGGGGCGCTGCAGGTCGCAACCAGCCTCGTGAACTCGGGCACCTTCAACGGGACAGGCCAGACGGGTACCGTAACCGTGGGACAGAACCTGACGACATCGGGCAACTTCAGCGCCAGCAACGGCGCCATGTCGGTGACGGGCACGCTTACTAATGCGGGCGTATATACGGCCAATGCAAATCAGCTCACTCTGGACGGCAACTTTGCCAATACCGTGGGCAGCTTTGCCGGAGGCAGCGGAGAAATTCTACTGCAGGGAAACTGGCTGAACTCGGCCACCTACACCGGTGGTACGAGCACGGTGCGCTTCCTGAGCAACAGTAACCGCTCCGTAGCCGGTACGGTGCCCACCCAGTTCTATCAGGTTTACAAGTCGGGTAGTGGGATTCTGACCCTGGCGCAGAGCGCATCGGTTTCTTACCTGCTCAATCTCGACAACGGCAACATCGTAACGGGTACCAACACGCTGTCCCTCACAAATACGGCTATTCAGCCCGTGGTGGGGGAAAGTCAGTCTGCCTTCGTTTTCGGCAAGCTGGCCATCAGCTTCCCCAATACGGCCGACGCCTCGCGCAGCTTCCCGGTGGGTAACGCCGAGTATTACCGCCCGGTTACCATCCGGCAGGCTAGCGGCTCGAACGCCGTGGTGCTGGTAGAAATGTTTAATACAGCCCCTACTGGCTCCTTCGTCACGGGCTCGGGCCTGGCCAACCTCTCGCGTACCCGCTACTACCGCATCAACCTGCTGTCGGGCACCATCACCAGCCCCACCGTGCGGCTGAGCTTTAACACCAACGTCCGTACCGACGAAGGCGTGAACGTACCCGGTAACCTGCGCATTGCCCGGGCTACCACCGCTACGGGCCCCTGGTCCAACGCGGGTGGTTCGGGGGTGTTCTCGCCCGCTGCTCCGGCTGGATACGCCGTGTCGGGCGCTACCACCATCGTGGGCGAAACCTACTTCTCCCTGGCTTCTACCAACACCGTGGACAACCCACTGCCCGTAGAGCTGGTGAGCTTCACGGCCAAGGCTACCGGCGCCACGGTACAGCTGAACTGGGTTACCTCGTCGGAGCGCAACAGCGCCTACTTCGTGGTAGAACGCTCCCTGAATGGTACCACGTTTGAAGCCGTAACCCAGGTAGACGCGCAGGGTACTACCTCCGCCCGCCATGCCTACACGGCCGTGGATGCCCGTCCCTACCAGGGCTTGGCCTACTACCGGTTGCGCCAGGTAGACCTGGATGGCCGTACGGCTTATAGCGAAGCCGTAACGGTACAGGTAACTACTTTGGCTAAAGCCTCCTTCCAGGCCTTCCCCAATCCCACCAGCGGCACGCAGTTCACGGTGCGCGCGGTGGGCATGCAAGGCGCTACCGGCACCCTGCGCATCACCGACGGCTTTGGCCGGGTAGTGCAGGAAATGCCCGTTGGCCTGACCCAGCCGCAGCAGGACATCACCGTGCAGCCCACCGTCAAGCTGGCGGCCGGCGTGTACCTGGTGTCCCTGCAAACGGCCAGCGGCCGCCTCGTGCAGAAGCTGGTGGTAGAATAGCCAGCAGCGTGCCACTACCAGAAAAGGCGGCTCCTCCGGGGCCGCCTTTTTTGTGGCCAAAGCCGCCAGGATGCTTACCTTCATCCCCGCTAAAAGTCCCCGTTCCATGACGCTTACCATCCGCAGCCTGGCCGAACTCCTGCAGTACGAAGGCCAGGAGCTGGGCACCTCTGCCGCCCACACCATCACCCAGGAGCAAATCAACCAGTTTGCGGCCGCCACCCTCGATTTTCAGTGGATTCACCTCGACCAGGAGCGCGCCCGGGTGGAGTCGCCGTTTGGGGGCACCATTGCGCACGGCTACCTCACGGTGGCGCTGCTGCCCTACCTTTGGTCGCAGCTGGTGGTTATTGAGAACCTGAAGATGCAGGTGAACTACGAAATTGAAAGCCTGCGCTTCAACCAGGCCGTGCTGGTAGATAGCGCCGTGCGGCTGCGGGCCAAGCTGCTTTCTGTGAAAGACCTGCGGGGCATTGCCAAGGCCCGCATCGAGGTGACGCTGGAAATCGAGGGCAGCAAAAAGCCCGCCTACACCGGCGTCATCACCTTCCTCTACCACTTCCTGGAACGCCCCGGCGCCGTTTCGTAGGGCGTCTTCGCCCTTTCTACGCGCGCTTACGCCCCTTCTAAGGGCACTTACGCCTGCTCGTAAGGGGTTTACGCCCCTTCTATGCGCCTTTACGCCGCTTCGAAGGAGGTTTACGCCGTTTCTAAGGGAGGTTTCGCCACTTCTAAGGAGGTTTACGCCACTTCTAAGGGTACTTACGCCGTTTCTAAGGAGGTTTACGCCTCCGTAAACGGGGGGCGGGGGGCGGCCGAACTATTTTCGGCGGCGCTAAAATATTTTGTCAGCTGGTGCGTCTGCGCCAGTAGAATGGAAACCATTGCTTTACCTCTCGATGCCTCACGGATGACGGCCGGCCACCAGGACGAGCAGATACAGGCCGCCGTGCGCGCGCAGCGCGGCCGGCTGCTGCAATTCATCCGCCGCCGCATTCCCGACCCCAACGAGGCCGAAGACGTGCTGCAGGACGTGTTTGCGGAGCTGGTAGAAAGCTACCGCATGCTCAAGCCCGTAGAGCAGGCCGCCGCGTGGCTGTTCCGGGTGGCCCGCAATAAAATCACGGACCTGTACCGGCGCAAGAAAACGGCTTCTCTGGAAGCCGAAATGGCCGCGTACTCCGGCGACGAGGAAAATGACTTGTTGCTGGCGGATATCCTGCCCGCCGTGGACGACGCGCCGGAAAACCGACTTCTGCGCCAGACCCTGATGGAGGCCCTCAGCGAGGCGCTGGCCGAACTACCCGCTGCCCAGCGTCAGGTGTTTATCTGGCACGAGCTGGAAGACAAAACCTTCCGGGAAATGGAAGAGGAAACCGGGGTGCCGCTCAAGACCCTGATTTCGCGCAAGCACTACGCCGTACAGCACCTGCGCAAACGCCTGCAAAAGCTCTACACCGAGCTATTTACCGACTAAGTGGCCGAAGTAGGCCCCATCCCTGGGCTGTCGACAACGGACAACAAATAAATCAAACTCTCATGAACCGCTCCTTTTGGCTGCTGCGCGGCCTCAAAATTACCTTCTTTATTCTGCTGTTTGTGGCCCTAGCTGGCTACGTCACCATGCACTTGTGGAACTGGCTGCTGCCCGCGCTGTTCAACCTGCCGCTCATCGGCTTCTGGCAGGCGCTGGGGCTGCTGGTGCTTTCCCGCATCCTGTTTGGGGGCTGGGGCCGGGGCGGTAAAGGCCACAAAGGCTGGGCCCGCCACCGCCGCCAGTGGAAGCACAAGATGGAGTCGCGCATGGCCGGCCTGACCCCTGAGGAACAGGAAAAATTTCGCCAGAAGATGGAAGGCGTCTGCACCGGCCCGGCCTGGATGCGCCGCCGGTCCACCGAGCCGGATCAACCGGCCTCGGTATAGGTAAAAGCCGTAGCGGCACCTGAGGAATCAGGTGCCGCTACGGCTTTGATGTTGTTTGGCCCTGTAGTATCAAGTAAAAAGCTTAGCTCCTCAGGGGTAAACTTCACAGGGAAATTAGTAGAGCGGTACTTTCTGTTCTCTTAGAAAGGAAATATTTCCTCAAGCAACAAAAAGCAGCTTCTGATACTTCAGAAGCTGCTTTTTGTTGCTTGAGGGCTGTTGATTAGAAATTCCGCTCGCCTGCTTCGCGCTTGCCCAGCATCACGGCGCCTACCATAGCTACCAGGAACAGCACCGAAGCCAGCTCGAAGGGCAGCAAAAAGTCGGTGTAGAGTTTCATGCCCAGTTGGGCTACCATGCCAATTTGGGAGTTGAAAGCGGTGCCAGCGGCTACGCCGGTAGGTTGTACGTCTTTCAGGGCGGCCACCAGAATGAGCAGGAGGGACCCACCAGCTACAGCGGCGGCAACCTTGGCCAGCGCGGGCTTGTGCGGCTCGGTATCCACGTTCAGGTTCAGGAACATAATCACGAACAGGAACAGCACCATGATGGCGCCAGCGTAGACGATGATGTTCACCGCGGCCAGAAACTGCGCGTTCAGCAGCAGATAGTGCCCCGACAAGGAGAAGAACGTCAGAATCAGGAACAGCACGCTGTGCACCGGATTCTTGGCGAATACCACACCCAGCGCGCTCAGCAGCGCCACAAACGATAGAAAAAGGAAGAGTGGAGACATGGAGGAGAAGAGGATATGTTACGCCGACTGCAATTTGCTGCGCAGCGTGTCAGCTTGCTCGGGCGTGAGCTGAATGCCGCGAATGGACCGCTCGTCCGGCGACACGGGCTCCACCAGGCGGTCTTTCCCGTAAATGAACTCGTCGCGCTCAAAGCGCGGTGGGGCCATCTTGTCGGGCTGCAGGTACACGGCGGCTTTGGGGCAGGCTTCCTCGCAGAGGCCGCAGAAAATGCACCGCAGCATGTTGATTTCGTAGCTGATGGCGTATTTCTCCTCGCGGTAGAGGCCTTCCTCACCTTTCTTCCGCTCGCCGGCGACCATGGTAATGGCTTCGGCAGGGCAAGCCACGGCACACAGGCCGCAGGCCGTGCACCGCTCCCGGCCCTGCTCGTCGCGCTTGAGCACGTGCAGGCCCCGGAACACGTTGGAGAAGGGCCGTACTTCCTCGGGGTAGCGCACGGTAGCCTTCTTCATGAAGAAGTGGCGCATCGTGATGCTTAGTCCCTGAAAGATGGCCGGCAGATAAGCCCGCTCGGCCAGCGTCATCGGCTTCTTTTCTAGCTTCTTGGCTCGGTTGGTGAGTTGCATACTATGGTTCCTTTCGCCCTTCGGCCCGTATGAGCCGGAAGGCAAAGTAAGTGAAGAGGTTACTTAAATCACCCCGAACAGGATGAGGCCGCCGGTGAGCAGGATGTTGAACACGGCCAACGGGATGAGAATCGTCCAGCCCAGGCGCATCAGCTGGTCGTAGCGGAAGCGCGGCAAAGTCCAGCGGATCCACATGAAGAAGAAGATGAAGGCGAAGATCTTCAGGAAAAGCCCTACGGTACCCAGCAGCGTAATCAGGTTCTGGGCCGAAGCCAGCTCCCAGCCCTGGCTGCTCACCAACCAGTCGCGCAGCTCGTACTGGAAGGGAAAGTTGAAGCCGCCGAAGTACAGCACGCTCATCACGGCCGACACCACGAAGATGTTCACGTACTCTGAGAACAGGTACAAGCCCAGCTTCATCGACGAATACTCGGTGTGGTAGCCACCTACCAGCTCGGTTTCGCACTCGGGCAGGTCGAAGGGCGTGCGGTTGGTTTCGGCGAAGGCACACACCAGAAAGATGATGAAGCCCAGCGGCTGCTTTACGATGTTCCAGAAATGCCATTCCCCGGCCACCGACTGCTGCAGCGTAATATCGCGCAGGCTCAGGGTGCCCGAAATCATGAGTACGGCAATCAGGGCCATACCCATAGCGAGTTCGTAGCTGATGTTTTGCGAAGCGGCCCGGATGGCGCCCAGCAGGGAGAACTTGTTGTTGGAAGCCCAGCCGCCAATCATCACGCCATACACGCCCAGCGATACTACGCCGAACACCCACAGCATACCGATGTTCACCTCAATGCCTTGCAGGAAGAAAGCATTGTTGCCGAAGCTCATGTTGTTGCCAAACGGAATTACGGCCGACGACATCAGGGCGGTAATCATGGCCAGGCAGGGACCAAACACGAACAGGGCTTTGTTGGCGCCGCCGGGAAAGAATTCCTCTTTCGTGAACATCTTCACAGCATCGGCCAGGGGCTGCAACAGGCCGTAGGGTCCGGCCCGGTCGGGGCCCACCCGGTCCTGCAGAAACGCCGCAATCACGCGCTCAGCATAGGTGCAATAGGTTGCAATGAGCAGCGAAAGCGCGAAAACAACGAAGATGACAATGGATTGCCAGCCTAGTGCGGGTAGTTCAATCATGTTTTTGAGCTGTTGGCTAATAGCTGTTAGCCATTAGCTTTATGTTCGGGGAAGTAGCAAAGAAAGCTAACAGCCATCAGCCATCAGCTAACAGCCGAAAATCAGTTGCCTAATTTCAGCGGAGGATTTTTTTCCAGGTCGCGCTGGGTGCTTTCGGGCAAGTCGGCTATTACCGATTGATTGAGCACGGGCAACTCGTAGTGGTTGGCCGAAATAACGGAAGAGCGGTCAATATGCGCCGGGCCTTCAATAGTCCAGTCCGAGGTTTCCTTTTTCTCGAAGCGACACTCGTTGCAGATCCACTCTTTCACCTCGCCGTACTGGTCCTTGCGGGCCGTGGTGCGCAGCACGTCTTTGCCTTTGTACCACAGCACCACGTTGCCGGAGCACTTAGGGCAGTCGCGGTGGGCATTTACGGGCTTGGTGAACCATACCCGCTGTTTGAAGCGGAAGGTCTTGTCCGTCAGCGCACCTACCGGGCACACGTCAATGACGTTGCCGGAGAAGTCGTTGTCGATGATGTTCTCGATGTAGGTGCCAATTTCGGCAGCATCCCCGCGACCCAGCACACCATGCACCCGGTTGTCGGTAATCTGATTGGCCGTGTACACGCAGCGGTAGCACAGGATGCAGCGCGTCATGTGCAGCTGAATCAGCGGGCCAATGTCAATTTTCTCGAAGGTGCGGCGCTCTTCCTGGTAACGGGTGGTGCTCACGCCGTGCTCGAAGGCAAAGTTCTGCAGGTCGCACTCCCCAGCCTGGTCGCACACGGGGCAGTCCAGCGGGTGGTTGATGAGCAGCATCTCCACAATGCCCTTGCGCACGTTCAGTACCTGCTCCGAGGTGGTGTTTTCCACTACCATCCCGTCCTGCACCGGCGTCACGCACGAGGCCACCAGCTTTGGCATGGGGCGTGGGTCCTTGGCCGAGCCGGCCGCCACGCGTACCAGGCAGGCGCGGCACTTGCCACCCGAGCCTTTCAGCGGGGTGTAGTAGCACATGGCCGGGGGCACGATGCTGCCGCCAATCTGGCGGGCTGCATTCAGGATAGTAGTTCCATCTGGTACCTCTACCTCAACGCCATCAAAGGTTATTTTAGCCATTATCAAAAATCGTCTGTCATGCAGAGCGGAGCGAAGCATCTCGCGTGCTGACGTTGTGGTACTATTGATTACTACACGAGCGAGATGCTTCGGCTGCGCCTCTGCATGACGTTCTGTTATTACACCAGTACACCGCTTGGCCGGTACACCGCGCCGGGTTGGGCGGCTTCCTTGGCGTGGGTCACGTGCCACTCAAACTCGTGGCGGAAGTGGCGCACGGCGGCGGCTACCGGCCAGGCGGCAGCTTCACCGAGGGGGCAGATAGTGTTGCCCTCGATTTGCTTGGCCACGCTCACCAGCAGGTCGATGTCTTCCATGTGGCCGTGGCCGTGCTCGAGGCGGTGCAGCACTTTCTCCATCCAGCCCGTACCCTCGCGGCAGGGCGAGCATTGCCCGCACGACTCGTGGTGGTAGAAACGCGAGAAGTTCCAGGTGTTGCGCACGATACAGGTGGTCTCGTCCATGGCAATAAAGCCACCCGAGCCCAGCATAGTACCCGTCACAAACCCGCCATCCGATAACGATTCATAGGTCATCAGGCGGTTTTCGCCAGCGGCGGTTTTCAGGATCAGCTCCTTGGGCAGAATCGGAACGGACGAGCCGCCGGCTACTACGGCCTTCAGGTCACGGCCTTTCCAGATGCCGCCGCAGTACTCATCGGAGTAGATGAATTCCTCAACGGGCAGACCCAGCTCGATTTCGTAGATGCCGGGCTTGTTGAGGTGACCACAGGCCGAAATCAGCTTGGTGCCGGTGCTCCGGCCCACCCCGATTTTGGCGTACTCGTCGCCGCCCTCGTTCACAATCACCGGCACGGCGGCAATGGATTCCACGTTGTTCACTACCGTGGGGCGGGCGTAGAGGCCCTGCACGGCCGGGAATGGGGGCTTGTTGCGCGGGTTGCCCCGCTTGCCTTCCAGACTTTCCAACAGGGCAGTTTCCTCACCACAGATGTAAGCACCGCCACCGGGGTGCACGAACAGGTCAAGGTCGTAGCCCGAGCCCAAGATGTTCTTACCCAGGAAACCAGCCGCGTAGGCCTCGGCAATGGCTTTTTCCAGGATGCGCAGCACGTACAACAGCTCGCCGCGGATGTAGATGTAGGACGTGTTGGCGCCCAGCGCGTACGAGCTCGTAATCATGCCCTCGATGAGCAAGTGGGGCAGCTTCGACATCAGCTGGCGGTCCTTAAAGGTGCCCGGCTCCGATTCATCGGCGTTGCAGACGAGGTAGCGTGGCACACCTTCGGGCTTGGCCAGGAAGCTCCACTTCATACCCGTGGGGAAGCCCGCGCCGCCGCGCCCGCGCAGGCCCGACTTCTTCACTTCTTCCACCACTTCGTCGGGCGTCATCGTTTTCAGGGCCTTCTCCACCGAGCGGTAGCCGCCGTGCTTGCGGTACACCTCCAGGGTGTCGATGCCTTCAACGTTAATATGTTCGGTCAGCAGTTTGCGTCCCATGGTTTTGGAGCTATTAGCTGTTAGCTGATGGCTGTTAGCTAGGTCAGTAGGCTGTCAGAAAGATCTGACGAACAAAATTACTCGGGCAGAAGGCTATCAGCTAATAGCTAACAGCCAACAGCCTAATTATTGGCCACTGCGTTGGGGAGGCCGGTTTCTTCCCAAGGCAGGGCGGGGCGGTGCACCTGGTTGCGCAGCTCCGTGAGCATGGCGTCCACGGCTTCCGGGGTATCGAGTTGCTCGTAGTATTTCTCGCGTACCTGCACAATGGGGGCGAAGCCGCAAGCGGCCAGGCACTCCACTTCCTTCAGGGTGAACAGGCCATCATCGGAGGCCGGGCCGCCTACTTTGGCACCCGTGATGCGCTCCAGGTGGGCCGTCAGCTCGTCGGAGCCGCGCAGCATGCAGGGGCCCGTGCGGCAGATTTCCAGCACGTGCTTGCCTACCGGCTTGAGGTTGAACATGGTGTAGAAGGACGATACCTCGTACACCTCAATGGGTTTCACACCCAGCACTTCGGCCACCAGATCCTGCACCTCGGGGCTAACCCAACCACCAAACTCGGCCTGGGCAATGTGCAGCACCGGCAGCATGGCCGATTTGCGGCGCTCCTCCGGGTATTGCTTGCAGATGCGCGCAATTTCGGCCTGGGCGGCTTCGGAGAATTGCGGCTTGGTAGCAGTTGATTCCATATCAGTTGTATTCAGCAAAAAACTACGCGTCGAGCTCCCCGGCAATGACGTTCATCGACGACAGGGTCACGATGGCGTCGGAGAGGGTCTGGCCCACTACCATTTCGGTGTAGGCTTGGTAGTAGATAAAGCAGGGGCGGCGGAAGTGCAGGCGGTAAGGCGTGCGGCCTCCATCGGAAACCAGGTAGAAGCCTAACTCGCCGTTGCCGCCTTCTACCGAGTGGTAGACTTCACCAACCGGAGCCTCAATCTCGCCCATCACAATCTTGAAGTGATAGATGAGGGCCTCCATGTTCTTGTACACGGCCTGCTTGGGGGGCAGGTAGTAGTGCGGGGCATCGGCGTGGTAGGGGCCCTGGGGCAGGTTTTCCAGCGCCTGGTTGATGATGCGCAGGCTCTGCCAGATTTCCTCGTTGCGCACCATGAACCGGTCGTAGGTGTCGCCCTTGGTGCCTACCGGAATTTCAAACTCAAAATCCTGGTAGCTGGAGTAGGGGTTCATCACCCGCACGTCGTAGTCGACGCCGGCGGCGCGCAGGTTGGGGCCGGTGAAACCGTAGTTGAGGGCGCGTTCGGCCGAAATGCCGCCTACGTCCACCACGCGGTCCATGAAGATGCGGTTGCGGTTGAACATCTTCTCAAACTCGGCCATCACGGCCGGGAAGGTCTTCAGCCAGGCGCGCAGCTTGGCAATGGCCACGTCGGAGAAGTCGCGCTCCATGCCGCCCACGCGGCCCATGTTGGTGGTGAGGCGGGCGCCGCTTACTTCCTCGTAGATTTCGTACACCTTCTCCCGCTCATCCATGAGGTAAAGGAAGCCGGTAAAGGCGCCGGTATCCACGCCCAGAATGCCGTTACAGATCAGGTGGTCGGTGATGCGGGCCAGCTCCATCAGGATAACCCGGATATACTGAGCGCGCTTCGGAACTTCCACGCCCAGCAGCTTCTCTACCGTCATGTGCCAGCCCATGTTGTTGATGGGTGACGAACAGTAGTTCATGCGGTCCGTCAGGGGCGTAATCTGGTAGAAGGGCCGGCGCTCGGCAATCTTTTCGAAAGCGCGGTGGATGTAGCCAATGGTCGGCACGCCCGACACAATCCGCTCCCCGTCCATCTGCAGAATGTTCTGGAAGATGCCGTGGGTAGCGGGGTGCGTGGGGCCCAGGTTCAGCGTCGTCAGCTCCTGGTTGAAGTCGTTCACAGTCGGCGCCAGCGGGTTAATCCGGGGCTGCTGCTCGCGCGCTTCTTCGATTATTTTATGCGTGCCTTCCAGCGTGTCGTTTACTGCCATTTTTTCAGAGCTTAGAGCCTAGAACTTAGAGCTTAGAAGTTGGAGAAAGAGGTCTGAAAACAAGAACAGTCTACGTTCTAAGCTCTCATTTCTAAGTTCTAAGAATTATCGTCCAAAGAACAGGTCGGTTTTGTCTTCACGGGTACCATCTTCCAAAGCATATTCCTTGCGCATGGGATGGTAGTCCATGTCCTCCACATTGAGGATGCGCATCAGGTTGGGATGGCCGGGGAAGATGATGCCAAAGAAGTCGAAGGCCTCGCGCTCCATCCAGTTAGCCGTTGCGTAAAGGTCCGTCAGCGTAGGTGCTACCGGATCAGTAATCGGGAAGAAGATTTTCAGGCGCAGGCGTACGTTGTGTACCAGGCTGTGCAGGTGGTACACCATGCCCAGTTCCTGCCCTTCCTTTTCCGGAAAGTGCATGCCGCACATAGTCGTCAGGAAGTTGAGCTGAAGCTCCTGATCCTGTTGCAGGCCCGCAATGATGTCGTGGATCCGCTCCCGGGTAGTGGTAGCCGTTAGCAGGCCATAGGGCTCCTCCACGTCGGTGAAGGCGTCGGCTCCAAACAGGCGATGCAGCAAGGCCAGTAGCTGGGCGTTTTTCTGCGCAGCGGGGTCCTGGGCTGCCGCGGCTTCCTGAGCCACCGGGGATTCTTCGTTCTGGTCAGCCATTTCTGAGTATGGAGTATCTGGTATTGAGTATTGAGCTGCCGACAGTAAAAAGTCTAGCTACTCAATACCCAATACTCGTTACCTATTTAATGTTATACGACGCCAGCAAGGCCTGATACTCGGGCGAATTCCGGCGGCGGAACGACTCGTTTTTAGCCAGGTCCTGCACCCGCATCAGGCCGTCGAGCACCTGCTCGGGGCGGGGTGGGCAGCCCGGTACGTATACATCCACCGGGATAATCCGGTCAATGCCCTGCAGCACCGAATAGGTGTCGAAGATGCCGCCCGAGCAGGCACAGGCCCCCATAGCCAGCACCCAGCGGGGTTCAGCCATTTGCTCGTACACCTGTTTCACCACCGGAGCCATTTTCTTGGCAATGGTGCCCATCACCATCAGCAGGTCGGCCTGCCGGGGCGAGAAGGAAGGACGCTCCGAGCCGAAGCGGGAAATATCGTAGCGGGAGCCCATGGTAGCCATGAACTCGATGCCGCAGCAGGAAGTAGCGAAAGGAAGTGGCCAGAGCGAGTTGGCGCGGGCTATGCCCACTACTTTTTCCAGCGAGGTGGCGAAGAAGCCAGCGCCTTCGATGCCCTCGGGGGCTTCCACCGTTTTGATTTCAGGAACTCTATTTTCCATGAGAGAAAGTCAGGTTAGCAAGCGGATTACTCCACGTTAGCCAACATTAGCCAGGGGGCAAAAGTTTGACTTAACGGCTTTCATTCCAGCGTAGAACGCCCTTTTTAATAACGTAGGCGAAGCCGGCCATCAGCAGGGCCAGAAAGACAATCATTTGTACAAACCCCGTGGTGCCTAGCTGGCGGAAGTTCACGGCCCAGGGATACATGAAGATGACTTCCACGTCAAAGAGCACAAACAGAATGGCCGTAAGGAAGTATTTCACCGAAATCGGGGTACGGGCGTTGCCCACCGATTCGATACCGCACTCGAAGGCTTCGTCCTTCACCACGCTCTTGCGGCGTGGGCCCAGCAAGTGGGACGTAACCATGGCAAAGGCCACGAAGGCCACGGCCAGCACGAACTGCACCACGATGGGCAGAAAATCCTGGGGCTGGTATTGGGTTGGAACGGCGAGAAGCATAGACGGCAACAAATAAACGCCGCGTAGAAACGGCATGGGAGGCAAAGGTAGGATCTAGCCGGTTGGGAACAAAGGTGAAATAGGGAGGCAGGGGAAAGGCCCAGATAATACCACAGCCGCCCCAGAATTCTGAAGCGGCTGTACTATAAACGGCAGAAAGTATTTGCTAAAACCCGCCCTGCCCGGTGGCGTTCAGGTTTTCGCCGGTTTCTACGCCCAGGAAAGGGTAGCGGTAGTCTACTGGCGGCACGAAGGTTTCCTTAATAGCACGCGGCGACACCCAGCGCAGCAGGTTCAGCAGGGAGCCAGCCTTGTCGTTGGTGCCGGAGGCCCGGGCGCCGCCGAAGGGCTGCTGGCCCACTACCGCGCCGGTAGGCTTGTCGTTGATATAGAAGTTGCCGGCCGCGTGCACCAGTTTCTTCGAGGCCAGGTCGATGGCGTAACGGTCTTGCGAGAAGATGGCACCGGTGAGGGCATAAGGGGAAGTCGTGTCCACCAGCGTTAGTACCTCGTCGAACTTGTCGGCATCGTAGATGTGTACGGTGAGCACGGGGCCGAACAGCTCCTCGCACATGGTTACGTACTTCGGGTCCTTGGTCACGATGACGGTGGGCTCGATGAAGTAGCCCTTCGACTTATCGTAGCCGCCGCCAGCCACGATTTCGGCGGCAGCATCGGCCTTGGCTCCGTCGATGTATTTGGCCAGCTTATCGAAGGATTTCTCGTCGATAACAGCGTTGATGAAGTTCGAGAAGTCCTCTACATCGCCCATCTTGAACGAGGCCAGATCTTCCTTCACGTAGCCCAGGATTTCGTCGGCCAGGTTGGAGGGCAAGTACACCCGCGAGGCCGCCGAGCACTTCTGGCCCTGGTATTCAAACGCGCCCCGGCTGATGCCCACGGCCACCGCCTTGGCGTGAGCCGAAGGGTGAGCCAGGATAAAGTCCTTGCCACCGGTTTCGCCCACAATGCGCGGGTAGCTCTTGTACTTATGAATGTTCTGGCCGATGGTTTTCCAGATGTTCTGGAACACGCCCGTGGAGCCCGTGAAGTGAATGCCCGCGAAGTCGGGGTGGTTGAAAATGACCTCGCCGGCGGTGGGGCCATCCACGTACACCAAGTTGATAACGCCATCGGGCACGCCAGCTTCCTTGAAGAGCTCCATCAGCACTTGGGCCGAGTAAACCTGGGTGTTGGCGGGCTTCCACACCACCACGTTGCCCATCATGGCCACCGAGGCGGGCAGGTTGGCGGCAATGGACGTGAAGTTGAAGGGCGTGAGGGCAAATACGAAGCCTTCCAGGGGGCGGTGCTCCAAGCGGTTCCACATACCGGGCAGGCTCTCGGGCTGCTGCTGGTAGATCTGCTGCATGAAATGCACGTTGAACCGGAAAAAGTCGATCAGCTCACAGGCTGCGTCGATTTCAGCCTGAAAGGCATTTTTGCTTTGCCCCAGCATGGTGGCCGCATTGAGGCGGGCCCGGTAAGGGCCGGCCAGCAGGTCGGCGGCTTTCAGAAAGATGGCGGCCCGGTGCTCCCAGGGCATATCGGCCCACTGGGTGCGCGCGGCCAGCGCAGCCTCAATGGCTTGCTGCACGTGAGAAGCGTCACCCTCGTGAAACTGCCCGAGAACGTGCTGATGGTCGTGGGGCGGGGTAATGTTCAACAGTTTGCCCGTGCGCACTTCCTGGCCACCGATGTGCATGGGAATGTCGCGCTGCTGCTGCTTAAGCTCCTTTAGCATCTTGAGGAGCTCGAGGCGCTCGGGCGAGTTCGGCGCGTAGCCTTTTACAGGCTCGTTAATCGGGGTGGGAACGTTGAAAAAGCCGTTAGCCATGGCGGGTGCTGGTTTGGGGTTGCTAAATGGTGGTTGGGTGGAAAAGCAAAGGTAGAGAGGAAAGCCTAGTTGTAGAGGAAGCTAACAAAACTGTCAATCCATCGAATTTGCCCGTTGTTTCCACAGCTTTTCTAATGGATTGATCTGCACTATGAGCAGGATAAAACCACCAGCAAACATGAAAAAATATTCCATCTGTAACGTATCTGCGTCGTCTGGTTTGATTTCAACCAGTAGGCGCGCTTTTTCCTTGTGATAAGTAGGGTACCAAACTTCCACTGGCGGTTTCCAGTTCAGCTTGAGTGCTTCCTGAAACATGGAATGGTAAAAAGAAGGCAGCGGCATCCAGCGGGTATAAGCCGTTGCGCCCGAGGTATCCTCAACTGGGTGGAAGGCTACCAA
Source organism: Hymenobacter lutimineralis (assembly GCF_008271285.1). Classification (NCBI taxonomy): domain Bacteria; kingdom Pseudomonadati; phylum Bacteroidota; class Cytophagia; order Cytophagales; family Hymenobacteraceae; genus Hymenobacter; species Hymenobacter lutimineralis. The sequence continues at coordinate 79,548 of NZ_VTHL01000008.1, read as the reverse complement.
AGCAGCAGGAAATGAATCGGTAGGGCTAGCTGCCAGTACCCGTCCTGGTAGATGATAACCGGTATGGTAAGGCTGCAAATGGCTATATAGGCCAGCCCATTCAGCGCAGCCCTTCAACCCAACCCCCAGCATACAGCCTCCAAGCAAGAATACCGCTGAGCGCCATAGCCAAGGGTTGAGGCGGGGGAGTAGCCGTTCTTTCCAGCGGCCTGGCAGCAAGCTTCCTGCGAAAAATAAGCCACCGGCCAACAGCCAATGCCCTATAAATGGAGCCGGTTGAGGAGAAATACTTGCTTTTTGACTTTGGAGGGAATAGTGAACGGCTAAGGTATCGGAAGCGCGTAAACGCTGAAACTGTAGCCAATCTACTTTTACCTCAACAAGTGAATCGGTATTGATGAACGGCAACAGTCTTAGAAAGACGTAATACCTTGGCCTGCCTTTGCCCCTACGGTCGATTTTCAACTCTTTGATAGTGCCTAATTTTACCGGAGCAGTGTTGAGCAGAAATTTCTCGTTTTCCTGCCCATAAACGTAAAAAGCTCCTACTACCAAGAGGATGGAGAACAAGGCTGCTTTGAGTTTTCCCGGCCACTCCTGTTCTGCATTATCCATATCCAATTACTGCTGCCGCGCCAGCAGCTCGCGGATCTGTTGCTCCAGGTCCGTCATGGAGCCGGTGTTGTGGATGGTGTAATCGAAGTGCGGATAGGAGTCGAGGGCGGTTTCGCTGGGGTGGTCGTCGTCGCGGGTGCCGTCGCCGCGCTGGCCGAGCGGGTCGCCCTCCACGCGCAGCATCAGGCCGCCCCGGCGCCGGATCAGGTCGGCCTCGTTGGGAAAGCGCACGTCGGGAATGAGGGTGCACTGGTCGGCGGGCAGCTGCGAGAAAAAAGCCTGTACCCAAATGTCCGGCTCCCACTGACGCAGCGCCAGGCCCACCTGTTGGAGCATTTCGCCGCGGGTGCGCCCAAAGGCCGCCAGCGTTTCGGCTTTGCCCTTCTGAGAAAAGTACGGGGCTGTACCCTCACCGGCTAGGGCCGCGCACACGGCCTTTATCGGTTCGCCCACGGAGCGGATGTGCCACTTACGCTCGGGCTGCAGCCGCTGGAGCAGGCGGGCCAACGTATCCTTGCCGCTGCCGCGCTTGCCCGAAAAACCAATCAACTGTGTCATGGGCGGCAAAGGTAAGGGCTTGTCATTCTCACGGCAGCTGTCATCCTGAGCAGCGCGAAGGACCTTCTCACGCAAGAACTACAAGCGTGGGAGGGTCCTTCGCGCTGCTCAGGATGATAAGAGCGTCTACAGTATCTCCTTTAGCTCACTTAAACAGCTGATTTCGTAAGTAATCTGGTTGAAGTGACGGCGCTTTTCGGGGTTGAAGTACACTTGGTCGAGGCCGGCATTGTGGGCGCCCAGCACGTCGCACTCCAGGTTGTCGCCAATCATGAGGCTTTCCGAGGCCGTGGCGCCGGTGCGCTCCAAGGCATGCTGGAATATGCGCACATCGGGCTTGAGGTGCCCACAGCATTCTGACGTCACAATCTCCTGGAAGTAGTTGGTGAGGCGGGAGGAGTTGAGCTTGATGTGCTGAATATCCCTGAACCCGTTGGTAATTAGATGCAGCTGGTAGCCTTTCGCCTGTAGGTAGTCTAGCACTTCGTAGGTGTAGGGAAATACGGCCGACTTCAGGGGCAGAATGTCCGTGAACTGCTCGGAGATGCCCGCCGGCGAATCTTCCTCGCGCAAACCCAGCTGCACAAATGTGCGCGGAAAGCGGGTGACGCGTAGCTGCTGCTGCGTGATTTTGTTGCTCTGGTACAACCGCCACAGGCCGTGGTTGATATCGGAGTATACCTGGATAAACTTTTCCACTGCAATGCCGTGGCGCTGTAAATCGTGCTGCGTAAACAAGTGGCGCAGCGTTTCGTCGGCGTTGGTTTCAAAGTCCCACAGCGTGTGGTCCAAGTCAAAGAAAAGATGACGGTATTTCACGAAGGCGTAATGAAGTGACGGGTAATAGAGTAACGAGGGAATAAGCGGCTGGTTTGGGGAGGTTGGTTTCGCCGTCGGCCTGGCAGTTAATCCAGCAGCAGGCGCTTTACCGGCTTACCTTCGCTGAGGTGCTGCACAATGTCGGCTGCGTCGCGGGGCTTTACGTCCCCGTACACGGGGCCTTCCGGGTACACAACCAGGGCAGCGCCGGGACCTTTCTTGCAGTGCTTGCACAGGTCGAGGCAGTTGCAGGTTTGCACGCGTATTTTGTGCTTGTCGCCCCCGCTGAAGAGGCTTTTCAGGCCCTGTTTCTTGACTTCAACTTTCAGCGCCCGCGCTACGTCTTTACCGATTTCATCTTTCTGGGCAGTGCAAACAAATAATCGGACAACAGACTTCATAGGCAAAAGGCAATGGCGCCCTGGGCGGCCGGCAGCAGCGTTACTCTAGCTCGGCGGTGCCCGTCCAGCGGCGGTTTTGGAGCTTATACGCGGCTAGTTCCCGGTTCGACCAGAGCGTCTGGTAAATCTTCTGGTCTTTGGCCAGCTGCGTGTCGCGCTCCATGTAGCTGAGCAGTTGCTGAACGAAATCCAGGGCTTCATCCTTGATGAAGTAGAATACCCAGTTATCGAGGCGCCGGAAGCTCACGAGGCCGGCGCTTTTCAAAGTGGCCAGCTGGCGGGAGGTTTTGGTTTGGGTGAAGTCGAGCACCTGTTCCAGGTCGGAAATGCACATTTCCTGGTTGCGCCACAGCAAATGCAGGATGCGCACCCGGCTTTCGTCGCCGAGGGCCTTAAATATTGGCAGGCCAAATGCAACGGAGAAATGTTTCAGGCGCATCTTGTGTAGCAACGGGGAGAGGAGGGTCGGCACAGGGCCGGCACAAATTTACGCCAAAGCGGGGAGTGACCCCCGAAAGCGCCGTATACTTGTAGTCAGGTTCGTTTCGTATGTCTGAAGTGGTTCGATTTCGTTTTATTTTCGTCGGGTTGCTGCTCCTGGCTGCCTGGTTGGGCGGCCCCACCGAGGCACGGGCCCAGGGCCAGCGCCAGGTGGTGCAGTTCACCGGCATCGTAGCTACTGGCGACTCGCTGCTGGGCGTTCCGGGCGCCTCCGTGCTGGTGCCCCAGGCCGGGCGCGGCACCGCTACCAACGCCTACGGCTACTTTTCTCTGCCCGTGCTGGCCGGGGATAGTATCGTGATTCGCTCCCTGGGCTACCGTAACCAGTACGTGGTTATTCCGGCCGATTACGCGCGTCAGAGCTACTCGGTGATTGTGTCGCTCAAGGAAGACGCCACCGTACTGCCCGAAATCCGCATTTTTCCCTACGCCACCGAGCGGGAGTTCAAACGGGCCTTCCTGGCCCTCAAGCTGCCCAAAGAACGGGGCTCAGCCACTGCCGAAAACCTAAACGAGGACATCATGCGGCGCATTTTCAACAACGCCCCCGTGACCAGCGTAGGCAACTACCGCCAGACCCTGCAGCAACAGCAGCTGGAGCAGCAGCGCCGCATGGGCATGGGTCCCTCCTTGCAGTCCAACAACCCTTTGCTGAACCCCTTCAGCTGGTTGCAGCTGATTCAGCAAGTGAAAAAAGGTGAGTTCAAGAAAAAGGAAGGCGTAGATTACTAACGCGTAGTCAGATTCCTATCAGCAGAAGGCCAGCGCGGATATAATCGGCGCTGGCCTTTTGTATTGTTCGGCCCCTATATTCGCCGCCAAGGCAAGCTGCGCGGTAACCAGAACTCCGGTTTCACGGTACAGCTACTGTTTGACCTTGCAGCAAGCTTCTCTCCCTATGGATACTAATCTTCCGGTTACCTCCCAGCCCCGCGTCGTCATCGTCGGGTGTGGCTTCGGCGGTTTGCGCCTCGCGCAGCAACTGCGCCACGACCCAGTGCAGGTGGTGGTTATTGACCGCAACAACTACCACAATTTCCAGCCCTTGCTTTACCAGGTGGCTACCGGCGCCCTGGAGGCCGACAGCATCGCCTATCCCATCCGCAAGATTTTTGCCGGGCAGAAGAACTTCTTCTTCCGCATGGCCGATGTGTCGCGCGTGGATACTACCGCCAACACCGTCCACACCAACATCGGCGACATCCGCTACGATTACCTGGTGCTGGCTACCGGCTCCCTCACCAACTTTTTCGGGATTGAGAGCATTGAGCGCAATGGCATGCAGATCAAAAGCATTCCGAACGCGCTGAACCTGCGCAGCTTTATCTTCCAGAACCTGGAAAAAGCCCTGCTCACCGAAGACCCCGCCGCCCGCCAGGCCCTGCTGAACATTGTCGTAGTAGGCGGCGGCCCCACCGGCGTGGAAATCAGCGGCTCCCTGGCCGAAATGCGCCGGAGCGTGCTGCCCAAGGACTACCCCGAGCTGGACTTCCAGCACATGCAGATTACCATTGTGGAAGCCGGGGCGGAGCTCCTGGGGCCTATGTCGCCCCAGTCGCAGCGGGAGGCGTATGAGTACCTCAAGGAGCTGGGCGTGCACATCCTGCTTAACACCAGCATCAAGCGGTTTGAGGACTGCAAAGCTTACTACTCCGATACCGAGTTCATCCCGACGGAAAACCTGATCTGGGCGGCCGGGGTGAATGGCGCCGCCGTGCCGGGCATTCCGGAGAACGTTGTGGCCCGCAACAAACGCATCAATGTGAACCGCTGGAACCAGGTGGAAGGCTTCACGAACGTATTTGCCATTGGCGACGTAGCCAACATGGTGACGGAAGACATGCCCAAGGGGCTGCCCATGTTGGCGCCCGTGGCCATGCAGCAGGCCGACCACCTGGCCGACAACTTCCGCCGCCTCGCCAAAGGCCAGACGCCCGTCGATTTCAAATACAATAACAAGGGTGTCATGGCTATTGTGGCCCGCAACAAGGCTGTGGTAGATTTGCCCAAGGGCCATTTCAGCGGGTTCCTGGGCTGGCTCACGTGGCTGTTTGTGCACCTGATGACGCTGGTAGGCTTCCGCAACAAAGTGGTGGCCTTCATCGACTGGGCCTTTAGCTACCTCACCGCCGACAAGGCCCTGCGCCTCATCATCCGGCCCTTCAACCGCCGCGACATGAAGGACGACAAAGGCAAGCGCCCCGCCGAGCAGCAGAACGCCACGCCCCAGTACAATGCCCCGCCACCCGCCATTCAGACGCCCCAGGCGTAGGCATTCTCAAGACAAGGGCGTCATGCTGAGCGAAGGCGAAGCATCTCTACCGCTTCGTCAGATTACTAGTGCAACGAAGTGGTAGAGATGCTTCGCCTTCGCTCAGCATGACAGGTAGTAACATAGTTTAGGATAGCTCTACTTTAGAAGTAGGGCTATTTTTTTGGGTGTATACTATATAAAATACATGTATTTTAAGGATAAGGCCCTAGATTGAACACCGATAATACTTGAATCAGATTTTCTTGCCATGCACGACGCGCTGCCTTTACTGTTTGCCTTCCTGGTAGGAATGGGGCATGCATTCGAGGCAGACCATCTGATTGCTGTGACCAACCTGGTGGCCCGCCACGACAGCCGCCTGCTGGCCGTGCGGGAGGGGCTTTTCTGGGGGTTAGGCCACACGACCACGCTCGTCTTGTTTGGCGGGGCGCTGCTCGTGAGCAAGTCGGCCGTGGAGCACTCCAACTACTTTGAGGCCGGGGTAGGAGCCATGCTGCTACTTATGGGCCTCAGCCGCCTCACCGACAAAAACCAGTACCAAACCAAGCCGCCCCGTTACCAGCGCGGTGCGGCCTACGCGGTGGGGCTGGTACACGGGCTGGCGGGCAGTGGGGCGCTGGTCGTGCTCCTGATGGGCAGTATGCGCACTACCTGGCTGGGCGTGGCTTATCTGCTGCTGTTTGGGCTGGGCTCAGTGGCCGGCATGCTGGGCGCGTCGGCGCTGGTGAGCATTCCGTTCACCCAGCGCATGCGGCTCAGCTACGGCCTGCGCACGGGCATGGTGGTGGTATCGGCCCTGCTCAGCATCGGCTACGGCAGCTGGATGATTTACGGGAATCTGTTTAGCGCGGAGAAACAAGAGCTTAGAGCCCAGATGCGTTCCACGCCTGCTCCTACTAGCTCCCGTATTTCCCCGTCCGCTTCTAACCTCTAAGCTCTACTATCTAAGTTCTAAGCCAAATGCACCTTTCCCCCAAAGACCTCGATAAGCTGGTGCTGCACCAGGCCGGCGTGGTGGCTCAGAAGCGCTACGCCCGCGGCTTGGCCCTCAACTACCCCGAGGCCGTGGCGCTGCTGGCTACCCAGCTGCTGGAGTTTATCCGCGACGGCGAATCGGTGGCCGACCTGATGAATAAGGGCAAGCAGATCCTGGGCTTGCGCGACGTGCTGCCCGGCGTGGCTGGCCTGGTGGCCGAGGTGCAGGTGGAAGGCACCTTCCCGGACGGCACCAAGCTCGTGACGGTACACCAGCCCATCTGCCGCGAAGCCGGCTCACCCGAACTGGCCCTCTACGGCTCCGGCCTCACCCGCACCGTGCCGCCCGCTGCCGCCGAAGCCGCCCCGGAGCCCGGCGAATACCACTTGCAGACTGAACCGCTAACCCTGAACGAAGACCGCGAAACCCTCACGCTGGACGTGCTCAACCGCGGCGACCGGCCCATCCAGGTTGGCTCGCACTACCCGTTCTTCGAAACCAACGCCGCCCTCGACTTTGACCGCGCCGTCGCCCGGGGCTTCCGCCTCAATATTCCCGCCGGCACCGCCGTGCGCTTCGAGCCCGGCGAGCGGAAGCGCGTGACGCTCGTGGCCCTCGCCGGGGAGCGGATTGTCTATGGCGGGAATGGGTTGATTAATGGGAAGGTGGATTGATATCTAGTGCCTGCAAATGTCATACTGAGCGCAGCCGAAGCATCTCTACTGCTTCGTTTAACGGCTCGGACGAAGTAGTAGAGATGCTTCGACAGGCTCAGCATGACGTTCTAAGAATCTTTTTGCTCTCCTATAACTGAATAGAATTACTAAACCCGCGCTTAAGATCTGAATCTTATGTCCCTCTCCCTTGACCGGCGCGCGTACGCCGATATGTACGGCCCCACTACCGGCGACCAGGTGCGCCTGGGCGACACCGACCTCATCATAGAAGTTGAGCAGGACTACTGCGTCTACGGGGAGGAGTGCAAGTTCGGGGGCGGCAAAACCCTGCGCGACGGGATGGGCCAGGCCGCTGGTATTCCGCAGGCCGAGGCCCTGGATTTGCTTATCACCAACGCCCTGGTACTCGATTACACCGGCATCTACAAGGCCGATATCGGGGTGAAGCACGGGCGCATCAGCGGCATCGGCAAGGCTGGCAATCCGCACATCATGGCCGGCGTCACGCCCGGGATGGTGGTGGGCGTGACCACCGAGGTCATTGCCGGCGAAGGACTGATTCTGACGGCCGGCGGCATCGACTGCCACATCCACTTCATCTGCCCTCAGCAGATTGAGGAAGCCCTGGCCTCGGGCCTGACCACCATGCTGGGCGGGGGCACCGGGCCGGCCGCCGGTACCACGGCCACCACCTGCACGCCGGGCGCGTTCTACATCGAAATGATGCTGAAAGCCACCGACGCGTTTCCGCTCAACTTCGGGTTCCTGGGCAAGGGCAACTCCTCCCGCCCCGAGGGCCTGCACGAGCAGATTGCGGCCGGCGCGCTGGGCTTCAAGCTGCACGAAGACTGGGGCACCACGCCCGCGGCCATCGACCAGTGCCTGCAGGTAGCCGAGCAGTACGACGTGCAGGTGTGCATTCACACCGACACGCTCAACGAAAGCGGCTTCGTGGAAAACTCGGTGGGCGCGTTTAAGGGGCGCACCATCCACGCCTACCACACCGAGGGCGCAGGTGGCGGGCACGCCCCCGACATCATCAAAATCTGCGGGGAGCCGAACGTCATTCCCTCGTCCACGAACCCCACGCGGCCCTTTACCAAGAATACCATCGACGAGCACCTGGACATGCTGATGGTGTGCCACCACCTCGACCACAACATTCCCGAGGACGTGGCCTTCGCCGAAAGCCGCATCCGGGGCGAAACCATTGCCGCCGAGGATATCCTGCACGATATGGGCGCGCTCAGCATCATTTCCTCCGACTCCCAGGCCATGGGCCGGGTGGGGGAGGTGGTGACGCGCACCTGGCAGACGGCCCACAAGATGAAGCAGCAGCGCGGCCCCCTGCCCGAAGACGCCGCCAGCACCGCCGACAACTTCCGCGCCCGGCGCTACATCGCCAAATACACCATCAACCCCGCCCGCGCCCACGGCTTTGCCCAGGAAATAGGCTCCATTGAGCTAGGCAAGCTGGCCGATCTGGTGCTCTGGAAACCCGCTTTCTTCAGCTCCCGCCCCGAAATGGTGGTGAAGGGCGGCGTGATTGTGCGCAGCCAGATGGGCGACGCCAACGCCTCCATTCCCACGCCCCAGCCCTCGTTTTCGCGGCCCATGTTCGGGGCGTTTGGCGGGGCGGTGGGCGGCACCTCCCTGGCTTTCGTGTCGGGCGCCTCGGTGGAGCACGTGCGCGCCGCTTACGGCCTGCGCAAGCAGGTAGTGGGCGTGCAGGGCTGCCGTAGCGTGACCAAGAAAGACATGGCCCTCAACGACTACCTGCCCAACATCGAAGTAGACCCCGAAACCTACCGCGTGACGGTGGACGGCGTGCACCTCACTTGTGAGCCCGCCGAAAAGCTGCCCCTGGCCCAGCTGTATAATCTGTTTTAATGAAGAGCTGAGAACTCAGAAGTGAGAAGCGAGACTGGTACACCGCCTAACAAGCCACCAGTACCAGTCTTGCTTCTCACTTCTGAGTTCTCAGCTCTAAGTTCTCACCTCTCACCTCTAAGTTCTAAGGTCTCTTGCCTACCCGCCTCGCCCGCCTGCTCCACCTTGCCGATTCGGCCCTGCCGACGGGCGGCTTCGCGTATTCCTACGGGTTGGAAAGCAGCCGCACGTTTGGGCTGGTGCGCGACCCGGCGGGGCTGCGGCACTATCTGTACTCGTATCTGCAGCAGGCCGTGGGGCTGGAAATTCCGTTTCTGAACTCCTGTTATGCGCTGGTTTGGCCATTGGGCCCCGCGGCGCTGACCGACATATTGCTTGAATACGATGCCCAGCTGCTGGTGCCCGCCATGCACAAAGCCAGCCTGACCCAGGGCAAAACCTGGCTGCAGCTGCTGCAGTCATTTTACCCGGCGGCTGGGTTGCGGGAGTTGGGCGAGCTGCTGAAGCAGTACCAGCTGCCGGGGCATTTCGTGCCCTTGCTGGCCCTAAGTCTGCAACGGCTGAATTACTCACTGGCCGAAGCTCACACATTCTATTTGCACCTGGCCCTGCGTGACCAAGTCAGCGCCGCTATCCGGCTAGGCTGCCTCGGCCCCATGGAAGGGCATCGGCTTCAGCACGAGTTCTACGCCATTTTCGACGACTTGCTGGCCGACGTTGCTCACCTCGACTACCGCGCCGCTACCCGCTCCGCCAGCCTGCTCGACACGGCTCAGATGCTGCACGAACACGTCTACTCCCGCCTGTTTCAGAATTAGAACTAATGCCCGCTGCTATTATAGGGGCATGCTGAGCGCAGCCGAAGCATGACAGCCTGACAACTCATAAATCACCACTGGCAACTGACAAAAAATGCCCTTCATCGATAAGCTTGCCCTGCTGCTCCACGGCCACGCGCACGAGCAATACGACTCGCCCGGCGACTACACCCAGCGCGAAACCCGGCGCCTGCCCCCGCACCGCAACTTCCGTAAGCGGGCTTTTACCGTGGGTATTGGCGGACCGGTGGGCACCGGCAAAACGGCCCTGCTGAAAGCCCTGTGTGAGCGGCTGCGCCACGAGTTCGAGCTAGGCGTAGTCACCAACGACATCTTCACCAGCGAAGACGCCGAGTTCCTGATCCGCCAGAGCGCCCTGAGCGAAGACCGAATTGTGGGCGTGGAAACCGGCGGCTGCCCGCACGCAGCCATTCGGGAGGATATTTCCCTGAACATGGATGCCCTGGAAGGCCTCATGGCCCGCTTCGACCACAAGCTCGACTACCTGTTCGTGGAGAGTGGGGGCGACAACCTGGCCGCGCACTTCAGCCGGGAACTGGTCGATTACTCTATTTACGTCATTGATGTGGCGGGCGGCGACAAAGTGCCGCGTAAGGGCGGGCCCGGCATTACCCAGTCCGATCTGCTGGTCATCAACAAAACCGACCTGGCCGAGCTGGTACGCGCCGACCTCGGCGTGATGGACCGCGACGCCCGCCGCATGCGCGGCGACGGGCCTTTCCTCTTCGCCCGTGCCCTGCACGGTCTGGGACTCGACGAGATAATCCAGCACATTCACGCTGCCAAAGCCCAGGCCCTGGAATCGGTGCGGGAAGACCGCCGTTAGACCGCCTCTGTATAGATTATGTTGTGGCAAGCCCCTAAGAAGTATCTTAGGGGCTTTTGATTTGCCTATAGATATTAAGGGGGTATAGTGTTAAAAGAACATGATATTTTAAAATATTCCTTTTGATATTAGGGGGTGTTTGTCTATAATTGCTATAAGTAAATCGGAAATGGCCCTAGATTTTAAGGGGTGATTATCGGTTTACGTATATTTCGCTTTCCGCACTCTCCTGTATATCCCACCCACTTAAGCTGCTGCCTATTCGTTGACTTTCTAATACCCTGGTCCTATGGTACCGAAGCACGTTCCTACCGTCGTTGTCGTTGGCAATGGCATGGTGGGCTATAAGTTTTGCGAGAAGCTGCTTGCTAAAACTTCAGCCTTCAATCTGGTGGTCTTTGGTGAGGAGCCCCGCGTGGCCTACGACCGGGTCCATCTGAGTGAGTACTTCGGGGGCAAAACCGCCGACGACCTGCTAATGGCCCCGCTGCAGTGGTATTACGACAACAACATCACCCTGCACCTGGGCGACGCGGTCCAGGAAATTGACCGCACCAGCCAGACAGTACACGCCCGCAGCGGCCTGGTACAGCCCTACGACTATTTGGTGCTGGCCACCGGCTCCTCGGCCTTCGTGCCCGACATTCCCGGCGTGGAAAAAGCCGGCGTCATGGTCTACCGCACCATTGAAGACCTCGACGATATCAAAGCCTGCGCCGCCACCGCCCGCTCGGGGGCCGTGCTGGGCGGCGGCTTGCTAGGGCTGGAAGCGGCCAAAGCCCTGCTCGATCTGGGTGTGCCCGAAACCCACGTCATCGAGTTTGCGCCGCGCCTGATGCCCCGGCAGATCGACGCGGCCGGCAGTCAGATGCTGCAAGCCAAGCTCGAAGCGCTGGGGCTGAAAATCCATCTGAATAAGGCGACCAGCAGCATTGCCGGCGAAAATAAAATCGACGGTCTGCACTTCGGCGACGGCTCCGTGCTGGAGGTTGATATGCTGGTGATTTCGGCCGGCATCCGGCCCCGCGACGAGCTGGCCAAGCTGGCTGGCCTGGAAGTGGGCCTGCGCGGCGGCATCGTCGTCAACGACGAGATGCAGACCTCGGATCCGCGCATCTTTGCCATTGGGGAGTGTGCCCTGCACGGGGGCATGATCTACGGCCTGGTGGCGCCCGGCTACGACATGGCCGAAGTAGTGGTGAGCCAGCTGACCCAGGGCGCCCGCGCCTTCACCGGCTACGACATGAGCAGCAAGCTCAAGCTCATCGGCGTGGACGTAGCCAGCTTCGGCGACCCGTTTATTGCCGAGCCCCACAGCCGCTCCATCGTGTTCGAGGATGCCCATAGCGGGGTGTATAAGCGCATCAACATCAGCCCCGACGGCAAATACCTGCTCGGCGGCGTGCTCATCGGCGACGCGGATGCTTACAACCTGCTGCTGCAAACCGTCAACAACAAAATCGTGTTGCCACCCCATCCCGAAGATCTGATTCTGGGCAGTCGGGGCGGGGAAGCCGCTGAAGGCGCGGGCGTAATGAGTCTGCCCGACGAGGCCCTGATCTGCTCCTGCGAGGCCGTCACCAAGGGCGCCATCTGTGGGGCCGTTACTGAGCTGGGCATCACGACGGTGGACGGCATGAAGAAGTGCAACAAGGCCGGCACCGGCTGCGGGGGCTGCGTGCCCATGGTGAAAGACCTTATCAACAGCACGCTGCTGGCCCAGGGCGCTTACATTAAAAACGTGCTGTGCGAGCATTTTGAGTACTCCCGGCAGGAGCTGTTCGACCTGCTCAAAATCAACGACATCCGCACTTACGACGCCGCGCTGGACCACTTCGGCCGGGGCGACGGCTGCGAAACCTGCAAGCCGGCCATCGGCAGCATCTTGTCGGGTTTGTGGAACGATCTGATTGTCAAGCAAAACACCATCCAGGACACCAACGACCGGTACCTGGCCAACATCCAGAAGGGGGGCAGCTACTCGGTAGTGCCCCGCATTGCGGGCGGCGAGGTTACGCCCGAGCAGCTAATGGTCATTGGCCGGGTGGCCCAGAAGTACGGGCTCTACACCAAGATTACCGGCGGGCAGCGCATTGATATGTTCGGGGCCCACGTGAGTGATTTGCCCGATATCTGGGAGGAGCTTATTAATGCCGGCTTTGAGAGCGGGCACGCCTACGGCAAGTCGTTGCGGACGGTGAAAAGCTGCGTGGGCAGCACCTGGTGCCGGTTTGGGTTGCACGACAGCGTGTCGCTGGCCATCGAAATCGAGAACCGCTACAAGGGCATCCGCTCCCCCCACAAGCTCAAGAGCGGCGTGAGCGGCTGCGTGCGGGAGTGCGCCGAGGCCCAGGCCAAGGACTTCGGCATCATCGCCACCGAGAAGGGCTGGAACCTGTACGTATGCGGCAACGGCGGGGCCAAGCCCCAGCACGCCCAGCTCCTGGCTACCGACATCGACAAGGAAACTTTGGTGCGCTACCTCGACCGGTTCCTGATGTTCTACATCAAAACCGCCGACCCGCTGATGCGCACCGCCACTTGGCTCAACAAGCTGGACGGCGGCCTGGCCTACCTCAAAAACGTGGTCATCAACGACAGCCTGGGCATCTGCGCCGAGCTGGAAGCGGAAATGGCCCTGCTCATCCAGAACTACCACTGCGAGTGGCGCGAGGTGGTCGAAAACCCCGAGCTGCGTCGGCAGTTCACCCACTTCGTGAATGCGCCCACGCTCAAAGACCCCTCGATTGAGTTCGAGCCGGTGCGGGGGCAGAAGATTGTGAAAGCCTGGTAACGGGGCCTCCAACGCACTTTTTAAGACGAAAACCTAGCCGCCCCATCCCGGAGCGGCCCGGAATTCCAACGAGCAAACCGGGTGCGGTGGGTGGTGTTGCAGAGCCGCTCATTCGCCGCCCAAACCTTTCAAAATAAGCTACAACCGATGGAAGCTGTCATTGACCTGACGTGGGTGGCCGTGTGCCGCACCACCGACATTCCGGCCGACGGGGGCGCCTGTGCCCTGGTGGAAGGCGAACAGGTGGCCATTTTCAACTTTGCCCGCCGCGGCGAGTGGTACGCCACCCAGAATCTGTGCCCCCACAAGCAGCAGATGGCCCTGGCCCGCGGCATGATTGGCAGCACCGGCGAGGCCTGTGAGCCCAAAGTAGCCTGCCCGTTCCACAAGCGCACTTTCTCGTTGCTCACAGGGGAATGCCTGAACGGAGACGAGTGCAGCATCCGGACCTACCCGGTGAAGGTCGAAGACGGCCTGGTGTTCATCGGGCTGGAAGCCGGGTAAGGCTTTACCATCCGCCGCTAATAATCTGTCTGCTTACCGCTAACCGCTTTTTATGCCCGAGCACTGTACTGCGAATAGACTTTCTTGGGCATTGTTGGCGGTGGCGCTGCTGCCCGGCCCGGCGGCGCTGGGGCAAGTAGTGGTATCGGCGGAAATTCGGCCGCGCACGGAGCTGCGCGACGGGTTTCGGACGGTGAACACGCCCCGCGAAAAGCCGGCTTTCTTCGTTGAGCAACGGTCCCGCCTCAACCTAGACTATGGGCGCAACAAGGTAAGCGTGCGGCTTTCGGTGCAGGACGTGCGCATTTGGGGCAGCACCAGCCAGATCTATAAAACGGACCCCAACCTGTTCAACGTGTTCGAGGCCTACGGGCAGTACCAGCTGACTTCCCGGCTGGCCGTGCGGGTGGGCCGGCAAGTGCTCGACTATGACAACGCCCGGTTTCTGGGCGGGCTCGACTGGGCCCAGCAGGGCCGCAGCCACGACGCGCTGAAGCTCCTGTATGCCGACAGCGCGGGCTTCGTGGTGCACGGCGGGGCGGGGTTCAACCAGGCGTTTTCCCCCGAGCCCGCCAAGCTGACCGATACCTACTACGGCGGCGTGGACAACTACAAATCCATGCAGTACCTCTGGCTGCACAAGGATTGGACCCGCGGCAAGGTTTCGGCCCTGTTTTTCAATGACGGCCGGCAGCGGACTGATTCGACCACCTACTACCGGCAAACCTACGGCCTGACCGGCGAGGCTACCGCCGGCCGGGCAACCCTGACCGGCGAAGCCTATTACCAGACCGGCTATGATGCCGCCGGCCGCGCCGTGCGGGCCTACCTGGCGGCGGGCAGCGTCACGCTAACTACCAAGCTCACCCCGCTCACGCTGGGCGTCGACTACCTCTCGGGCTCCGACGCTACCGACTCCCACAACCACGCCTTCGTGCCGCTCTACGGCACTAACCACGCCTTTTACGGCCACATGGATTACTTCTACGTGGGCAACAACCACGGGCAGAACGGCCGCACCGCCGGCCTCGTGGACGTCTACCTGAAAACTAACTTCAAGCTCACGCCCAAAGCCAGCCTGCTGGCGCATGTGCACCACTTCGAGGCACCAGCGGTGGTGTATTCGCCGGGCACGACCGAGCAGGCCCTGAGCTCCCGGCTGGGGGAGGAGCTGGATCTGGTGCTCAATGCCAACGTGAGTCCGGAGTTCAACTTCAAGCTGGGCTACTCGCACTTTCTGGCCACGGCTTCGCTCGATGCGCTGAAGGGCCGGGCCGGGCAGGCGCACAACCAGTGGGCCTGGGCCATGCTCCCCTTCAAGCCGGTTTTGTTCAAAAACTAAGCGCGGGCGTGGAGCCCTGCTCTACCACCACGCACTGCCAAATTCACCTCTAACCTCTGTCGACATGGACGATTCACTGAGTGCCCGGCCGCTGGATAAGCTCGCCCTGTTTTCCGGCAAAGGCGTACAGATGCGCACCTTCCACCTGACCTGGCTCACGTTCTTCTTCTGCTTTTTCGGCTGGTTCGGCATTGCGCCTCTCATGCCCCTGGTGCGCGAGCAGCTCCACCTCGACAAAGGCCAGATCGGCAACATCGTCATTGCCTCCGTGTCGGCCACCATCCTGGCCCGCCTGGTTATCGGCAAGCTCTGCGACACGCTGGGCCCGCGCCTGACCTACACGCTGCTGCTCGTGGTGGGGGCCGTGCCGGTGATGCTCATTGGCCTGAGCAACAGCTACTACAGCTTTTTGCTGTTCCGCCTGGCTATCGGGGTTATCGGCGCGTCCTTCGTCATTACCCAGTTTCACACCTCCATGATGTTTGCGCCCAACGTGGTAGGTACGGCCAACGCCGTGGCCGGCGGCTGGGGCAACCTCGGCGGCGGCATTGCCAACATGGTGATGCCCCTGGTGGCCGCCGCTTTCGTCGCCCTGGGCTACGTAGACCAGGCTAACTCCTGGCGCCTGGCTATGGTGGTGCCGGGCGTTGTTCTGCTCATCATGGCCTGGCTCTACTACAAGTACACCCAGGATACACCCCGGGGCAACTACGCCGACATTCAGCGCGACGCGGCCCAAAAGCCCAAGGGCACATTTCTGCTGGCTTTGCGCGACTACCGCACCTGGGTGCTGGCCCTGGCCTACGGGGCCTGCTTCGGCATCGAAATCACCATCGACAACGTGGCCGCCGTCTACTTCGTCGACCATTTCGGGGCTACGCTGGTTATGGCGGGCATGCTGGCCGGCATCTTCGGGTTCATGAACATCTTCGCCCGCGGCCTGGGCGGCTGGGTGAGCGATAAGGCCGGGCGGGCCTACGGCATGCAGGGCAAGTGGCTGCTGCTGAGTGGGCTGCTGGTGCTGGAAGGCGTGGGTATTGCCCTGTTTGCCCTGGCCCCGAGCCTGCCCCTGGCCATTGTGGCCATGCTGGGGTTTGCCCTGTTTTTGAAAATGGCCAACGGCTGCACCTACTCCATCGTGCCCTTCGTGAACAAGCAGGCCCTGGGCAGCGTGAGCGGCGTGGTAGGCGCGGGCGGCAACCTGGGCGCTATGATGGTGGGCTTCCTGTTTAAGTCGGCCTCCATCAGCTACAGCACGGCTTTTCTCTACATCGGTATCGGGGTAATAGGCGTGGGCGGCTTGGTGCTGCTGGTGCGCCTGGCGCGCAAGGAAATCGGCAAGACTACGGCCGAAGCTTCCCCGGAAGCCCCTCTCACGCTGGCCGGCGCTTAGGCCGGACGTTATTTTCTGACTTACTCACGCTGTAATTATGGCCCTGTCCTCTCATGCCGTTCCGTCCACTTGTTGCTACTGCGGCGTCGGCTGCGGGGTGCTGGTCAAGCCGGAAAAGAACGGCGACGTGACCGTGACGGGCAACCCCGACTATCCCGTGAACCGCGGGGCGCTGTGCAGCAAGGGCCTGAATCTGCAGTACACCGTCAATGACCGGACGGACCGGCTGCTGTTTCCGCAGATGCGCTACAGCCGCAGCCGCCCGTTGCAGCGGGTGAGCTGGGACGAGGCCCTGGAGCGCACGGCCGCCGTGTTCAAAACCTTCATTGCGCAGTACGGCCCCGACTCAGTGGCGTTCTACGCCTCGGGCCAGTGCCTGACCGAGGAGTACTACGTGCTCAACAAGCTGATGAAGGGCTTTATCGGCTCGAACAACCTCGACACCAACTCCCGCCTGTGCATGAGCAGCGCGGTGGTGGGCTACAAAATGGCCCTCGGCGAAGACAGCGTGCCGGTCTGCTACGACGACATTGAGCTTTCCGACTGTCTGCTGGTGACCGGGGCCAACCCGGCCTGGTGCCACCCCATTCTGTGGCGCCGGGTAGAAGCCCACAAAGCCGCCAACCCGGCTACCCGAATCATCGTCGTGGACCCGCGCGTGACGGACACCTGCGCCCTGGCCGACGTGCACCTGCAGCTCATCCCCGGCACCGACGTGGTGCTGAACCAGGCCCTGGCCCGGGTGCTGTTGGAAAATGGCGACCTAGACCTGGCTTTTATTGGGCAGCACGCCGAAGGCTTCGAGCAGTACCAGCAGCTGATTCTGGAGCGCACCGTAGCCGAAGCCGCCGAGCTGTGCGGGGTGGCGGAGGCCGATATCCGCCTGGCGGCCGGCTACATTGGCTCGGCCCGGGCCTTTCTGTCGATGTGGACCATGGGTTTGAACCAGAGCGTGGTGGGCGTCGACAAAAACCTGAGCTTGCTGAACCTGCACCTGATAACCGGCCAGATCGGCAAGCCCGGAGCGGGGCCTTTGTCCCTGACCGGGCAGCCCAACGCCATGGGCGGGCGGGAAGTGGGGGGCCTCTCCAACCTGCTGCCGGCCCACCGCAACCTGGCCGACCCCGCCCACCGGGCCGAGGTGCAGCAGTTCTGGGGCAGCGGCCCATTAGCCTCAACGCCCGGCTACACGGCCACCGAAATGTTCGAAGCTCTGGAAGATGGCCGCCTTAAGGCCATCTGGATACTTTGCACCAACCCGCTGACCAGCCTGCCCAACGTGCGCCAGGCGGAGGCGGCGCTGGCCAAGGCCAAATTCGTGGTGGTGCAGGACATCAGCTCCAAGCCCGAAACCTTGGCTTACGCCGACGTGATTCTGCCCGCTGCAGCCTGGGCCGAGAAGGAAGGCACCATGACCAACTCCGAGCGGCGCATCAGCCACCTGCCCCAGGTAGTGGCCGCCCCCGGCGAAGCCCTGCCCGACGCGGAAATCATCTGCCGCTTTGCTCAGAAGATGGGTTTTGCTGGCTTCGACTTCCCGACGACCGAAGCCATCTACCAGGAGCACACCCGCCTGACAGCCGGTACTACGCTCGACATTACGGGCCTGACCTACGCGGTACTGCGCCAGCACGGCTCGGTGCAGTGGCCCTACCGCCCTGGCCAAGCTAATCCTGACACCGCCCGCCTCTTCACCGACCACCAGTTCTACACGCCCTCCGGTCGGGCCCTAATTCACCCCGTGGCCGCCGTATTCCGCAGCGAAGTTCCCGACCAGGATTTTCCCTTCATCCTGACCACCGGCCGCATCCGGGACCAGTGGCACACGATGACCAAGACCGGCAAAGTCAGCAAGCTGCGCCAGCACATTCCCCAGCCCTTTGTGGAACTGCACCCCCGGGATGCGGCGGCGCTTGGCGTGGCCGAAGGGGAGCTGGTGACGGTCAGCTCCCGGCGGGGCGAGGTGCGGGTGGCGGCGCGGCTGAGCGCAGGCATTCGGCCGGGCGTGGTGTTTCTGCCCATGCACTGGGGCAAACAGCTCGGCTCGGATTTACACCGGGCCAACAACCTGACCTCGGGGGCGGTGGACCCCATTTCCAAGGAGCCCGACTTTAAGTTCTGCGCCGTGCAGCTCGAAAAGTACCGCAAGCCCCGGCAGCGCATCGTGGTGGTGGGAGCGGGGGCCGGCGCCTTTGGCTTCGTGCAGGCTTACCGGGAGCTGAACCAGGCCGACAGCATCACTATTTTCAGCAAGGAAGACTTCCCGTTCTACAACCGGGTGATGCTGCCCGACTACATCAGCGGGCACCAGCACTGGGAGCAGCTGGTGAAAATGCGCGACGAGGAGGAGCCCGGCTATAATATCGAGCTGCGCCGCGGCGTGAGCGTGGAGGAAATCAATCGGGCGGAGAAATACGTGGTGGACTCCCGCGGGCAGCGCACCGACTACGACGTGCTGCTGCTGGCCACCGGCAGCCGGGCGGCCGTGCCCCGCAACGTGCCCGCCCTGCCCGGCATCTTCACCATGCGCAGCCGCCTCGATGCCGACGCGTTCAAAAGCCATTTGCCGGCCCAGAATGCCCACGTCGTCATCGTGGGCGGGGGGCTGCTGGGTTTGGAAATGGCAGCCTCTCTGCGCGAAACCGGGGTGCGGGTATCCATCATTCAGCGGATTTCCCGCTTTCTGGATCGGCAGCTCGATGCCCTAGGCAGCCTGCTGCTGCAGGAAGAAATGGTGGACCAGGGCTGCGAGCTGTACTTCAACGACGAGGTGGAGCTGTTCTACGGCCGTACCCGCCTGAGTGGCGTGGGCCTGAAAAGCGGCCGCCGCCTCGACTGCGACGCGCTGATTCTGGCCATCGGTACGGTGCCCAACCTGGAGCTGGCCCGGGAAAGTGGGCTGGCGTGTCGCCGCGGCGTGGTGGTGAATGAGCGGCTGCAAACCTCTGACTTCAGCGTGTTTGCCGTGGGCGAAATTGCCGAGTTTGAAGGCACGCTCTACGGCATCACGGCCGCCGCCGAGCAGCAGGCCGCCGTGGTGGCCCGCTACCTGAGTGGCGACGTGGGCAGCCGCTACCGGGGCAGCACCTTCATGAACATCATCAAAATTCACGGCTTCGACCTCTGCAGCATTGGTCTGCCCGAGTGCCCCGCGCAGGATGGCAGCTACGAGGAAATTACCTTCATCGACAAGGCCCGGCGCTACTACAAGAAGTGCATCGTGCACCAGGACCGGCTCGTCGGCGCCATCCTCATCGGCGACAAAACCGAGTTCCAGGAATTTCGGGCGCTGATTGAGGGCAAAACCGAGCTCAGCGACAAACGCCTGCAGCTGCTGCGCAGTGGCCGGCCCGCCCCACCGGTCCTGGGCAAGCTCGTGTGCAGCTGCAATAACGTGGGCGCCGGCAACCTGCGCCAGGCCATAGCGGCCGGCTGCGATACGCTCAAGGGCCTGGGCACGGCCACCGGCGCGGGCACCGGCTGCGGCTCCTGCCGGCCCGAGGTGCAGCAGCTTCTGGCCGCAGAGCTGGCCGCTCTGGTTCCCACCACTTAAACCGCCCGCTGGCAGCCAGTACTGCCTAATTCCGCATGACTTCCCCTGAACCTTCCCTTTCGCTCGTCGCCGTAAACCTGCCTGGAGGCATTGTGCCGGCCGGCGACCTGCTGGCCGTGCTCAGCGCCGCCGAGGCGGCCGGCATCGAGCAGGTGCAGCTCGGGCACCGGCAGCAACTGCTGCTCACCGTGGAGCCCGCCCGGCGGCGCGCCCTGCTACAGGCCCTGGCCGCGGCCGATGTGCTGGCCGAGCCCGACCCGGAAGCCCGCCCTAATATCGTTAGCTCCTACGTGGGCGAGGACGTATTTTACAGCGCAGCTTGGCTGCGCGAGGGCGTGTACAAAGACATTCTGGACCTGTTCGACTACCGGCCCCGGCTGAAAATTAACCTGGTCGACAGCCGGCAGACGTTTGTGCCGTTTTTTACCGGCCACCTTAATTTCATTGCCGCCGAAACCAGCAACTACTGGCACCTGCACCTGCGCTTTCCCCGCACCGGCCACCTCTACACCTGGCCCCACTTGGTGTATTCCGAAGACGTGCCGGGGCTGAGC
The DNA here is from genome assembly GCF_008271285.1 of Hymenobacter lutimineralis. NCBI lineage: Bacteria > Pseudomonadati > Bacteroidota > Cytophagia > Cytophagales > Hymenobacteraceae > Hymenobacter > Hymenobacter lutimineralis. The sequence goes on along the minus strand of NZ_VTHL01000008.1, from coordinate 59,031 downwards.
GCGGCCATAGAGCGGGTGCTGCTGCCGACGGTGGGCCAGTTTGACAACGACCTGACGACGGCCGGCATCCGGCTGTACGCCCAGGTTAGCGCCGCCCAGCCCCTGGGCCCGCGGGTGGTGGCCGGGCCGCTGGCGCTGCCGCCGTTTATGCTGCCCTACTACGAGGGCTTCAACCGCAGCGGGCAGCAACTCTGGCTGGGTATCTACCGACGCAACGAGCAGTTTTCGCTGGCTTTTCTGCGGGATATGGCCCAGGTGTGTTTGCAAACGCGGGTGGGGCAGCTCTGCACCACTCCCTGGAAGTCGTTGATTATAAAAGGAATTTCCCCGGCTGACCGACCGCAGTGGGATGCCGTGCTCTGCCGCCACCGCCTCAACGTGCGGCACGCGGCCAACGAGCTGAACTGGCAGGTCGAGGATAACTGCCCCACCGGCCTGGCCCTCAAGCACGAGCTGGTGCGCTACCTTAACGAGGAAGATGTGCGCACCTACCAGCTCTGCTTTGCCATCAAAACCCGGCCCCAGACCGGCTTGTTCGGCTCCATCATCATCCGCACCCAGCCGGGCCGCGCCGGCGGGGCCGAGCAGTACGAAGTCCTGCATACCCGCGACTTCAACCCCAACTCCCGCGACTTCGTGTCTTTCCGCCAGCAAGTGCGCCCCGATATGCTGGGCTGGTACTTGGCCGAGCTATGCCACCAGTTCTACGCCCAAACCGGGGCCGAAACGCCGCCGGAGCCGGAAACAACCGCGCAGCTCCCGGCCGAAAACCCGCCGCCCGCTGCCGAGGCCCTGCCGCGCTGCCGCCGCTGCCTGACGATGTACGACCCGGCCTACGGGGACCCGCAGCAGGGCGTCGCGCCGGGCACGGCGTGGGCCGCACTGCCCAATTATCATTGCCCCACCTGCGAGGCTCCGGCGGCCGAGTTCGAGCCTTGGGACGAGCCGGTAGCTGCGGGGCTGAGCTCCATCGGGGCGGCTCCGTAGCCAGCCTGGTTATGGCCTTGCGCTTTCATCTTCACCCAATCCTTGCTCCATGCTTTCCCCACCCAGTGCCAATCCGCTTTTTCCGGTCTTTCTCAAATTGGAGCAGCTGCGCGTGCTGCTCGTGGGTGGCGGCAACGTGGGCCTGGAAAAGCTCACCGCCATTATGCGCAGCAGCCCGGCCACGGCCGTCACGGTGGTCAGCATCACCTTTCTGCCCGCGCTGCGGGAGCTGGCCGCCCGGTATCCGCAGGTGCAGCTGCGCGAAGAACCCTACACCGACGCCCTGCTGGAACAAGCCGACATCGTGTTTGCCGCCACCGACGACCCGGCCCTGCACGCGCGCATCAAACAAGCCGCCCGCAGCCGCCACCTGCTGGTGAACGTGGCCGACACGCCCCCGCTGTGCGACTTCTACCTCTCGTCGGTGGTGCAGAAAGGGGCGCTGAAAATTGCGGTTTCCACCAATGGCCAGTCGCCCACGGTGGCCAAGCGGGTGCGGGCCGTGCTGGAGGAAGCCCTGCCCGAGGAGCTCGACGCAGTGCTGCAGAAGATGCCCGCCATCCGCCAGCAACTCACCGGCGACTTTGCCGCCAAGGTCCGCACCCTGAACGCAGTAACGGCCGGGCTGGCCGGCGGCCCGGGCTACGAGGCTCCCGCTACGCGGCGGTGGCGGCGCTTGGCCTGGGGCGCGTTGCTGGCTGCCGGGGCCCTGGCCACCGTGCAGGCCCGGGCTTGGCTTTCCTCTTCCGACTCCAAAGACCAGACCCCTTGAGTAGCCCGCAGGAAAATATGATGAATGTGGTACCGGAGCTGTACGTGGTAGGCGCCGGCCCCGGCGACCCGGAGCTGCTCACGCTCAAAGCCCACCGGGTGCTGCAAACCGCCGCCGTTATTCTCTACGACAACCTGGCCAACCAGGAGCTGCTAGCCCTGGCCCCGGCCGGCTGTGAGTGCCTGTATGTGGGCAAAAAGCCCTACGGCGACTACACGCCCCAGGAAACCATTCACGCCCTGATCCTGGAAAAAGCCCGGAGCCGGGGCCGCGTTATCCGCCTCAAGGGCGGCGACCCGTTCATCTTCGGGCGGGGTTTCGAGGAAATTCTGTTTGCCCGCGCCCACGGCATTGCCACCCACTATATCCCCGGCATTTCCAGCATGCAGGCCCTGGGCTTCGAGGATATTCCCCTGACCCACCGCATCGTGAGTGAGGGCGTCTGGATGGTAACGGGCACCAAAAAGGATGGTAGCCTGTCGGCCGACCTGCGCCTGGCTATGCAGAGCAACTCCACCGTGGTGATTTACATGGGCCTGAAAAAAGCCGCCGAAATTGCCGCCGCCTACTGCGAAATGGGCAAGGGCGACACGCCGGCCGCCGTGGTGCAGCACCTCACTTTGCCCCAGCGCAAACTGGCCGTGGGGCCCGTACGCACCCTGCCCGCGCTGGTAGCCAGCCAGCAGATTACCTACCCCGCGCTTATTGTAATAGGGGCGGTGGTGGGCCTGGGGCACGATGTTACGGGGCATTTTCTAGGCCAGCGCCTTAGCCACCAGGCTCTGGGCCTCGGCGGGCAGTGGGAGCTGTAGAGCCAGTGCGTGGCCCTGGGCGCTCATCTTACGCCAGGTTTTCTGCACGATGTCGATGATTTTCTCCTCGGGGTGCTGGCGGGCAAAATCCAGAAAGTAGTATTCCAGAAACACTAGGCAAATCACGTCTTCCAATAGCTGCACATCGGCGTCGCGGGTGAGTTGTTGCTTTTGCAGCAAGGCCTGCACCCGGGCAATGGTGGCCTCATCGTAGCCTACCTCGACTAAGATCTGGCCGGCTACCTCGGCATGGTATTTCTTAAGCGTGTTGCGCCACTGGTGGTAGCCGGCGCGGTCCATGGGGAAGTCCTGGCGCGGAATAACCCAGCGGCGAATGTGCTGGCCGCGGGCCGCCAGCTGCACGGCCTCCGGGGCTGCGGGGGCTACGCGGGCCAGGCAGGCACTCATCCGGTGTCCGTAGAGTAGCTCCTTGGGCCAGGCACGACCTTCCGCGTCCGTATCCTGGTTAGGATCTTCGCCATTCAGGGTATCAAACTTTTCGAGGGCCGCCGCAAAGCGGGCAGAGGGCAGAGGCATAGCACGGACACGTAGGGAGGAAGAAACGGGCGAAGGCGGGGTTAGCCAAAGATAAGACCTTGCACCTAGGCTAAGTCAAGGGAAAGCCGCGGCTAGTACTTGCGCAAGCCAGCGGCGAAGGCCAGTAATTCGGTCGAGGCCAGCGCCTGGTACAGCTGGTCGTAGATGGGCTGCAGGGCGGTGCGGCTGGTGCCCAGGGCCCGTAGCAGCAATACGCCGGGGCGGGCCTGCGTGAGGGCCACCACGCAGTCGTGGGCCGATACATCAACGGGCAGGCCGGCGCGGGTCTGGGTTTGCTGGGCCTGAAGCACGGCTGCCAGCTGTTGATAGCGGGCGTCGTGGGGGGAGCCGGCCAGGTACACGGCCAGGGACGTTTGGTGCTGGCGGAAGTGGGCGGGTGAGGTGGCAATGTGTTCCTCGGGCCGAAACGCGAACCGGTCGAGTACCGTCAGCCGTTCTTCCTGGCTGATGCGCAACTCCGACTCGTACCCGGTGAAGGCAAACTGCTCCCCGCTATCGATGCGGCCGGAGTGAAACCAGTCGGCCAGCAGGAGCAGGGCGCCAGCGGCCAGGTGCCAGTGCTGGTGCTGGCGGTAGCGGCTCTGAGCCTGCAATACAATGGGGTCGGGCAGGACTACGGCCAGGGCCCCCGCCGCTACGTGGGCCTCCGTGAGCTGCTCGGCTACGGCGCCATCATCGGAGCGGTACACGCGGGTGTTGGCCTGGGTGCTGAGCAGCAGGCGCGCCCCGGGCTGCACGGCCACGCGCAGGCGGATAACGTCGCCGGCCAGCAGACCGCCCCCGTAGCTGCTGAGCACCACGTGGCAGCTGCCGGCCGCGGTGCGCGGGCTCAGCAGTTTCAGGGGTTGCACGTTGCGGCGCACCGTCAGCACCGACTGGCCGCGCACGGCCGTCACTTCCACTTCACTCCACAACGACGAATCGGACATAGCTAGGGGCTGAACGGCAAATATGCAGCCCTCAGCACGGCAAACGGCCACTTTCGCCCAGAAAAATCAGGGAAAGTGGCCGCTCGGGTATAATGGAAAAGAAATGCTAGTTAACTGTGCCGCACCAGTTGGCGCCCTTGCATTTGGGTGCCGACAGAATTACCTGGTCGACGTCGTACTGCACTAGGGTGGCGATGCAGGCCCGGGCGGGTACCTCGCCGTTGGTGGCCAAGCGTAGTCCCGCCCAGAATACTTTGGTTTCGGGAATAAGAGCGGGCGTTTCGGAGTAAGTGGCAACCACGTTGGCGTAGCTCACGCCCTCAATGGTAACGGTTTTGCCTAACGGAACATCCGTGGGGAGTTGAAGCAGGGTGCCGTTGCAGCTCTGCCCTAGCAGGGTTACCTGCACGCAGTCGGTTTGCGGAGCGGTTTCGTCGTCTTCGCCACAACCACTCAGCACCCCAAACGAGGTGACTCCCAAAAACAGGAAGGGAAGAATTTTTTTCATAGCTCTGAAAGGTCAAACGTACCCTCAAATGAGCCTTCACGCCCGCCGACGGTTGCAAGCGGGTTGCGCGTTTTTACGGGCCACGGCTAGCTGTCTGCCGACGGCCACGTAGCCAGCAGGTCCCGCACCTGCGCGGTGAGGCGGGCGGGCTCGGCGGTGTCGAGCAGGCGGGCATCCAGGCCTATGCAGGTGGCGCCGGCCTTTTTCCATTCGGCCAGGCTTTCGGGAGTGGGCTGAATGCCGCCGGTGGCCATGAGGGGAAGGTGAGGGAGCGGGCCGCGCAGAATCTGCAGGTAGGCAGGCGTGAGGTAGGCCGAGGGAAACAGCTTAACGATGGTAGCGCCCAGGCGGTGGGCCTCGTACACCTCATTCAGCGTTTGGGCGCCGGGCAGCCAGGCCAGGTCATAGCTGCGGCACACGGCGGCCACATCGGGGCTGCACACGGGCTGAATGATGAAGTCGGCGCCGGACTCGATAAAGCGGCCGGCTTCTTCGGCCGTGAAAATGGTGCCCGCCCCCAGCAGTAACTCGGGGTAGTCGGCCTCCACAAAGCGCTGCAGGCGCGTGAAAATGGCGTGGGCCTCGGGGCCGCGGTTGGTGAACTCAAATAGCCGCACACCGGCCTCGTAGCAGGCGGCCAGCACCCGGCGGGCGTAGTCTTCCTGCGCGTGGTAAAAAACCGGAATAAGCGGGTGCTGCCGGGCCTGAGCCAGGGTATGAGCGGAAGGGAAACGAGGCATTTCGAATGTTTCTAGTTTATGGTTTCTGGTTGCTAGTTCACTTACGTATATGGGCAACTAGCAACCAGAAACTAACCTAAAGGGCATACTCACCCAAGGCGCGGTACACGTCGTAGATGCTTTGGTCGTCGCGGAAGGTGCGGCCGATGGGAGCGGCCATGCCGCGTACCCAGATGTAGAGCTCCGATTCCAGGTCGAAATGACCGGTAGTTTCCATGGAGAACCGCTCGATGCTGCGGTATGGAACACTCATGATTTCGCGCTTCTTGCCCGTTACGCCCTGCTTATCCACCAGCAACAGACGCTGATTGGTGAAGATGATCTGGTCGCGCAGGATGGCGTAGGCTTTTTCCACCCGCTCATCGACGGCCAGAATGCGGTTCAGTTCCTGCTGAATCTGTTGCGCGTCGTTTTCGGAAGCGTTGCCGAGGAGGCCGTCGAGAAGTCCCATAAGTAATGGTGAGGTGGTGAAACAGAGAAGATACAGAGAAAATGAAGTCAGGCGTTATGATGCAGATACGGCTATTCGCCACCGCGAGGAACCATACCATTGGTCTCCACGGCACTGGGGCGTAGAAAGTGCTTGCGTGGGAATATTCGGGTGAAAAAGCGCCGCGTGAATAGGTGCCGGTTGGGTTTTACATCCTTCCACTATTAAACCTGCCAGACTCATACAACCAATTGAGAATGGCACCAAACGATACTCAGGAAACCAACCCAAGATGGCCGCCTCCAGGGTATGGAAGAGCTCTGTGTACTCCTCGTACGGTGAAACCGTTACCGCGTGAATTGCCTCATGCGGTAACAAGGTGGTTTTGGGGGCAGGATTCCCCATAAGATGCCAGGTTTCGGACAACTCCACGCTGGAAGTATCAAGGGCATATATAGTGAAATAGGGACCCAGCAAGCTTATGGCAAAATGTAGTGTCTTTCGATGCGTACCTATATTTGCCGCTCGTTTCCGGATGGGTATATAGCCTTGGTAAGATGGGTAAACACCCTCCTCCTGATGAACCGGCTTTTTCGTCTGCTCCCTTAAGTGTTCCTGAAAAGGTTTCCAGCGTCGCCTGAACGCGGGATAGTCGCTGAGTCGCTCCGATATGATCTGCTCAAGCGCAATCTGCCCCGGGTAGCTTTCCGCAAACCCTGACCTATCGGGCGTGTGGTGCAAACCCAGCGGATAGTATTGCTGGATAGTAGTATACAGTGGCCAATAATTGTGCTGGTTGTAGAAATGAAAGTCGGGCATGCCGTCAGGTTCACGGGCCAGATAACAAAAACAGCCGGACCAAGCGGCCCGGCTGTTGAAAGCTAGCAGAAAAGACGGAATTAGTTGGTGCCGCCGGAGCTGGTGCCGGCCGGCTTCTGCTCCAGTTTCTGCATGGAAGTTTGCTGCTGCATGGGATTCTGCTGCTGGCGCTGCTGCTGCTCAAACAGCTCGAAGCGCGAGGGCGCGGTCCGGTTCGGGTAGGCGTTGTTGCTCAAGTCCGTGTCGGCGGTTTCCAGGAAGGGGTCCAGCACGAAGCTCACCACGGGCTTTTCGGTGATGAACACCTTCGTTACCTGCGCATTGTTTTTGCGCCAGATTTCGGCCGGAATGTTCACCACTTCCTGTTTGCCATCCTCGTAGGTCATCTGCACCACCACGGGCATGGTCAGGCCGCCCAGGTTTTTCAGGCTCACCTCGTAGAAGTGCAGGCCGCTGTTGAGGCGCTGCTGCTGCTCGGGCGTGAGCTTGGCCACGTAGTCCTGGTAGCGCTTTTTGTCGGCTTCGGTAGCGGCCAGCGGATCGTAGGCGTTGTAGAAGTCGTTGAGCTGGGGCTTATCGTCCACCAACGTGCGCTTGATGTCCTGCAGGTTGCGCTGCTCCGAAAGGGTTTTGGGCGCGGCATTCAGCAGCTCCCGCTTGCGGGCGTTTTCGATTTCCGGGTTTTTTGAGTCGATGGTGTACCACTTCACGCCCTCAATGGCCAGGTCGGTGTGGTCGGTGGTGTAGAACCAGCCGCGCCAGAACCAGTCGAGGTCGGTGCCGGAGGCGTCTTCCATGGTGCGGAAGAAGTCGGCGGGCTCGGGGTGCTTGTAGGCCCAGCGGCGTGCGTACTCCTTGAAAGCGTAGTCGAAGAGCTGACGGCCCAGGATGGTTTCGCGCAGGATGTTGAGGCCGGTCGCGGGCTTGGCGTAGGCATTGGGCCCAAACTGCAGCACCGATTCCGAGTTGGTCATGATGGGCGTCTGCACATTTTTGCCGGTGCGCATGTAGTCCACAATCAGCTTCGGCTCGCCGCGGCGGGAAGGGTAGTTACGCTCCCATTCCTGCTCGGTGAGGTACTGCACGAAGGTGTTCAGGCCCTCATCCATCCACGTCCACTGCCGCTCATCGGAGTTGATGATCATGGGGAAGAAGTTGTGGCCTACCTCGTGAATAATCACGGAAATCATGCCGTACTTGGTGTTGGCCGAGTAGGTGCCGTCTTTCTCTGGGCGGCCACCGTTGAAGCACAACATGGGATACTCCATGCCACCCACCGGGCCGTGCACCGAAATAGCCACCGGGTACTCGTAGTCGATGGTGAACTTGGAGTAGGTTTTGATGGTGTGCGCCACCACCTCAGTAGAGTACTTGCCCCATAGCGGGTTGCCTTCCTTGGGGTAGTAGCTCATGCACATCACCGGCTTGCCGGCCTGCTTGATCTGCATGGCATCCCAGATAAACTTGCGCGAGGAGGCCCAGGCAAAGTCGCGCACGTTCTTGGCGGCGTAGGTCCAGGTTTTGGTGCCTTTGGCGCGCTTCTGCTCGGCGGCTTCGGCTTCCTGCTCGGTCACGATGAGCACCGGAGTTTTGGTGTTCTTGGCTTTTTCGAGGCGCTGGCGCTGGGTGGCGCTCAGCACGTCGCCGGGGTTCTGCAGCACGCCCGTGGCGCCCACCACGTGGTCGGCGGGGGCGGTGATGCTCACGCGGTAGTCACCGAAGGGCAGGGCAAACTCTCCGTTGCCGAGGAACTGCTTGTGCTGCCAGCCCTGGAAGTCGGAGTACACGGCCATGCGCGGGTAGAACTGGGCAATTTCGTAGAGGTAGTTCTTGTCCTCGGGGAAATACTCGTAGCCGCTGCGCTGGTTGATTTTCAGCTGGTCGTTGATGTTGTAGCTCCACTTGATGCTGAACGTCACGGCTTGCTTGGGCCGCAAGGGCGTGGGCAGGTCGATGCGCATCATGGTGTGGTTGATGACGTGGGGAAGCGCCTTGCCGCCTTTCAGCTTCACCTCCGAAATCTTGAAGCCCCCGTCGAAGTCCGAGTTCATCAGGTACTCCAGCCCCCGGAACGACATCTTGTCCGACAGCTCACCCACCTCCGTGGCCTGCGTGATGGACGTTTTGTCCAGGATGTTCTGGTCGAGCTGCACCCACAGGTACGTGAGTACGTCGGGCGAGAGGTTGGTGTAGGTAATGTCCTCCGAGCCGGTAATGGCCTGCTTCTCGTCGTCGAGCTTTACCTGGATGTTGTAGTCGGCGCGCTGCTGCCAGTACTGGCTACCGGGCGCGCCGGAGGCGGTGCGGTAGGTATTGGGGGTGGGCAGTTCCGGGCCCAGCTGGGCAAACTTATCGGTGCCGGAATTGGTAGTTTGCGCTGCCAGCGGACCGGCAGCCAGCACGGCCACGGCGGCCGAGCGTAACAAGTGTTTAAGCATTGAAGAGCGTAAATGCGTGGAGCGAGGCGAAAAAGTACAGCAAAACGGGCAGACAACAGGTAAAGTCACCGGTAAAGTGCCAGAAGTTGCACGGGCGGGGTGATGGGTGAATAAGAGAATGTGCTAATGTGGAGAATGTGCTGAAGTGCTAATGACGCTCCTGCCATTGCGAGGCATGTGGCGCATCAAGCCAGCGTCCGAAGCAAACGTGCCTAACCCCCGGATGTGACGAGCCCCTACACACGCGCAACGAGCTAAGAGCTTACTGGTAGAGAAGCGGGTCAGGCACATTGCCCGAGACGAGGGCTTCGGTATGGGCCTGATGTACCCCCTGCTCGCCATCCTCCCATTCACCTATTGACCAGCAGCACCAGCGCAATGCCCAGCGCCGCGCCACTGACCACCAAAAGCCAGTCGCGGCGGGCCACGCCGAGGCCGCGCAGCAGCAGGGCTCCGAGCAGCAAAATCAGGCCCACAATCAGCAGCTGGCCCAGCTCTACGCCCACGTTGAAGGCCAGCAGCTCCAGCACCGGGCGGCTCTGGCGGCCCAGCAGCTCGCGCAGGTAGCTGGAAAACCCAAGGCCGTGAATCAGCCCGAAGGTGGCTGCCAGGCCATTGGCGGAAGTGAAAATCAGGGTGGGCGACTGGCGAATAGGTGTAGGGCGGCTCGTGGCGCGCCCGGCCCGCGCCAAGTTCACTACGCACGTAAGCAGAATGGTTACCGGAATCAGGACCTCAATTACCTGGGGCGAGTACTGCACCACATTGAGCGTGGCCAGGGCCAGGGTGAGGGAGTGCCCCAGGGTGAAGCTGGTGACCAGGGCCACCACGCGGCGCCAGTCCTGCAGCACGTAGGGCGCGCACAAGGCCAGCAGAAACACGAGGTGGTCGTAGGCCTGCAGGTTGAAGATGTGGAAAAAGCCGAGCTGGAGGTAGGTGGTGAACGTGGAGGCCATGTGGCAAAAGTACACCGCGCGGGCAAATGCTGTTTTTCGGCCTTTTTCGAATAATTTGCGCCAAATAAAGTAGTTCGTATTCCGGTTGATATATGTGTAGATATTTTATGCTGAGCCTGCTCCTGCTCGGCTTGGTCCTGGAAGGCCACCCCCAGGCCCTCACGCCCACGCTGCCATCGGCTTACCCAACCGAACCCCGCCCAACCCGGGCCGATACGGCCCAGGCAGTACACGAATTGTTTAAAAGCCGGCGTACGGGAGGCCTTGCCTGGCCGCTAGTAGGCACGGTGGGCATGCTGGCGGCAATTCTGCCGGCGCAACAATCAACCAGCGCCGGCGTCTGGACGCCGGGGGTTATCGGCGGGGCGGCGTTGGTGGGCGTTGGCATAGGGAAGAGTGTGCGGTTCAAACGGAAAAACGAAACAGCCGTCCTGCGCGAACTGGCGCAAACCGGCCATCTGCCAGCTTACGTTAGCCGCCGTCTGCGGGGCCGCTACCGGCCTATACCCGGAATAGCTAAGGAAGAAAACCCGCTGCCGGCCCCTGGTACCGGCCCAGATAGCCTGCGGCGAAGCGCCGATCCGCTCACGCCCGGGCCGGTTGCGGCCAGCGCCCGGCAGGACACGCTGGATGCCATTACGGCGCTGTTCATGATGAAGCGGGTGAATGGGGAATGGCCGCTGGCCCTGGCCTTGCCGGGCTTGCGGCTGATGAGCAGCGGCACCCGCGAATACAATCCAGTCACGGGTAGTTGGGAAGAAACGCCGGCTTCGGGCGGCGCGGTGGCGGCCGGGCTGGGGCTGGCTGGGGTAGGACTTACGTATATGCTGGTCCGGCACACTACCTATAGCTACGAAAAGCTCAACGCCCTGCACGCTGCCTGCGCTGCGGGGGCGCCAATTCCGGCGCAGTACCGGGCGCAGCTGCAGCCGCGCCACTTTGCCAAAGCCGGCAAGTGGAAAGCCCGGCTGGCCCGCAGAGAAGCCCGCCGCCGTGGATAGGGGGCGGAGTAGGGTTAGGCTTCAATCGTGAGGCTAACCTGCTCAAAGTTGTTGACCGGGCGTTCCTACGCTTCAGGTTTCCTGGCAGCGGCCCTCTACCTTGTGCCGCCAATTTGTCGGCTATTGCTGCTTCAGCGTAGGGCTCTTGCTTTCTACGCCGCTATCATGCTACTAACTATGCGTTGTTATCTGATCTTACTAGCCTGTCTGCTGGGGCTGCTGGTGCCCGGCCGTGCGCAGCAAGTGGCCATTCCCGATTATGCCGTGGTGAGTGCACCGGTGGCAGCCGATTCGGCTCATGCTGTGGGCAAATTGTTTAGCCAGCGCCGGGCCGGAGCCAGGCTGCTACGGATTCCTGGGCTTATCGCGCTGGGTGTGGGAGCGGCTATCTTATTCAACACCCCGCAAGGTGGGACCACGCCCGTTTTGCTCGGCGGCGCGATGCTCACCAGCTTTAGTGTGGCCAAGAGTAGGAAGTGGAGTTCCGCGCAGGAACACGCTGTGCAGAACGACTACCTGCAGGGTAAGCCGCTGCCGAAGAGAATCCGTCGCCGGCTGCGGCACCGGCACTTCCAGCCATAGGCTCTATCTGAGTCACTCACCAGCCTTCCCGTTTTCACCATCCTACTTTCGATGCACAAGAGTCTTTTGACGCTCGTTGGGGGCGCTATCTGTTTAACTACCTACGGGCAGAGCGCAGGTAGTTCTTCGCCGCCGCAACCTTCGCCCTTGCCGCCGCATGCCGCGCCGGCCCCGCGCCCCGCAGCCACTCATGCCGACACCGTGCAAGCCCTTCATCACCTGTTTGCGAAGCACCGCACCGGGGGCTGGATCTGGACGACTATCGGGGGGCTTTTTGCCGTGCGCATTGCCACGGTAGCGGCTGCCAGCAGCAGCTCCGGCAGCCTATCCAGCAATACTGGCGGTACCATTGTCGGTATTGGGCTGTTTGGCGGCGTTCCGGCGGGCATCGGTATCGGTAAGCTGGCTCGATTTAGCAAGGCCAACGAGGAGCAGACGGTGGTCCTCTACGATAAAGCGGGTATTCTGCCGCCCTACGTGCGTACAAGGCTCCGGAAGAAATACTTTCTCAAGTAGTCTTCTCCGAAATGCCGGCGGGGCAGCGGGGTGCCCCGGCAAGGTCTTGCCTGCGAGCTTGTGCCACCGCCTGCCAGAGGCTTGCCCGCGCTGCCGTACCTTTGGTCCGCGCCCCAGCTACACGGGGCCGTTTTAGCTGTGTTATGGAAACTTTGCTGGGCACCGACCTAAACCACGCCGCCGCCTTGTTGCGGGCGGGCGAGCTGGTGGCCATTCCCACCGAAACGGTGTACGGACTGGCCGGCAACGGCCTGCGGGAGGAGAGCCTGCGCCGCATTTTTGAGGCCAAGGGCCGCCCGCTCAGCAACCCGCTGATCCTGCACTTTGCCAGCGCCGCCCACTTGGCTGGCTATGTGCGGCCCGAGGCCGTGCCCGCTGCCGCTCACACCTTGCTGGCCGCCTTCAGCCCCGGCCCGCTCACGCTGCTGCTGCCCCGCGAGCTGGCTGTGGTGCCCGACATGGTGACGGCCGGCCTGCCCGACGTGGCGGTGCGCATTCCGGCGCATCCGCTGCTGCGGGAGCTGCTGGTCCGGCTCGACTTTCCGGTAGCGGCTCCCTCCGCCAACCCCTTCGGCTACATCAGCCCAACCTTGCCCGAGCACGTGCTGCGCCAGCTGGGTGGCCGCATTCCCTACATCCTCGATGGGGGGGCCTGCCAGGCGGGTATTGAAAGCACGGTGGTGGGCTTCGGGCCCGCAGGCGAGCCGGTGGTATACCGACCCGGGGCTATTTCCCTGGAAATGCTCCAGGCGGTGGTGCCGGAAACCCGCCTGCGCACGTCGGCTGAGAAGGCGCAGCGGGTGGCCAGTCCGGGCTTGCTGCCCTTCCACTACTCGCCCCACACGCCCTTGCAGCTTTTCGGCCCCGGCCTGGTGGAGGTGCCGGCCTTCGACCCCACTGTTACTGGTGCCCTCACCCTGCGCGACCCGGTACCGGGCCTGCCCTTAAACCAACAAGTGGTGCTGAGCCCCGGCCGCGGCGACCTGGCCGAAGCCGCCCACGGGCTCTACGCCGCCCTGCACCGCCTTGATGGGCTGGGTTTGCGCCAACTGCTGGCCGAGCGGCTACCGCAGACCGGCTTGGGCGTAGCCCTCAACGAGCGGCTGGAGAAAGCCGCCGCACGGTAGCCGGTTACCATAGAACAAAACCAAAGCCCCGCTGGCAGTGTGCCGGCGGGGCTTTGGTTTTAAGGCAGCGGAGTCTATTACACTTTTGACTTAGTCCTTACTTCCGTGTTCTCCTTCTTGTCAACTTATACCGCCTAGGGCTTGGTATCTATAAACCGTGGCCGCTGCTGGCGCATAGGAGCTGAGTCCCCTGAGGTAAGTTAGTGCGCTTTGGGCAGGCCCAGCAGGTAGAGCTTTTTTGCTTTGCCCGCGATGCGGCCGGTTTTCCAGGTGTAGTCGGTTGCTTGCAGTCCTTCGAGCAGTATAGCCATATCCGCTAGTGTATAGGTGCGGGCGTTGGAAACGGCGCCGTCCCAGGCAAAGCAAAGGGGGATAACCGGAACTATATAAGTGAAAAACAGCTGCCGGAGCGTGAGGGGCCGCGCAAAGGGCGTGATGAACAGGACCATCAGGAAGTTGGGCAGCAAGGCCAACCACCACAGGCTAATCGGGAAGCTGTTGTCGCTGATTTCGTACACGCAGATGGGCTGGTGCTGGTCCCGCGCGTCTTGCAGAATGCCGCGCGCTACCTCCGGCCGCATGTGGTGCAGGCTGCAGATCATGGTGCGCACACCGCGCAGCTCCGCATCTACGCGGGTGGCATCAATGGAGCGGGTTTCGTAGCGGATGCCGGCTTTCTGACCGTTGATGCGAGCCGCCAGCTCCAGATTGGGGTACAGGTCCGTGAGGGTGAGCTGCAGGTGCTGCCGGCCGGGCTCTTGCTTCAGCGCCTGGAACGCTTCCAGCATGGGTCCGCCGCTGCCCGAGCAAAGGTCCACGATGGCCGCCCTTTCCGAGTGCGCCAAGGCCCGCCCGAGCAGCTGCTGCAAGTCCGCCGACGAGCCCAGCAGCTTGTGCATAACCACAATCAGCCGCGTCAGGCCGATGCGCAGGGTGTTAGGAAACCAAGCGAAGTCTTCAAACTCAAACAGGTGGATGCGTTTCATGTTGCTAGCGGCAAGCGGAAGACAGCGCCGCGCCGCAAACCAGCCAGCGCGGCAAAATCAGCTCCCATACAGCTGGCTATTTGGGCTGCCGGTTACGAGCTGCTTTTGCCGCGGCAACTTACGAGGCCGCATCGGCAAGGCTTAGGAAATTTTGAGCGGCGCAGTAGTACGCAAAGGCCTTAAAGCGGCTAGGGGCCTGACGTGCGGCATCAGTAGCGACAGACATGCTTCGACTTCGTGGACGCTAGATGAAGCAGGACGTTCTATTCCTGCCCGAGCTCCTGGCTTTCCTCGTTTTCCTTCTTATCTACCTGCTCCGTTTGGGGTTGGGTATCGATGAACCGCTCCCGCTTCTGGTGAATGGGGGCGGCACCCGTGAGGCCTACGCCCGCGGCAGCCAGCAGCAGCATGGCAATCAGGCCGAGCAGGCGCAGGAACTTCTTGAGCTTTTCCATAGAGGCGTAAGCTGTGTGGGGAGCAAGTGCAAAAAGTGGCTGGCACCTTTAGAACGTCATGCTGAGCGGAGTCGAAGCATCTCTACCGCTTCGTTGAATCGGGGCAGGCGAAGCGGTAGAGATGCTTCGACTCCACTCAGCATGACGACCATTTTTGATTGGTGGCCTTAGTGAGTAAGAAAAAAGCCCTGCCAGTATGGGTACTAGCAGGGCTTTTTATCAGCCATTTATGAGGTTACACGCCGGGGATTTCCACGTCCACGTTGTTGAAATGCACTTGCCCGTCTTCGAGCACGGCTTCCACCACGGCATCCTTCGACACTTTGCCGCTCAGGATTTCCTTGGACAGCTCGTTCAGGATTACCCGCTGCAGCACGCGCTTGAGCGGGCGGGCACCGAACTGCGGGTCGAAGCCCTGCTCGCCGAGGAAGTCGAGCACCTCGTCGGTGGCTTCCAGGCGGATGCCGGCTTCTTCCAGGCGCTGCTGAATCTGCTTGAACTGGATGTCGACGATGCGGCGGATTTCCTTGCGCTTGAGGGGCTGGAACATCACGATTTCGTCGATGCGGTTCAGGAACTCGGGGCGCATGTGCTGCTTCAGGCGCTCCACCACTTCCTCGCGGGTGCGGTCCACCACTTCTTCGTGGTTGTACTCGTTCAGCTCCTTGAAATTGCGCTGAATGATGTCGGCGCCGGTGTTCGAGGTCATGATGATGATGGTGTTCTTGAAGTTCGCCACCCGACCCTTATTGTCGGTAAGGCGGCCGTCGTCGAGCACCTGCAGCAGGATGTTGAACACGTCCGGGTGGGCCTTCTCGATTTCATCGAGCAGGATGACCGAGTAGGGCTTGCGGCGCACGGCCTCGGTAAGCTGCCCGCCTTCGTCATAACCCACGTAGCCGGGAGGCGCCCCGATCAGGCGCGACACGGCATGGCGCTCCTGGTACTCGCTCATGTCGATGCGGACCATGCTGTTCTCGTCGTTGAACAGGTACTCGGCCAGGGCTTTGGCCAGCTCCGTCTTACCGACGCCCGTCGTGCCGAGGAAGATAAACGAGCCGATGGGGCGCTTGGGGTCCTGCAAGCCGGCGCGGGAGCGGCGCACGGCGTCGCTGATGGCCGCAATGGCTTCCTGCTGACCGGCTACGCGCTTGCCCAGCTCGGCTTCGAGGTTGAGCAGCTTCTCGCGGTCCGACTGCAGCATTTTGCTCACCGGGATGCCGGTCCACTTGGCTACTACTTCGGCAATGTCCTCGTGGGTTACCACTTCCTGCAGCATAGAGCCGCCGTCCTTGTTGGCGTTGGCCTGCTCCTGCAGGGTTTTGAGCTGAGCTTCGGCTTCCTGAATTTTGCCGTAGCGCAGCTCGGCCACGCGGCCGTAGTCGCCCTGGCGCTCGGCCTGCTCGGCTTCCACCTTGAAGCGGTCAATGCTTTCCTTCACCGTCTGGATGTTGGTCAGCACGTCCTTTTCGCCCTGCCAGCGGGCTTTCAGGGAGTCGCGCTTTTCCGACAGCTCGGCCAGCTCCTTGTTGAGCACGGCCTCGCGGTCCTTGTTTTCCTCGCGGCGGATGGCTTCGCGCTCAATCTCCAGCTGCATGATGCGGCGCTGCACCTCGTCGAGCTCCACGGGCATGGAGTTCAGCTCGATGCGGAGCTTGGCGGCGGCTTCGTCCATCAGGTCGATGGCCTTGTCGGGCAGGAAGCGGTCGGTGATGTAGCGGCTCGACAGCTCCACGGCGGCAATGACGGCGTCGTCGGTGATGCGCACCCCGTGGTGGAGCTCGTACTTCTCCTTGATGCCGCGCATGATGCTGATGGCGTCCTCAATGGTGGGCTCGTCCACCATCACGGCCTGGAAGCGGCGCTCCAGGGCCTTGTCCTTCTCGATGTACTTCTGGTACTCCTTGAGGGTGGTGGCGCCGATGGCGTGCAGCTCGCCGCGGGCCAGGGCGGGCTTGAGCAGGTTGGCCGCGTCCATGGCGCCCTCGCCGCCCGCGCCGGCCCCGATCAGGGTGTGCATCTCGTCGATGAACAGGATGATCTGGCCTTCGGAGTCGGTGACTTCCTTGATGACGGACTTGAGGCGCTCCTCGAACTCGCCTTTGTACTTGGCGCCGGCGATGAGCAAACCCATGTCCAGGGACATGATGACCTTGTCCTTGAGGTTCTCGGGCACGTCGCCGGCCACGATGCGCTGGGCCAGGCCCTCCACGATGGCGGTTTTGCCCACGCCGGGCTCCCCGAGCAGCACGGGGTTGTTTTTGGTGCGGCGCGAGAGAATCTGGAGCACGCGGCGGATTTCCTCGTCGCGGCCGATAACCGGGTCCATCTTGCCGGTGCGCACCTGCTCGTTGAGGTTGCGGGCGTAGCGGTTCAGGCTCTGGTACTGGTCCTCGGCCGATTGCGAGGTGACTTTGCGGCCGCCCCGCAGCTCTTTGATGGCGGCTTTGAGGTCTTTGGTGTTGAAGCCCGTGTCCTTGAGCAGGGTAGCGGTGGCGTCGCGGCCATCGACGAGGGCCAGCAGCAGGTGCTCTACGGCTACGTACTCGTCGCCGAACTCCTTGAGGAAGTTGTTGGCGCGCTGCACGGCGTTGGCGGCCTCGTTGGCGAGGTAGGGGGAGCCGCCGCTTACCTTGGGGTAGGCTTCTACCTGGGCATCGAGGCGGGGGGTGAGGATATTGAGGTTGGCGCCGAGCTTCTTGGCGAGGAAGCCGGTCACGTTTTCATCCACCTGAAAGAGGGCTTTCAGGAGGTGGCCCGTTTCGATGGCCTGCTGCTGATGGCCGCCGGCAATTTCGGTGGCCTTCTGCACGGCCTCCTGGGCCTTGATGGTGAAGTTATTGAAGTTCATAGCTGCTAGGTCTTAGTAGGTGGCTTCGGGTTGGAAGCTCTACGCAGTGACTAGCAAACGGGGTGCGAGAGGGGTCTTACTGACGTTTTGGCGGTTAAATAGGTATTTGCCTTGTGGGAAACAGCCAAATTTTCCGATTCTATCCTGCCGTACCACGTAAAAAGTCCGGTTTTGGCTGTTCCAACGCTTCCGGAACAATGTATAGCTCCCGGAACATTTGCTCTACCTGCGTCAGCAACTGCGGTTCCGGGTTGGCTTTGTTTTCCAGGAAGTAGGCGCTGATTTTGGGCATAGGGTGGTGAATAAACCGCGTTGGGCCCACGAAAGCCGTGACCATATTGAGGTATACCCGGAACCGCTTGGTCGTAGCTCGACCCTCACCCAACAGAGCTTCGCCCACGAAACCGGCTGAAGCAAAAGGGGCGCGGCGGCAGATATCCAGGAAAATCTGCGTGCAGGTAGTAAGAATGCGGAACGCGTCGCCGTCGTTTACCAGCAGCCGGAACCGATTGGACGAAGCTTTTAGCGCCAGCGGGTAATACTTGAGCACGTACACGTGGTGTTGATACTGCTCGGCCTCCACCACGTAGCGTTTGTTTTTGCGGGTGCGAAACGTGTAGTAATGGGTGCAAACCAAAGGGCCGTCTTTGTGGGACGGCCCTTTGCGGTAATGGAACGGGTAGCCTTCGCCTAAATCGCGCTCAAATAGCATATTTGTAGGCATTGCGGCGCAGCCGAACTAAATCTTCCTCGCTCAACGTGTCGAACTTGAGTTGGCTGGCGTATGCGCGGGCCTGGGCCAGCCGCTGCTCTTTGGTGAGCTTGGGCAATGAGGCTGGCTGGGGGGGGAGGTTGGTAGTTTCCATAATGCAGAGGATTAAGCAGTTGTAATACTGCGAAGGTATGGTGAATGGTTCAATAGATGTAAGATGGGCGAGTGACGTGGTATGAATCCGGTGGGTAGTTGCGGTACTTCGAAGTCTGTGTATATCACAAACCAATATGATCATTTATACTGTCGTTATATCCTCCATACTCCCCATATTGACCATCGGTTAGTTCATCAAATGCCTGCTTATATACATCATCTGTATCATTATTGTCTTGGTAGGTGAAATCCTGCGAATCATATTTTAGAAGTTTTTTATAATTTTCTTCTATCGTATTCTTATATATAGCCATTTTTGTGGCTTCAATCAATGGATTGAAAATGGCTGAATCTTCAGAAGAATACGAGGCTGTAAATGAGTTTAGATAAAAGCATGGTAGATTGGTAACTAAAGGAATATTGTCCTTGTTTCCATCCAAGTAGAATGACTTGATATTTTTGATACACCAAAATATGTATAGTGGATTTGCTTCATACAATTCAACTTTTCTTAATGCTTGATGATATTGGCATGCGTTATCTGTGGTATTAATTGAATTCAAGGCTCGGGTATATATTCCTGAGCTAACTTCTTGTGGCGATAAATCCTGAGTGAGATATTCTTTTACTATATCAAAACCTAATTTTGAAAATGTTTTGTTAATAGTATGGTCTGGATTAAATGCTGTTACTGTAAGTCTGTTGTTTTCATGTATTTCAGATGTGTATGTTATATTATGAATAGAGAGTGAATTTAGAAAATCTTGTAAAGTGCTTTTGTCTATGTTTTCAAAATTAAACGCTATAACGTCGCTATTTTCGAGGTAAGATTCCTTTCTAAGTATCAATTTTGTAGATTCAATCAAAAGGTTCTGAGCGTAAAGGGCTATAAGCATGGGGCTTCCGGTATATATGTGCCCAATGGTACGTCCTTTGTGATGACCGAAACTAATTTTAGAGTTTAGTGAGTGCATCTTCATGTGAAACTGACTTGACTTACGTGTAATTAAAAAGCATTAGCTGCCTCGTCTAGTTCTTTTTGGCTAAGCGGCGCATCAATCCAGTTCTCCAGCCGGATGCCCGTGAGCTCTACGAAGTGGCGGGTGTTGCGGGTGGCGAGGGTGAGGCCGTGTGCCAGGGCGGTGCTGCCGATGAGCAAATCAAAGTCATCGACTGGCCGGCCACTTCGCCGCAAGGCGGCTTTCTGGTCGGCAAATATTTCCAGCGCAGGCCCGATGGGGAGCACCTGCTCGGCAAATAACTCCCGAAACTCCGCTACTTGCTTACGTTGACGGGCTTGCCAAGATGGAGCACTGTTGGCCGCGCCGAATAGCAGTTCCGCAATAGTGATTTCGGACACGAAGCACTGTACCAAACCGACTGCGGCCAGCTTCTCGTCGAGCCGGTGCTCTCCTCGTAAAAAATGGACACAGATGTTGGTATCGAGCAAATAGCCAGCGCTCATAGCTCGATGTCAGGGCGGTTGCTCTGGCGAGACTTCTGCAACATCTCGTTGATTTCGTCCCCAGTTTCATCCGATTCCCAAGCCCCAAACAGGGCAAAGAACTTACGCTCCCGTTCTTCCAAGGACAACTTGGCGGCGGGTGAAGCCGTGGCTTTTACGCCCAGTCGCTGCGCCAGACTCAGCAGCAAATGCAGGTCAGAATCGTTGGTTGGCTCTAAAACGAGGGTGGTAGTCATAACGGAAAGATGCTGAATGACGAAGTGAAACGATACCGCTTCTGAAGGTAAGTTACACAGAAGCTCCCGTTTCTTCAGCGGCAGGGGCAGCGGGCGGGAGTATTGATTCTGTTGTACGTTACCCCGGCTGCTCCGGCGTCTCTTCGCCGCCTGGGTGGCTGCCGGGGCGGTCTACTACGATGCGGGCGGCCTGGATGCGCTGGTAGAAGGCGGGGGCGGAGCGGGCGTATTTGCGCAGGCTGCGTTCGAGGCGGTCTTCGAGTAGGGTGGCGAGCTGGGCGAACTGGTCTTTGATGGCGAGGCGGGTGGCTTTGCCTTCGCTGATTTGCTGGCGCGGGTCGTTTTTGCCGCCGTTGAAGCTGGTGAGGGCCGTTTGCAGCTCGGTGAGGCGGGCGGGGGTGAGGCCGTAGTCGGCGAGGGCGGTTTTGTGGGTGGTGGCCTCGTCGTAGATGTGCTGGGCCAGATCGGCCAGGGCGGTAGCGCGCAGCTTGCTGAGGGTGGAGTAGTTGTAGTCGGCGCTGGTTTGCAGGGTGCGGTTTTGCTGGTCGGTGGCGTAGCTGTACACGTCGCCGGCTACTTCGGCCGCGGCGGTGGCTAGCAGGTGGCGGCGCTGGCTTTTGGTCTTGGAGGCGCCTTGGCTGGCGGTGCGCAGGCCCTGCTGGCGCAGGGGCTTGAGGGTGGCGAGCAGGGCGTCGAGGTCGGTGCGGATTTTCTGCAGGGCCTTGTCGGCGGTGTAGGTAGGGGCGGCCTCAGCCAGGGCGGCAGACACGTTTTCGGCGGCCGTGAGGCGGTTGTCTTGTCGGGCGGTAAGCATAAGGAAAAGGAAGAATAAAGGATGAGAAATGAAGAATGCGACAGACGGCAATAGGCGAATAAGGTAGCGGCGCGATAATGGAATAAGAATAGCGGATTGCGGCGCTATTTCAAAGCACCGACCGGGAAAACCCGGTGCTGGAGCCGGAACGCCTGAAACCGGGGCCGGGACGGCCGTGTCCGCACCCGGAACCGGTGAAACATACCCCGGAACGACCGGCGCCGGGGCCGGAACGAGTGAACCATAACCCGGAACACTTGAAACAAAGGCCGGAACCAATGAAACATAGGCCGGAGCGCCTGAAACCGAAGCCGGAACCGTGAAACATACCCCGGAACGATTGGCGCGGCAGCCGGGACTTTGGGAATCCGGTGGCGGGCGTTTTGCTATTCGTGCGGCGGGCTTTTGGCGAGCAATGGGCAGCCGTAGGCGGTAAGCGGGAAAGCGCGGCGGTTTGCACGGCAGGCGCGTTCAACGTCAGGACGCGGGCAGCCTCTGCCCAACTGGCATGGGGCTTCCGCTGGCTCGGCTGCGCTCAGCAGGACAGCCGTTGTTTTTTACTGCCTACGGTGTTTGTTGTTGGTTGCGGCGCATAGCCTGGCTGCCTGGGTGCGGACTTAGCCCAGGTTTCGCCAGCAGCCAGTGCAGCGCGAAGAAGCTACCAGAAATTGCTTAGGCCGCCTGTTCCTGTTTGCCTTTGCCGAATAGCTTCTTGGCCACGTGCACCAGCTTCTCCACTACGAAGCCAATGAGCAAGCCGCCCAGGGCGCAGCTCAGGGCTTTGGCCAGCCAGGCCACGATGGGCAGGTGGGCTAGCGACACTTCCAGCTCGTGGAGCAGATGGGCCGTGAACGGGATGCCGTGGGCAATGATTTCGGCACCGACCCAGAGCATGGCGGCGGTGCCCACGTAGCTGAGGAGGTTCAGGAAGTGGGGCATGAATTTGACGAGGCCGCGCCCGAATTTCTGGGTGCCGGGGTGAAATTTGTCCTGGGCCAGGTGGACGCCGATGTCGTCGGCCTTCACGATGAGGCCCACAAAGCCGTACACGGCCACGGTGATGAACACGGCCACGGCCAGCATCACGGCAATCTGGTTGGTGAGGGGCTGGTCGGTGACCTGGCTGTAGGCAATGGCCATGATTTCGGCCGACAGGATGATGTCGGTGCGCACGGCCCCGGCCACCCGCTCCTGCTCCAGCTCCTCGGGGGTAATGGTTTTTAGCTGCTCGGTTTCGGCCGTTACCTCGGGGTGCTTGCTGAACATGCCATGCACCTTTTCATACCCCTCGAAGCATAAGTAGGCGCCGCCCAGCATGAGAATGGGCGTAATGGCCCAGGGCGCAAAATACCCGAGCACCAGGGCGGCGGGACTTAGAATAAACAGCTTGTTGATCAGGGACTTTTTGGCTATCCGGTAAATAATGGACAGCTCCCGGGAGGGGTCGAGGCCCACCACGTACTTGGGCGTCACGGCGGTATCGTCGATAACAATGCCGGAAACTTTGCCGGTGGTCTTGGCAATCTGAGCGGGCACGTCGTCTAAGCTGGCGGCGCTTACTTTTACCAAAGCGGAAATGTCGTCCAATAGCGCGAAAAACCCTGATGCCATGTAGTCTGTGGTTGTGACGTAAATCTTGTTTTCAGCTGAGTACGCGTTTTGGCGCCGAATAGCTGCGCGGCAAGTTAGGGCTGATTTCGGCAACCGGGCCGCGCACGGCGGAGCGGCGGGACGTAGATCAGGTGGGCCGGCCAGGAGCGGCCGCAGCATCAGGGCTGCTGAAAAAGCCGGATGGTGTAGTCGAGCAGGTCGGGGCCACCCACGGCGCCGTGCCCGGGTACTACCACCTGCACGGTGGGGTAGGCCTGCTTTACCCGGGTCACCGTGGCGGGCCACGCCGGCACGTTGGCATCGGCCAGGTTGCCCTTGCCCGCCTGCAGCTCCTTGATCAGGCAGCCCCCAAACAGTACTTCGTCGGCGGGGAAATAGCCGACTACATTGTCGCGGGTGTGGCCTTCCCCAAAAAAGGTGACGTACACCCGGGCCGAGCCTACCTTGAGGGTGAGGCGGCCGTTGAAGCCGCGCTGGGGCACGTGGAACTGGTGCTGCCGGGCGTAGGCAATAGTCTTTTTGTGGGCGTAGGAGGGAATGTGC
The DNA here is from genome assembly GCF_008271285.1 of Hymenobacter lutimineralis. NCBI lineage: Bacteria > Pseudomonadati > Bacteroidota > Cytophagia > Cytophagales > Hymenobacteraceae > Hymenobacter > Hymenobacter lutimineralis. Next base: position 36,027 of record NZ_VTHL01000008.1, on the reverse strand, counting down.
TGACGCTTAAACTCGGGGAGGCCGCCCACGCAGTCTTCGTGAAAGTGGGTGGGCACCACGGCCTTCACCCGGCAGTGCAGCTCCCCGTTTATCCAGGCAATCAGCTCCCCGGATTCTTTGTCGCCAGTGGGCGTATCGAACACCACGGTTTCCTCGCCGCTTTTCACCACCAGGCCGTTGCAGGGCACTTTGCCGAAGGTCTGGGTTTGCAGAAAAGAAGTATGCACGTAGCTGTTGGGCGCTACCTGGGTGATGGTCAGGGTGGCGGACTGGTACACTATTTTTTCGGAGCCGGAAGCCCGGGGCAGGTGAGGGCCGGAGCTGGCAACGGCGGCCAGAAGGGAAAGAACGAGCAGGAAGTTCATGAGCGGAAATAAGCGGAAAGCCTGGTTGGCGGCCCCAAGATACTTCGGGGCGTGGTGCCAGTTCCAGGGGTCTTGGTTGCCCAACGCATCCAAACGGCCAGTCACCCGGTTTGGACCTACCGTTTTGCTGCGCTACTGCACAGCAGGCCGGCGGCACCGCCATGCATGAAGGCGGCTGCGCGGCTACTGCCCCAGCTGTGGGGAGTAGCTGCGCAGCCGCCTTTAGGTGCTGGTAGCAGCGGGTACTTAGGCGGCCTGCTGTTCCGTCGCGCCAGCACGGCGGAACAGTAGGGCCGAGGCCACCCACAAGCCCGCAAACAGGGTATTCAGCACCACTACCCACAATACCCCCATTGTTAATTCAGGCCGCCAGATGAGCATAGCCACGAACGGCACGGCAACGTGCGCCAGCGCCGTGGCAAACAACGCCCGCGCCATGCCCTGTGGCCGAAGCTGAGCCACTACGGCGCCGATAAAGCCCACCACTAGTACCCCGCCGTACAGCAGGTTGGCGGGGTTGTCTTCATTGCCGATAAAGCCCACCGCCAGGTTGCCCCACACGAGCAGCAGGGCCGCCGCTACTGCTATCCCTACCGCCAGCTTGTAGGCGCGGGGGCGGGTGCGGCTGGCTACTAGCAGAAACACGAGCCCTGTGCCCAGCAGCAGTACACCAGCCACGACAAAATCAGCTACGCTCCAGTTGACGCCGGTATTGAACTGCATGGCTACGAGGGGAATAAGTAAAAGCAGCGCAACAGCCAGGGCCAGGCGCAGTAGATTTTTATGGAGGGTCATGGCAGGGAAGCGAAAGAGTTTGAGAAGATAAGTAGTTGGGGGCGTGGTTGGGCTAGGCCAGGCGCGGGGTAGAGGACGCGTCGGTGTTGCTGGCCCGGCGGAACAGCAGCCCGGCTACCGCCCACAGCGCCGCGAACACGCCATTAGCAACCAATACGTTCACGAAGTAGGCCGAGGGCTCCTCGGTGCCGGGGGCCGGCGGCCACACAAACATGGCAATGGCAGTAACGACCAGATACGTAAGCGCCGCCGCAAACATGGCGTTCGACAGGCCCCGGGGCTGGAAGCGGGTCACCACCCCCCCAATGACGGCCACGCCCAGTACTGCGCCATACAAGAGGTTGGCGGGGTTGTCGTTGCTCCCCACAAGCCCCACGGCGGCATTGGCCCACACGAGCAGCAACCCGGCCAAGACGGCTACGCCGGCACCTAACCGGTAGGTGCCATTGTTGCCCATGCGGGCAATGAGCACAAACGTGAAACCCGCTCCGAATAGCACCACGCCGCCAAACACAAAGTCAGATGGAGTCCAGTTTACTTCGGTGGTGTACTGCATAGCCACCAGCGGGATGAGGAGCAGCAAGGCCGTAGCCAGCGCAACCCGAACAAGGCTTTTGGTGAGAGACATGATGGTAGAAATAAGAAAGGAGGTTGAAAACAAGTGTCTGGGCAACTACATGGTAGCCAACTGCTTTAAGCAGTGGACCCGGATCGATGCAAAGGATGTAAAAGAACTTTGTATTTCAAAGTTATATGCAAATAAAATATTGCTCTTCGCTACAGCTGCTTCCGGATAAGAGAAATGCGTGCCGCCACAACGACCCGCTCAGGCTACGTTTGCCGACCCCGATGACGTGGCAGAATTGGGTGCGACGCCTGGGGTGGATTAACCTCGACGTTAACTCCCCACTGCCCGGCTGCGTTTCACTGGCTGCACCGCTGTTACTGGCTGGGCTATCTGCCAATGAAGCTGTTCCTGAATTTTTGCGGGCTTTTCCTGGTCCTGCTGCCAGCCAGTACCTCTGCCTGCCCGGTGTGCCGGCCGCGGGTGCAGGCGGCCATTCACGGCCCTGGCTACGCCCAGCAACTTGGCATGCTGCTGCTGCCGGTGGGCGTGTTGCTGCTGGTAGGAGTAGGCGTGTTTTTCGCTCCCGCCATTCGCCGTCGTTTCACGTTTACCCCCGCCCCGCATGACTGACTCTATCACGCTGCACCGCGCGCCCCTGGTAGCGGCCGGGTTGTTACTTGGGGCGGGCCTGGGCGGTTTCGTGGATGGCATTGTGCTGCACCAGATCCTGCAGTGGCACAACATGCTCTCGAACCAGCTCCCACCCGACAACCTGATTAATGCCAAGGTGAATATGTACTGGGACGGGGTATTTCACGCGGCTGTGTGGGTGCTGACGGCGGTAGGACTGCGCCTGCTGTGGGCGGCCGGGAGCCGGGCCGACGTGCCGTGGTCGGGTCGTACGCTGGGGGGTGGGTTGCTGCTGGGCTGGGGCTTGTTCAACGTGGTAGAGGGGCTCATTGACCACGCCCTGCTGGGCTTGCACCACGTGAATGAGTACGCCGCTGACAAACTGCCCTGGGATATGGCCTTCCTGGGGTTTGGGGCGCTGCTGCTGCTGGCTGGCTACGGGCTGGTGCGGGCCGGCCGCCACGACACGGCGGTGCGCGGCACGCGTAGGACTTAACCCTCTACTGCATCTATTATGCTGCCTGACTGGTTTATTGGCTGCTCTGGCTACCACTACCGCCACTGGAAGGGCGCATTCTACCCCGAAAAGCTGCCCCAGCGGCGGTGGTTTGAGTTCTACAGCCAGCACTTCAGCACCCTGGAGCTAAACGTGACGTTTTACCGGTTTCCGCAGCTTTCGTTTGCGGAAGGCTGGTACGCGGCCAGCCCACCGGGTTTCCGGTTTGCCGTGAAGGCCCCGCGCCTGATTACGCACTACAAGCAGTTCCATGATACGGCCGGGCTGCTGGCTGATTTCTACGGCACCCTGCAGGAAGGGCTGCGCGAGAAGCTGGGGCCCGTGCTGTTTCAGCTCCCGCCCAAGGCTGCCTATACCGAGGAGCGGCTGGCCCGTATCCTCGACAGCCTGGACCCGGCCTTTCGCAACGTGCTGGAGTTCCGCCACCCCAGCTGGTGGACGGGGAAAGTGTACCAGGCCCTGGCTGCCCGCGGCGTGAGTTTCTGCGGTCAAAGCCACCCCCTGCTGCCCGACGAACTGGTGCGCACCGCGCCCGTGGGCTACTACCGCCTGCACGGGGCCCCCGACCTGTACCGCTCGCCCTACTCCGAGGGGTTTCTGCGCCGGTTGGTGCAGGACGTACAAGAGCCCGGAGCACCGCTGCAGGAAATGTACTGCTACTTCAACAACGACATCGACGCCTCCGCCATCGGCAATGCCAAGCAACTGCGGGCCCTGGTGGGGCAATAAGGCTGTGCGGCTCGAAAAGATAGTGCGGTTCGCTCCATCAACACGAAAGCGGGCCGGCTCCTTGGAGCCGGCCCGCTTTCGTGTTGATGGATATAAATCCAAGAGCCTAGCCGTGGCGCTGCTTCCACTCATCGGCGAGGCCGAGCTTCTTGGCAATGTCCTTGAACATCTCGGGGTCGAAGTCGTCTTCGCCGGGCGAGGAAAGCTGGGGCTCTTGCTCCAGCACGGGGTAGGGCACCCCCTGAATAGCACCCTGCACCACTTCCAGTGGGGAGCCGTCTTCGGGATGCACGCCGTTCCAGATCAGGCCTGCCTCGGCGTAAGCGTTGGGCGAGAAGGTGTAAAGCTGGCGGTGCAGGCCGTGCTCCATAAACTTGCGGGCCTCGGGAAACTTGGCATTGGACAGCGGCGGCACCGGCATGATTTTCTTCACATCGACGCCGGTAATAACCTCCAGGGCCTTGGCGTAGGCGTACACGTGCAGACCACCGCGCACCAGCAGGTAGCCTACCATGGTGCGGGCGCAGGGGTCGGTTACCATTTCGTAGGCCTTGATTTTGTTGGCTCGGGCTCCGCACTCCAGGAAGAAGTTGTGCAGCAGGTCGAGGCGCAGGTTGCCGGAGCTGTTCACGTACTGCCCCGTCCAGGGGTTGCCCATCGAGTCGAAGGGTAGGGCGGCTTGGCCGCTGGCCAGAAAGTGGTAGGTATTGCGGGCATCCACGGCATCGGAGAGGGGGCCCGACTTAGGGTCTTTGCCGCGCTCCGTCACGCCGGTGAGCAGCAGGTTGATGGCGTAGCTGACGGCCTCGATGTGCGAATACTCCTCGGCCGCAATGGCCGACGTGAGGGCGTAAAAGGGCCGAAGCCGGTCGCGCCCCCGGAAGTTGAACGACTGGAACGTGTAGTTCATCAGCGTGCTCATTTCGCCGAATTTGCCGCCCAGCAGCTCCTGAATAGCGGCAGCATCGTTGGCCGAGGGATTTTTGGGTTTTGGCAAATCAAGCGCCAACTCATCGAGACGAAGAATCATCGGAAAGAAAGTAAGAAGGTGAAAGAAGGTCGGGGGAGGGGCCAAGCCCGGATACGCCACGTGGGGGCGCCAACTGCACTATTCAGGTCTGATACAGAAAAGCATACGCAGGCCAACAGGCCCGGTCGCGTGCAGAATTTGGCGGCTCGACGGTAACAGACGCATCTATGACCGGCTTTTCTGGGTCGCCAATGGCCAACAAATAGGGCATCGACCGTGCCTGCCGGGCGCCGCCTGCGTAGAAGCCTCACACCTACGCTACCTGCTATGCCCACCTACTACATTGGCTGCTCTGGCTTCTCGTACCGCGACTGGAAGGGCGTACTCTACCCCGAGGGGCTGCCACCGCGCAAGTGGTTTGCCTACTACTGCACCCAGTTCAACACCCTGGAAGTGAACGTGACCTTCTACCGGATGCCGGAACTGAAGGTGTTTGAGGGCTGGTATGAGCAAAGCCCCACCGACTTCCGGTTTGCCGTGAAGGCCCCGCGCCCCGTGACGCACTATAAGAAGTTCAACGCGGAATGTGGCCCCATTCTGGCCGATTTCTACGGCACGGTGCGCGAAGGACTGCGCGAAAAGCTGGGGCCTGTACTGTTTCAGCTCCCACCCAAGGCCACCTACACCGAGGAGTTGCTGGGCCGCATCCTGGAACACCTCGACCCCGATTTTCACAACGTGCTGGAGTTCCGGCATCCGAGCTGGTGGACGGGAGAAATCTTCCGCACCCTGGCCCGGCACGGCATCAGCTTCGTGGGCCAGAGCTACCCCGCCGCCCTGCCCAATGAGGTGGTAGTAAACACGCCGCAGGTGTACTACCGCCTGCACGGGGTGCCGGTGCTCTATACGTCGGCATACTCTGAGGAATTCCTGGCTGGCGTAGCTCAGCAGATTCAGGCAGAATCCAGCGTACGGGAGGCCTACGTGTACTTCAACAACGGCATCGGGGGCGCCGGCGTGGTGAATGCCCGGCAACTGCAGGCACTGGTAGGGGAGAAGTAAAAAGTTGCCCTCACGGGGTTTGAGGAAGGCCCTAAAAGAACGTCATGCTGAGCGGAGCCGCAGCAGACAGCTACTTTGGCAACGTTAGTGCGCAAGAGGCCTCGGCTACTGGCTTGATGTGCCACCTGCTCGGCATGTGGGCTGTTTCCTGACTTTCCTTAGAACCTAGCCGCTACGCTGCTACCCCGGGCTGGGCCTGCTGCAAGAGCCACTGATAAAGCTTGTCCACGTCGGCTTTGCGGAACAGCTCGGTTCCGGGGTTCATCGTGGCTGCCGTGCCGCAGGCCACGCCCAGACGGGCCGTTTCGCGTACCGACAGGCCCGTGGACAGGCCGTAAACCAGACCGGCTACCATCGAGTCGCCGGCGCCCACGGTGCTGCGCTTTTTCACGGCGGGGGCGGGCACGTGGTGGGTGGAGTCCCGGGTGACCACGCAGGCGCCCTGGGGGCCGAGCGACACCACCAGGATTTCGGCTTTGCCCTCGCGCACCAGGCGCTGGGCGGTTTCAGCTACGGCTTCGTTATCCAGCTCCTCCACGCCGGCCATTTTGCTTAGCTCGCCCACGTTGGGCTTGGCCAGGTACACGCCTTCTTCCAGCACGCGGTGCAGGGCCGGCCCCGAGGTATCAACCACTACTTTGATGCCCATTTGCTTAGCGGCCCGCACAATGCGCACCAAAAACTCCGGCTCCACGCCGGGCGGCAGGCTGCCGCTGATAACCAGGAAATCGGGCACGGTGGGCAGGTTGCGTAGTGTGGTCAGCACCTGCTGCTGCTCTTGCTCCGAAAGCTCGGTGCCGGGCATGCCGAAGCGGTATTGCTGGCCAGTGCGGGCGTCCACCACGATGAAATTCTCGCGGGTGCGGCTTACTGTTTCCACCGGCTGCTGCTGGATCTGCTCCTGGGTGAGGAGCTCCCGCAGCAGCTGGCCGCTGGGGCCGCCCACCGGAAACACCGCCACCGAGTCGGCCCCGAGGCGCTTAAGGGCCCGCGACACGTTGATGCCACCCCCGCCGGGCTCGAACTTGGGCGCCGCGCACCGCAGCTTCTGGTCGGGAATGATCTGGTCGGCCGTGGTGCTTTTGTCCACAGTGGGGTTCAGCGTGAGCGTTACGATGGAAGCCATGCGCGCAAGAAAATCAGGGTTGTATCGGTGAATGTACTGCGGTTTGGCGGTGGGGTTGCGGGGCGGCTTCCGAACAACTGGCGGAATTGTGCGTTTTTTGCGGCTACACTTGTTCTCCGCTCTATGCCGGTTGATATTCCTGAGCTGCGCACCGTAAACGTGACGCGCTACGTGACGCCCCTGCGCGAAGGCGGCTCGTTGCCCGCCCTGGTGGAGGCCGACGACAATTTTCTGTACGTGGTGAAGTTTCGGGGTGCCGGCCAGGGCCTGAAGGCGCTGGTAGCCGAGCTGATTGTGGGCGAGCTGGCCCGGGCTTTGGGGTTGCGCGTGCCCGAGCTGGTGTTCATCGAGCTCAACGAAGCCTTTGGCCGCACCGAGCCCGACGAGGAAATCCAGGACCTGCTGCGTGCCAGCACCGGCCGGAACCTGGCCCTGCACTACCTCAGCGGGGCCATTACGTTCGACCCGCTTGTCAAGACCATCGAGCCGCAACTAGCCTCGCTCATTGTGTGGCTCGACTGCCTGACCCTGAACGTGGACCGCACCGCCCGCAACACCAACCTGCTGATGTGGCACCGGGAGCTGTGGCTTATCGACCACGGTGCGGCCCTGTACGTGCACCACATCGGGCCGGGCTGGGCCGAGGTCAAAAACCGGCCGTTTGCCCAGGTGAAAGACCACGTGCTGCTGCCCCAGGCTGCCGAGCTGGCGTGGGCCGATGCCGAAGGGCACACCCGCCTCACCCCAGAACGCCTGCGCGCCATCGTGGCCCTGGTGCCCGACGAGTGGCTGCAGGAGCCCGACCTCACGCCCGAGCAGCAGCGCGCCAACTACGTGCAGTTCCTGGAAAACCGCCTGGCTGCGTCCGAAATCTTTGTTCAGGAAGCTACAACCGCCCGCCATGCACTTGTTTGAGTACGCCGTGCTGCGCATTGTGCCGCGGGTAGAGCGCGAAGAATTTCTCAATGTGGGTGTCATCGTGTACTGCGCTTCCCAGGGCTTTCTGGAGTGCCGCTACTGCGTGCCCGAGGCCCGGCTGCGCGCCTTCACTCATTGTGAGCTGGACGTGGATGATTTGACCGAGCGGCTGCGCTCTTTCGAGCGAATCTGCCAGGGACGGCGGCACGGCGGACCCATCGGGCAGCTGCCGGTGGCTTCGCGGTTCCGCTGGCTCACGGCCACGCGCAGCACGCTGGTGCAAACTTCGCCCGTGCACCCTGGTTTGTGTGAAGACCCCGCTGCCACCCTGGCCCGACTCTACGCCCAACTAGTAGAGTAAGCCGATACGCTGAAGAGCAGCAACAGCTTACGTCTCTACCCCGCGCGTGTCTTCTTTACGTACGTTGCCCGGCAACGCTTCTTTCGCTTATTCGCCATTCATCATGGAAAACGACATTCAGCAGCAAGTGCAGGACTACTACGGTACCGAGCTGCGCACCAGCCAGGACCTAAAAACCAACGCCTGCTGCACCGACGACATCCCGGCCGCGCACAAAAAGATTCTGGCGACGCTGGAAAGCGAAGTGCTGGAAAAGTATTACGGCTGCGGGGTGTGCATTCCGGCCGCCATTGAAGGCTGCACCGTGCTCGACCTGGGCTCCGGCTCGGGCCGCGACGCCTTCCTGCTCTCGAAGCTGGTAGGGGAGCAGGGACATGTGATTGGGGTAGATATGACCGAGGAGCAGTTGGCCGTGGCCCGCCGCCACGTAGACGCCCACACCCGCACGTTCGGCTACCAGCGGCCCAACGTTGAGTTCCGCAAAGGCTACATCGAAGATCTGCGCACCGCCGACCTCGACGACAACAGCGTAGACCTGGTAGTAAGCAACTGCGTGCTGAACCTGAGCACCGACAAAACGGCTACCTACCGCGAGATATTCCGGGTGCTAAAGCCCGGCGGGGAGCTATACATTGCCGACGTGTTTGCCGACCGCCGCGTGCCCGAAAGCCTGCGTCAGGACCCGGTGCTGTACGGGGAGTGCCTGAGCGGGGCTATGTACATCGAGGACTTCCGCCGCCTGCTGCGCCAGCTGGGCGTGCACGACTACCGCCTCACAGCCAAGCGCCAGCTCTCCATTGATAACGAGGAGATTGAGCAGAAGGTGGGCAACATTAAGTTCTACTCGCTTACGGTACGCGCCTTCAAGCTCGACCTCGAAGACCAGTGCGAAGACTTCGGGCAGGTGGCCACCTACCTGGGCACCGTGCCCGGGGAGCCGCACCGCTTCGTGCTCGACGACCACCATACCTTCGAAACCGGCCGGCCGGTGCTGGTGTGCGGTAACACGGCCGATATGCTTTCCCAGACCCGCTACGGCGCCCACTTCCGGGTGCTCGGCAGCAAAGAGCAGCATTTTGGCCTGTTTCCCTGCGGCCCCGCCCCAGCCGCCGCAGTTGCTGGTGAGGCTGCTGCTTCCTGTGGTTGCTGAGAAGCGTATACGTCGCTCCAGCATTCATTCTATCAGCTTTTCCGCACTGGTGAAACCGGGTATTTTACTGTTTTCTAGCATATGTCTCACCCTATAGACAGTATCATTTTCGACCTCGACGGTACCCTGTGGAATGCCACCAAAGCCGTTACGCAAGCCTTCCAGCAAGCGGCCGGCAGTGTCGACTATATTTCGGATACCGTGACGGTTGCCGACGTGGAAGCCGTAACTGGGCAGCCGTTCAGCGCTGTGTACGACAAGCTGTTCCCCTCTTTGCCCGCCGAGAAGCGCGACGAGTTCAAGGCCATCTGCGCTGAACAAGAGCTGCACCACGCCCGGCAATTCGGCGGCACCCCGTATCCCGGCCTGGCCGATACGGTGCGCAACCTGGCGGCGCGCTACCGCCTATTTATCGTGAGTAACTGCCAGACGGGCTACATCGAGGCCTTTTTTCAACACACCCAGCTAGAGCCGTATTTCGAGGGGCACCAGTGCTTCGGTACTAAAGGCCTGCCGAAAGCTGAGAATATCAAAGAGGTAGTAACCAACTTCCACCTACAAGCGCCCGTGTACGTGGGCGACACGCGCAGTGACTTTGAAGCCAGCCAGCTGGCTGGGGTGCCGTTTATCTTCGCCGAGTACGGCTTTGGCCAGGTCCCCGCCGCGGAGGCTCCCCAGCGCATCAGCCAACCAGCCGATTTGTTGAAGCTGCTATAAGCGGTTTGGAACCTCCTGTAATCTGTAAACAAAACGAGCCGGCCTCCACAGAAGCCGGCTCGTTTGCTGAGAACCAGTAGCCTGGGTTAGTTGGCTGGAGTCTGGTAAGGCGTCAGGCCCATGTTCTGGAACAGGAAGGCCCACTTGTCGGTCTGCTCGCTGATAACCTGAGCGGTGGAGCGGCCCGCGCCGTGGCCGGCTTTGGTTTCGATGCGGATAAGAGCCGGCGCGCCGCCTTTCTGCATTTCCTGCAGGCGGGACGCAAACTTAAATGAATGCGCGGGTACCACCCGGTCGTCGTGGTCGGCGGTGGTGACTAGGGTGGCGGGGTAGCTGGCAGGCTTGAGGGCGTGGTAAGGCGAATACTTGTAGAGGTACTCAAACATGGGCTTGGAGTCCTGGGCCGTGCCGTAGTCGTAGGCCCAGCCAGCGCCGGCCGTGAACTGGTTGTAGCGGAGCATGTCCATCACGCCCACGGCCGGGAAAGCTACTTTAAAGAGTTCAGGCCGCTGCGCCATCACGGCGCCCACCAACAGGCCACCGTTGGAACCGCCCGAAATAGCGAGGTAGTCCTTGGAGGTGTACTTGCTTTTGATCAGATATTCGCTGGCGGCAATAAAGTCGTCGAATACGTTCTGCTTTTGCAGCTTGGTGCCGGCCAGGTGCCATTTCTCGCCGTACTCGCCGCCCCCGCGCAGGTTGGCCACAGCATACACTCCGCCGTTTTCGAGCAGCACAATGGTGGAAGTGCCGAAGCTGGGCGTGAGGCTGGCGTTGAAACCGCCGTAGGCATAAAGCAGCGTGGGGTTTTTGCCGTTCAGCGCCAGCCCTTTCTTGTGGGTGATGATCATAGGCACCTTGGTGCCGTCCTTGGACGTGTAATACACCTGCTTCGACTCGTACTGGCTGGGGTCGAACTGCACGTTGGTTTTCTTGTACACCTCCGATTTGCCGGTGGCAATATCGTACCGGAAGATGGTGGGCGGGTAGATGTAAGACGTAAAGGTGTAGTACGTTTCCTTTTCTTCCTTCTTGGTGCCGAAGCCCCAGGCCGTGCCCACCGAAGGCAGCTGAATGGCGCGCTCTTTCTTGCCGTTCATATCATACTGCTCAATGAGCGTGGTGGCATCTTTGAGGTAGTTGGCGAAGATCTTGCCGCCGCCGGTGCTCACCGTCAGCACGTTTTTGGTTTCCGGAATCAGGTCTTTCCAGTTCGCGGGCTGGGGCTTCGCTGCGTCTACCGTTACTAGGCGGTTGTTGGGTGCGTTCAGGTTGGTGGCGATATAGAGCTTGCTGCCCACATTGTCCACCACATCCACGCTGCTTTTCTCGTTGTCCACGACCTGCATAATGGCACTGCCGGACTTGCTCAGGTCCTGGAGATACAGCTCGTTGCCGGTCGTGGTGTTGGCGGCCGTGATAATCAGGAAACGCTCGTCTTCCGTGAGCGAGGCCCCCACGTAGCGGCGCGGGGTCTTTTCGCCTCCAAAAATTAACTTATCGGTGCTCTGGGGCGTGCCGAGCTTGTGGTAGTAGAGCTTGTGGTACTGCGTTTTGCCGGCCAGCTGACTGCCGGCCTGGGGCTTGTCGTAGGAGCTGTAGTAGAACCCGTCGTTGCCCTGCCAGGCCAGGCCCGAGAACTTCACGTCGCGTAAGGTGTCGCCTACCTGCTTTTTGTCGGCGGTTTGCAGCACAATCACCTTGCGCCAGTCGGAGCCGCCCTCCGATATCTGGTAGGCGGCCAGGGAGCCGTCCTTGGTGAAGTTGATGCCGGCCAGCGAGGTAGTGCCGTCCTTGGCAAACTGGTTGGGGTCAAGAAACACTTCCGGTGCACCGGTGCCCGCCTGCCGGTACAGCACCGATTGGCTTTGCAGCCCCGTGTTTTTGTAGAAGTAGGTGTACTTGCCTTCCTTGAAGGGGGCGCTGTATTTCTCGTAGTTCCACAGCGTTTCCAGGCGCTTGCGGATGGCGTCGCGGTACGGAATCTGGCTGAGGTACTGCTGCGTTACCTTATTCTGTTCCTGTACCCAGCTTTTCGTGTCGGCCGACTGATCGTCTTCCAGCCAGCGGTAGGGGTCGGCCACCTTCGTGCCGAAGTAGGTGTTGACGGTGTCGACCTTGCGCGTCTGAGGGTAAGAAAGGGGCTTAATGGCGTTTTGAGCCAGGGCTGAGGTGCCGGCCAGCAGCGCCGCCAGCGCCGTACTAACGTGTTTCATGGAGTAGGTGGACGGGTGAAAGGGATGGATGCTCAAATTATGGCGCATTCCGCAGATTCTCCTCCTTCAAGCCGAAAACATCTACCTGTTGCCTGACCATAATCAGGTTGTCCCAAGACCGGTACTCTTTGTAAAAGCAGCCAGCGGGTATATTCTTCCGTGGGTTGCGTGCCAGCTGCCCAACTAGCAGTATCGTACAAAAAAGCGCCACTAGGCAGTGTAGAAAGATCCTATACTTTGAAATATAGGATTTTTCTACACTGCCTAGTGGCACCTTGGTTAGGCTGATACTGACCTAGTTACCCTGGCCCTGGCTTGAAGCTGACGCTTGGTTTGCAGGGTCATGTACCAGGGTGAGCATAATCTTGCCATTAGCAAATTTTTTGCACTCTGACGCGTAGTGCTTGCCGCATTCTGACCACGCTTCCGAGAGGAAAGTAGTTTGTGCGGTCGGAATATCAGCTTTTTCTGTCAAAGTGCCTTCCCATACAGAAGTTTCCTTTCCGGAGGGAGTAATGGTGTACTTAGTTTGTTGCATGAATACCTCATAGTTGAGGTTCAATAGCTTACGTGTCATGTATTCGGTGCGCACCACGTCTTGGATCCAGGTGCCATTCCCGTTGCCATTGTAAACCATGTGGTAGTTATACGTGTCGCAGGGGAGAGGACGGGCTTCGCCAATGGCTCCGTTACCATTTGTGCTACCATTGCCGTTTCCACCACGAATAGAACTTTCCTGGGTAGCGGCAAGGGGCTGTATGTTGTCGGACTCTTTGGAGCAGCTGGCGAAAAACAGGGATGCGCCGAGCGCAAGAGTGGTCGGGAAAAAGGGTAAAGCTTTCATGATGGTAAGATGTATAGTGAAATGCCCTGATTGGCATGATATGGATTATAACGTGATCCTAAAAATGGGGTTGTAATTTCGAAAAATATTTTTTAAAATAACGCGCTAGCGGACATATATAGAAATATTAACATGGAATTAGCGAATGTTTATATTATATCACGCTAATATTCAGTTTGTTGCCAGTGTATGCTTATAAGAGGTATTAGATTGCTTCAGATATTAAACCCATCTGGTACTATAGCAGGATGAACTGCTAGTCAAAGGAGCAAATCGGGCTTACTATCCAAATGCTTCTGGTACCTAAGGTTTTATGTAAGACCCTCCATCTTCAGTCACGCAATGAGACGAAATGGACTTTGGTAGAAGGCGGAAGCGGAGGCAAGCGGATAAACACGTCCTCAAACGGTGCGGAAGGGGGCAAGTTGTTACTAACGGGGCAAAAAAGCTGCCTTGGCGATGAGACCAAGGCAGCGTACTACTTATCTATACTATGGCCGGCCTCTGCCGCGTCCTCAACTTAGTGATTAATGGGCGCTTCAATCACAATAAAGCGCGCTTCCGTTAGGCATTTCACAGCCACAGTATCGGTATTCCATAGGCCGATACTGTCACGCTTGTCCACCGACTGCCCGTTTACTTGCACGCTGCCGTCGATTACGAAAATGAATACTGCTTTATTCAGCGGCTTGAGGTCATAGCGTAGTTCATGGCCGGCCTCGAAGTAGCCGAGAGATAGGCGCGCGTTCTGATTGATCCAGCAATGCGCCGTGCCCTCCTCGTTGCTGACGATGGTGACCAGCTGGTTGCGGCGCTTCTCTTCCGGAAACTGCCGCCGCTGGTAGCGCGGGGTGATGTTGCCTAGCTTGGGCTCAATCCAGATCTGCAGGAAGTTTACTTCGTCGTCGCCCACGTTGTATTCCTCATGGCGCAGGCCGCTGCCGGCACTCATAATCTGCACGCCACCCGGCTCAATTACCTCCGAGTAGCCTAAAGAATCCTTGTGATTCATGCGCCCGGCCAGCAGCACCGAAATGATTTCCATGTTCTGGTGCGCATGCAGGCCGAAGCCCCCACCTTTCTGCACGAAATCATCATTGAACACCCGCAACAAGCCGAACCCGCTCCGTTCGGGGTTAGCGTAGCTGCTGAAGGAAAACGTGAAGTTGCTTTGCAGCCAGCCAATGTCTTTCAGCCCCCGTTCGGCGGCCCGGATGATGCGGTGGTTCATGGTAATCAGGCTGCTAGCTCTTTGTGGAAGGCTACTTCGGCTACGGATTTGCGCAGCCGCGGAGCCTGTTCGCGGCTGCGGAAAGGCTCTTCCAGCTGCTCCGCCGCGCCAAGGTAGCCAAGGGCCAGGAAGGCCACGGGCTGTAGGGCGTCGGGCAGCTCGAAGGTAGCCTTGGTTTTCGCCGGGTCAAAGCCTCCCATGAAGTGGCCATGCAGGCCCAGGGCCGTAGCTTCCAGCATCAGGTTGGCATTGGCCATGCCTAAATCGTGCAGGGCAGCCGGGTTGGGGTTGCCATTGTCGAACTGGGTCTGCGCCAGCGCCAGAATCAGCACCGGCGCGTGCTTGGCCCAGGGCTGGTTGCCGGGCAGCAGGCAGTCAACCATCTTCTGAAAGGTTTCCTGGTCGGCGTGGTGGGCATAGATGTAGCGCCAGGGCTGGGCGTTCATGGCGCTGGCGGCCCAGGAGGCAGCCTCAAATACTTGTTGCAGGGTTTCGGGCGCTACCGGGTAGCTGGCAAAAGCGCGTGGGCTCCACCGCTTCCGAATGGTTTCCTGGACAGGGTAGGTGGTGAGGGCGTGTTTCATGGCAAGACAAGGCAAAGGCCAGCGGCGCACAGGCAGCCGGGGCTGGCGAGTAAGAAATAGAAAAGACCCGCTTGACCACGCATACGCAAGCAGCGTGGCCGAGGGGAAAATGAATTAGAAATTCATGGGAACTTCCATGAGCAGGAGGCGGGCGGCCGAGTCAGCCTGGAAAGCCAGGATATCGGTGTCCCAAACGCCCAGTCCGTCGCGGGAGTGCAGAGTCTGGCCGTTTACCGTCACGTCGCCTTCCAGCACGAACACGTACACCCCGTTGCCGGTTTTTTTCAGGGCATACTCGGCCGAGTGGCCAGCCGAGAAATCGGCGAGGTGAAACCACGCATCCTGGTGAATCCAGACGCCGGCATCATCGGGTGCGGGCGACAGGATTTGCTGAAACTGATTGGCGCGGTCGGCCGCCTGAAAAGTCTGTTGGTCGTAGCGGGGCGTTACGTTGCGCTTGTTGGGGAACACCCAGATCTGGAGAAACTTCACCTGCTCGGTGTGGCTGTGGTTTTTCTCGCTGTGCGCAATGTCCGTCCCGGCACTCATCACCTGCACGTCGCCCTGGCGGATGATGCCGTGGTTGCCGGCGCTGTCTTTGTGCTCCAGGGTGCCCTCCAACGGAATGCTGATGATTTCCATGTTGTCGTGCGGGTGGGTGCCGAAGCCCATGCCCGCTGCCACGGTGTCGTCGTTGAGCACGCGCAAAGCCCCGAAGTGCACCCGCTCGGGATTCTGGTAGCCCGCAAAGCTGAACGAGTGGTAAGAATTAAGCCAACCGTGGCTGGCGTGGCCGCGGCTGGAAGCCGCGTGAAGAACCGTTTTCATGGGAGTAGTACAAATTCCAACATCAGTTCGGGGTGAACTGAATGCGAATATATGTACATACATAGGTTTCGAAAAAATGTTTCCTTTTCACCTGAAATAATATTTAGAAAAGAGAATGACTAACTGCTATAATCGACTGGACAAGCCAAACCAACAAGCAAGTGGGCGCATAAGATTTATTAGGAAAAGGCAATACCCTTCGAAGCAGCTATTGCACCAGTAGGCGCTGCCTGCCCAGACTACGGCCATCGGGCCCAAAGCAGCCGACGATGTAGAGGCCGGGCGCAACGTCTTGCAGGGATAGGGTAGCGGAGCTAGCAGGAACGCGGCGCAACTCCTGGCCCAGCAAGGTGCAAAGCTGCAGGTAGCTGCCAGCAGGTGGGGGCGTAGTCCAGCGGACAAGCGTAGTGCCGGTAGCTGGGTTGGGCGCCAGGTGCCAGCCAGGTGCCGCAGCCGGCGGGGTGCTGGCCGTGGCCGTACAGTTCAGGGCCGATATATAGCGCCACAGTTCGGTATCGAAGGAAGAAAGCGCCAAACGGGGGTTGCCGGCCGAATTTCCCTGGCGCACAACCACCAGCCCCAGACTGGGCACCACGTAGATTTTCTGGTCGTTTTTGCCGAGGGCGGCTACCAGGTCGGCGGGAGCAGACGGAATAAGCGCCCCTGGCAAAACGGTTTGCTGGGGGCCGGGGAGTTTATAAGAGGTTTGGCCGTTTAGCCACCAGAGGTAACCGTACGCCTGGTTAAACGCCTGGGAAGGCGTCAGCATCTGCTGGCGGTAAGCAGCATCGGTAAGCACCGGCAGGCTATTCCACTGGCCATTTGCCAAGGTGAGCAGCCCAAAGCGGGCCATGTCGCGGGCGCGGCTGTAGTACACCCCATTCACCCACAGGCCCCGCATCCCAATCCGCTCCGTCAGCTTTTGGCTGGTGTACTGGTTGATGGGTAGGCTGCTGGCTTTGGCTAACACGTCCAGCAGCCGGCGGTATGCCCCGGTATGATAGGCCCAGCGGCTGCCGGCCGGCGCCAGATAAAGCAGGCAGGCCGGGTCAGTAGTCTCGTTGTCGCAGGGTAGTGGCGGGGTATCGTCTAAGCCGGAAGTCATGGTTAGCAGGTGGCGCACGGTAATCTGGCGCTCCTGAGCGGAGGTAGTCGACGTCCAGGCGCGGCCGAGGTAGCGGGATACGCTGTCGTCCAAACTCACCAAGCCTTGCTGGTGCGCTATGCCCACCAGCGTAGCCGTCAGGGCCTTGCTGGCCGAAGCCCAGTACCAGACCGAATCCTGCGTGTAGGTGCCGTAGTACTGCTCTACAACCACGCGGCCGTCTTTGAGGATGATAAACGACTTGGTGCCCTTGCGCCCCAGAAAATTCAGGAGCGAGTCGAGGCGGGGCTGGCACCAGCCCAGGCTTTGCGGGGAAGTCGTAGCCCAGGTCGCCCCCGCAAGCGGTGGGAAATAAAGGGGCTGCTGGGCATGAGCAAAAGAAGCCCCTATCAATAGCAACAGGTAGAGTAGCGCGTATCTCATAAGCAGACCGGGAAGTTACAGGCGGGGGCTTGGACGGCAAGGCGGAAGAATAGTTTAACGCCAATATTTCAGCGGATTTCCGCCGCCTGGTCCGTAGTATATTTGCGGGCTTGAGTTATGCTTTCACCGTTGCCTGCTTCCGTTGTTTCGCGCCTGGCCCCTACGCCCAGCGGATTTCTGCACCTAGGCAACGCCGTGAACTTCACCCTTACCTGGCTGCTGGTGCGGCAGGCCGGCGGCACCCTGCACCTGCGCATCGACGACCTGGACCGGGCCCGGGTGCGGCCGCAGTACCTGGAAAATATCTTCCGCACCATCGACTGGCTGGGCCTCGACTACGACTTTGGCCCCACCGGCCTCGACGATTTTGAGCAGCACTATTCCCAGCGCCATTATTTAAGTGACTACACTGCCGTGTTGCAAGCGACATTGGCTGCAAACCCCACAATGGTGTATGCGTGCCGCTGCTCCCGCACCGGGTTGGCCCGCACGTCCACAGATGGCCGCTACCCTGGTACTTGCCGGGGTGCCCAGGTGGAAGCCGCCGTCGCGGACGTGGCCTGGCGCGTCCGGGTTCCGGAGGAGACGCTGGTTTGTTTCGATGACTTATGGCAGGGGCCCGTGCAAGTAGGCCTGGCCCGGGAGCTGGGCGATTTTGTCATCCGCAAGAAGGACGGCTGGCCCGCGTACCAGCTAGCGTCGATAATAGACGATGTGCGCCTGGGCGTAACGCTGATTGTGCGCGGGCTGGACTTGCTGCCAAGCACAGCCGCCCAACTGTGGCTAGCGCAGTACCTGCCCGGGATGGAGGCCTTTCGCCGGGTGCAATTTGGGCATCATACCCTCATTTCTGGCGCCGATGGGGTCAAGCTCTCCAAATCAACGCAAGCCTCAAGCCAGCGGGGTATCATGGCCGAGGCCGGCGGGCCAGTGGTGGTATACCGGGTGGTGGCTCAGCTGCTGGGGTTGCCAGTAGCAGCGGCTTCGTCGCTGATTAGCCTGCAGTCGGCGCTAAGCACTGCACGGAACGCGTAAATCCAGGTAAAGCAGCCGCCAGCGGCCATCAGCCCCGCGGCCAAAGTGAAACCGAAAGCCCGTATTGGTTTGCAAAACGGTGCGCAGCACCCGTTGTTGGGCGGCTTTGCCTTGTGCGGCCGTTCCGCCTCGTAACGTCGCGTAGGGCCACACGTCCAGCGTTTGGAAGGCCGCTCCGGGGCCAGCAAAACAGCCTTCCTGCGCAAAGCCACTGCGGCCTTCGCCCTGGGCACCGCAGTCGAACCGGGGAAATTGCGCCACGGAAACGGGAGCAGGGCAGTCCATGAGCTGCCGGGCTATTGAGAGAAGTGGCAACTGCTGGTACTCGCGCCGAAAGGCCGTGACGCGGGAAACACGGGAGAGAAGCGGCATGGCCCCGGGCTGCTCAAGAATCCAGAGCCCCGCGGTTGGATCAATCAGGGTCTGAAGTGCGACGGTATCCTGCTGCTTTAGGGCTTGGTTGAACTGCTTCCAGCTGGCCAGAAAAGAGGTGTCGGCAGCAGCGGGCGGCGTATTGTTCTTCGGAGGCGGAACGGAAGTAGAGGCCTTGGAGGGTGCCGGAAGCGTCGCCGGAGCCTCAACAGCTTGTTGGGTATGAGTGTCTGAGTGACATCCAGCGCCACCGAGAAGAACCAAGCCACCCAGGATGAAAGCCAGGGTCTTCATCAGCGCAGCTCCTTTTTGAATTCCTCAGCCCAATGATCGGCCAGGCGCGTGGGCTCGGGCAGCTTATAGCCGCGCAGGCAGGCCAGCGTGAGGCGCGTGGCCGTGGCCTGGTCGCAGAGGTGGCCCGGCGACACAAACAGCGGGTTCACCTTGTCCTTGCTGCGAATAACCTCGCCCAGCAGCTCCCCACTTTTATCGGTCAAGGGCGTGATGCTGCCTTTCTGGAGGGCGGGCTCCTGGTACACGCCGGTCAGCTTTTGCTTGGCAACGCCAAACGTTGGGCGGTTGAGCATCACGCCCAGGTGCGCGGCAATGCCCATACGGCGCGGGTGCGCAATGCCGTGCCCATCCACCATAATCACGTCGGGCCGGTGCTGCAGCTTTTCGTAGGCCAGCAGCAAGTTAGGCGCTTCGCGGAAAGCCAGCAGCCCCGGTATGTAAGGCAGCGTCACGGGGCTGGTGTGGTACACTTTCTCCACAACCTCCAAAGAAGGAAACCGCAAAACCACAAAAACGGACAGCACCGTTTCGGGGGTGGGAAATGAAGAGTCGCAGCCAGCTACAAGCGTAGGCTCGGCGGCCAGCGGCTGCAGCTGTACGTGGGTGCGCAGCTCGTCCTGCTGGCGCGTGAGGTCACGGACTATAATTGGGTCGGCGGGCGGGTGGTAAGGACGGTAATAGGCCATGGATGAAAGAGGGTAGGGGGAGATGAGCGAATGAGTAAATGAGCGTTATACGGCGGGGCTGACACCTTTATCCATCTGGCAGGTCATTCCCTGATCTACTGATCCGGCTCTTCGCCTAGTCCCCCAGCTACCGACTCACCCATTGCCTAACCCGGCTGGGTTTCTCTGCGTTAAGACACATCCTGCCGGGTTGCTCCTATGCTGCCTCCGGCGGGCTGCTATGCCCAAACCCGAACAACCTGCCCATACCGGTGCCGGCCCGCACATAGAGCGGCGCTATTTTATTGATATCGAGCACTCCAAGAAATCAGCTAAGGAGCTGTTTCACGACATTAAATGCGACCTAGAGAAGTTTTCGCCCGATCTGCTGGCTGATTTCCACAAGGAAAAAGGGGAGGCGCACAGTCTGGCCGTCGGCGACGAATTTCACATCAAGATTCTGGGTCCCTGGAATGGCGAAGTACGCGTGACGGAAGTAGCTGATCAACACTTTGAGCTGATTACCTTGGAAGGGCACCCCGAGGCCGGCCGCATCCGGTTCTCGGCCCGCAACCTGCCCACCAAACCTGATACGCTGCGTTTTGAAATTCACTCCTGGGCCCGCTCCCGCGACGGGCTGGTGGCTTTTGCCTACAGTACCATCGGGGTAGGTAAGCAAGTGCAGGAGCAAACCTGGGTGACGTTCTGCCAGCGCGCGGCGGAGGCCAGCGGCGGCACCCCCACCGGGCCTGTGCAGGTAGAAACAGTGGAACAGGACGGAAACGGGCAGCACACCGACCACCATGAGCGCACCATCTAAGGCACCGGCGCTGTGGGAGCAGCAGCAAGCCCGGCTTCAGGCCTATGAAAACTCGGCGGTGAACTTCGACCTCACCCGCGTGAGTGAGTACACCGCCGAAAACGGCTGGCGCATCGACGACTACGAGGTAGAACTTCCTCAGGAGGCCCCCGGCCCGCCCGCGCCACACGGCAGCTGGGCCGCCGCCCAGGAGGTACTGCGGCGCTACTCCTTCCCCCCCCCCAACCTGATTACGGGCATCTTCGTGCCGGATCAGCCCCTGGAAAAGCGGCTGATGGTGCTGCGGGCGCAGTTTCTGGGCTTCTCGTTCTGGTTTGGCGTGCGCGTGGGCGGGGTTACGGATGAGCGGCGCGCTTCACCCGATGGGGAGGAGCAGGTGTGGGGCTACAACTACCGCACCCTGGAAGGGCACTTCGAGCGGGGGCAGATTGACTTCACCATCCATAAGTTGCTGGCCACCGGGCGCGTCCTGTTCCGGATTCACGCCTTTTCCCAGGTGGGCCAGATCCGCAACCCATTCTACTGGATTGGCTTTAAGCTCTTTGGCCGGATGCTGCAAAAGCGCTTCGCCCGCGAGTCTATGCGCCGCCTGCAGGAGCAGGTAGCCGAAATCATGCGCACCGGCCAAACCACGCCGACGGCGCCCGCCACGCCCGTGCAGGCAGCCTCCGAAAGCAAAGCCGCCCAGGAGCAGCTAGACAAAGCCCAGTAAAGCCCTACCGCAGTTGCTGCCGGTCCTGCAGGCGCAGCTTTAGCTTTTGGATAATGGCTTGGTCTGGTCCCGTCAGGAGGTTGATTTGGGTGCCATGCTCCCGGGCCAGGGGCTCCTCAACGGTCGTCAGGCGCTGTACCCGCTGGAAATGCTGCTCATCTTCTTTATCGGGGCCCCCATCCTCGGTTACCAGCACAAAGGCCCGGATGGTGCTCAGATCCGGAAACCAGTACACGTAATCGGCATTAAACGAAACGGCCAGGGGGAGCCTGCCGCGGCTGTAGTAGTTGAGGGCGCCCGTCTGGCCGTAGTTGTCGCAGAGCACCAGGGTATGCGCCCGGAGGGAATCGGGGAGGAGCTGGTAGGCGGCTACGGCCTTGTCCGTCATTTCGCGCCAGCCCAGCATATCGGCAAAGTCCTGGGGCAGGGGGTGGTTCTGCCCGTCTTCCCAGCGCAGCAAACCCAGCGCCTCAAAGTCGGCGGCCCGGGCCTGCAGGGCGGCGGGCGGCTGCAGCGGAAACCCTACCCGCAGCATGGGCACAATGAGCAGCAGCTGCACCAGCGGCAGCACCGGCCGTAGGTAGCGCCAGCGCCCGGCCCGCAGCAGGTGTTCCATATACACGGCGCCTACCGCCAGCAGCGGCGGATACAGCCCAATGGCGTAGTAGTCTTTGGCGTGCAGCCCCAGAAAAATAGCCAGCGTCAGGAGCACGCTCCAGCCCAGAAACCGGTAAGGCCGCAGCGCGGGCCAGCGGGCCAGGCCCACGCCAGCCGCAACCAGCAGCCAGAAGCTATTCAGGAAAAACAGCAGCTGGCTTTTCAGGAAATCCGAAGCCTCTACATTCACCAGTTGGGTGCGCTTCAGCTCTTGCATGTGCCACACCACCGGGAAATGGTGCTGCACCTGCCAGAGCAGGTTCGGCAGGAAAATCAGCAACGCCAGCCCCGCCGCCAGGTAGATGGCCCGCCGCCCAAACACCCGCTGGCGGTGCTCCGACAGCAGCAAGGCCGGCAGCATGCCGGCCGCCCAAAACACGACGTTGTACTTGTTAAGCATGCCCAGGCCCAGCACGGCTCCTAGGGCCAGCATCCAGGCCAGGCGCGTGGTGTGCAGGTAGCGCACCAGGCAATAGGTGGCCGCCGTCCAGGCCAAGACATCAAACGAGTTGGGCTGAAACAGCAGGTTGATGCGCAGCAAGGCCGAGAGCAGGACGGCCCCGGCGGCCAGCAGCTTGGCGTAGAAGCCCCCACCCAGCTCGTGCACCAGCGCCCATACCAGCACCAGCGTCAGCACCCCGAAGAAAGCCGGAAAAAAATGCACCCAGTACTCGCCCCCGCCCAGGGCCTGCACCAGCCACGCCACCCACGAGGTAAGCGGGGGCAGGGAGATGTAGCCCCAGGCCAAATGGTTGGCCTGGTCCAGGTGCAGATACTCGTCGCGGTGTAACTGGTAGGCCGGGTGAATGAGCAAAGACTGAGCGGCGAGGCGAAGCGCAGCTAGCCCGAGCAGCCAGCCCCCGTAGAACGGGGACTTAGGGGGAGAAGAGGGCATTGGTAGAATTAGGGAATAACGACCTCGGGAGTAAGGGGCAGCAAGATAAGCGACCCGGCCGCACAACCTTCCCCCCGCATCGGAGTTATTACAGTTCGTTTTTTGAGCCTTTCTATGATGAGTACAACCAAAGCATACGCCGCCCCCGCGGCCAGCAGCCCCCTGGCGCCGTTCCAGTTCGAGCGGCGTGAAGTGGGCGCCCACGACGTGCAGATTGAAATCCTGTTTTGTGGAGTCTGCCACTCTGACCTGCACCAGGTGCGCGACGAGTGGGGCGGCTCCATCTTCCCCATGGTGCCCGGCCACGAAATTGTAGGCCGCGTAACGCAGGTGGGCGCCCACGTGAAAAACTTCCGGGTAGGCGACTTAGCTGGCGTAGGCTGCATGGTAGATTCCTGCCGTACCTGCCCCAGCTGCCAGGAGGGCCTGGAGCAGTACTGCGAGGTGGGCATGGTAGGCACTTACGGCGGCCGCGAGCGGGGCACGGGCGCACCCACGTACGGTGGCTACTCCACCCAGATTGTGGTGGACGAGGCCTATACCCTACGCGTGCCCGATACGCTGCCCCTGGCCGGGGTGGCTCCGCTGCTGTGCGCCGGCATCACCACCTACTCGCCGCTGCGTCAGTGGAAGGTTGGACCGGGACACCGGGTGGGCGTCATGGGCCTGGGCGGGCTGGGCCACATGGCCGTGAAGCTGGCCGCCGCCATGGGTGCCGAGGTAACCGTGCTCAGCACCTCCCCCGACAAGGAAGCCGATGCCCGGGCGCTGGGGGCGCATAAGTTTGTAGTGACGAAAGACAAATCCGCCCTCAAAAGCGTCAGCAACTACTTCGACTTCATCCTGAACACCGTGTCGGCTCCGCTGGACCTGAGCCAGTACGTGAGCCTGCTGCGCCGCGACGGTACCATGATCCTGCTCGGCGTGCCCCCGGAAGCCCCGCAGCTGCACGCCTTCCAGCTCATTGGCAAGCGCCGCCGCATTGCCGGCTCCCTCATCGGCGGCATCCAGGAAACCCAGGAAATGCTCGACTTCTGCGCCCAGCACAACATTGTTTCGGACGTGGAAGTCATTCCGATGAGCTACATCAACGAGGCCTACGAGCGGATGCTGAAGAGTGACGTGAAGTACCGCTTCGTTATCGACTTGGCCACGCTGAAGTAACCAGTTGCTATTAGGCAACAAGAAAGCGGCCCATTCCCTGAGGGAGTGGGCCGCTTTGAGTTTATCGAATGGATGCTGCGGGCTACCGCACCTCGTAAGGAAAAGCAAAGGTGCCCTCTAGCACCAGGCGCCGCGCCGCCGCGCGGGCTACGTTGGTTTGGCAAAGCACCGCCCGGTAGGTGCCCGTTAACAAATGATGAGCCGTATCCACGGCCGTTACGCGCACTTCGCCATCGTTGAGGGCGCAGGCCTTGGATTCGGCGGCCACATTGCCAACCCGGTAGGAAGCCTCGCGGATATGGCCACTGAGGATTTCCTTGAACCGATACACGGCCGGCACCGGCTTAAACTCATCCACCATAATGGTCAGGCCAGGGTCGTCGGGGGCCTCGGCGGGTACAATGGTAAGGGTAAGCACCCGGCTTTCATTCGGCGAAACCTCGAAGCGGGAACTGATAGAGTCCGTAGGCAGGGCCGCGCCGTTGCGGCGCAGGGTGAGGTACTGCGGGGGACGGGCAGCTGGGGTGCTGCTCGCCAGTAAGCTTATTCCGCAAAAGCTCAGAAAGCCCGTTAACAGCCAGGAGGTACGCATACAGCAAACACACAAACGAAACGTAAACAAAACGACCCCGCCGCCTGGGCAAGAACAGTGCCGCTACGGTTGTGGGTAAGCATAGCCCAGGGCCTGCTAGATTAGAAGACAGCGAAAGAAAAACCCGTTGAAACAGCCGAAGCGCTTCAACGGGTTTAAGATACGCAGGAACTACCAGCGTTAAGTACGGCCAAGCTACTCCTTGTCGGCTAGGGTGCCGCCGTGGAGCATGTCGGAGGTGATGCCGCGGTCCTTGTGCAGCTCGGCCCAGACGACGCCTACAATATGCACCACAATGAAGGCCAGAATCAGGTACATGTTCACGTTGTGGATTTCCTTGATATCATGCTCCAGCTTGTGCAGGGCTTCCACGTCGTCGGCATACACGAGCAGCAGGCCGGTAACCACCATCACGGTAAGCAGTAGGTAGAAAATCAGGTACGAGTACTTCACCGCTGTCGACTTGCGAAGCCGGAAACCAGTGCCCTCGGCCGGCGCCTGGGCAGCGCGTTGGAGTCGCGCCCTGAACCGCTGCATGGCCGGTGCCACCAGCTCCGCTATGATGCGCCACCCCAGCAGTACAGCCAGCGCCACGCCCAGGTAGATGTGCCAGCCCCAGATACGGTGACTTACCAGACGGCCTACTCCGCGCAGCTGCTGCTCGGTGGCCGAAATACCCTGCTCCTGTAGCACCTGCTGCATTTTCGGGAACAGCCCCCGCATGTTGATGATGACGCGCAGAAACAGAATGGTGCTGAGCAGCCCCGAAATCACGAGGTAGTTGGACCAGTGCCAGATGCGCAGCCCGGCGGAGTACTTTTTTACGGGCGTGGTTTCAGTTGTCTGAGGCATAAAGGAAGCAAGATGAGCGTAGGGCGTAAGGCAGGAAATAAACCCGGAAGAAATCGTGGGCAAAAGCTACGACTTACTCCGCGAGAATCGGCAAAGAACCGCTTGAGGGCTTAATTGCGTCGACCAGGATACACGCGCAGGCCGTGCTCCAGGCAATCCATGGCCGCATCCAGGGCCTGGAGGTTGAGCACGTAGGCCAGCCGAACTTCATCGATGCCTGCGCCCGGGGTAGCGTAGAAGCCCACGGCCGGCGACATCATCAGTGTCTGGCCCTCGTGGTTGAAATCTTCCAGCAGCCACTGGGAAAAGCGGGCGGCATCGTCTACCGGCAGGCGGCACAGCACGTAGAACGCACCTCCCGGACGCGGACACACTACGCCGGGCATAGCGCGCAGGCGCTCCACCAGCCGGTCGCGGCGGGCCTGGTACTCGGCTTTGGTGTGGTCGAAGTACGACTCGGGCAGGTCGGCGGCGGCTTCGCCCATGAGCTGAGCCAGGCCGGGCGGGCTGATGCGCATCTGCGCGAACCGGAACGCGGCGTCCCGAATCGTCTGGTTTTTGGTGACCAGGGCGCCCAGGCGGGCTCCGCAGGCGCTGTAGCGCTTGGAAATGGTATCCAGCAACACCACGTACTCGTGGGCGGCCGGGCCCAGGTGCAGGGCACTTACGTAGGGCGCGTCGTAGCAAAACTCCCGGTAGGCCTCATCCGACAGCAGAAACAGCTGGTGGCGCTGGCACAGGTCGAGGAGCTGCTCCAGCTCCGTGCGGCTGTACACGTAGCCGGTGGGGTTGTTGGGGTTGCAGATAAGCACGGCGCGGGTGCGCTCGGTGAGGTGGGCTTCCAGCTCCGCCAGGGACGGCAGCGCAAACCCCGTTTCAATGTAGGAAAGCACGGGGACCAGCGTGACGCCCGCGGCGATGGAAAAGGCAGTGTAGGCGCCGTAGTACGGCTCGGGTACCAGCACTTCGTCGCCGGGGTTCAGGCAGCTGAGCAGGGCAAACAGAATGGCCTCTGAGCCCCCGGTGGTCACGATGATTTCGTCGGGCGTGACGGCAATATCGGCCCGCTGGTAGTAGGTCGCCAGCTTCTGGCGGTAGCTGAGCGTACCCGCGCCGTGGCTGTACTCCAGCACCCGGATATCCGCTTGCTGAACCGCCGCCATCATGGCCGGAGGCGTTTCAATATCGGGCTGGCCGATGTTGAGGTGGTAGACATGCAGGCCGCGGGCCTTGGCGGCATCAGCATAGGGCGAAAGGCGGCGGTAGGGCGAAAGTGGCATAGCCCGGCCGCGCTGAGAAGCTTGCAACATGGGGCTAAATGTACACCCCGTTTGGTTGCGCGCCCAAACCAATAAAGGGCGTTTCTACTATTTCTCCAGGATAACCACCTTGCTCAACCCCGGCTCCGTAGGCTTCCCGTTCAGCTCAAAACGCTGCAGCGTGGCCTGGGTGCAGCCGCATTCGCTTTCCGAAACATCTACTTCCAGGGCGTTGATGTCGTAGGTCTTGCTGGCGGCGGGCACGGCTACGCGGTAGCTCTGCGGGAAAGCCCAGTTGGCAGAAGCGGCGGCCTCGGTGGTAGACACGGGCAGCAGGGAAAGCATGCCCTGGGGCCAGTAGAGCGACAGGGTAGTGGGTTGGCGGAGCGTGTCGAGCGGATTGGCCAGCGCCTGATCGGAGTACCGCACCACGTACACGGAGCGCAACTCGGCGCGCCGGAAGCCCTTGCCGCTCAGCGAATCCGTGGAGAAAGCCAGGGACAGGTACTCGTTGCCGTCGTTGCCGATGCAGTCCCAGCAGCAGCCCGACAACAGGCCGGCCATCAGCAACATGCTGGCTGCTAACGAATAACGCATAAGAATAAAGGGTGGAAAAAGAGCAGGGGATGGCCGGGCCTCCCGGCCCGTTCTCAGTGGAGAGTCATTCCCTCCGCCGAAGGTTGCAACTCGGGCTGGCTGAGAAAGGAGCCCCCGGAATAAGGTCCCTGGCTGGGGCTATGCGCTCAGGCACGCTACGCTGCTATGCGCTACGTAAATGGCAGGCAACGCAGGCGGACCGCGCTCTTCGAGTTGAACGAAGGGTAACGGAGACCAGAGCGCCCCTGCGCTGACGGCCGCGTCGGGCGCCGTCGCGGATTTACCAGCGTAGGTCTTATTTTAGCTCCATCAACCGCTCCAACTACCCGCTATGAAACACTTATACCTCATCCTGACCCTGCTTGTGCTCGGCCGGCCCGCCGTGCTTCGGGCCCAAACCATCCTGATGTCGGCTGGAACTGCCACCAGCACTTCCACCGGCTGCGCCGGCACTGTATACGACGCTGGTGGGACAATCAATGGCTACGGCGCTAGTCAGAACAGCACGCTCACGCTGCGGCCAACGGCCGCAACCGGCCGCGTCAGCCTGAATTTCACCCTATTTCAGACCGAAAAAGACTACGACTTCCTCGAAATCTACGATGGCATCAGCACCAGCACTCCCTTGCTGGCCCGGCTAAGCGGCCTTGAGGGCCTGAACCAGACCTACACGGCCACCAACGTGCTCGGGGCTCTCACGCTACGCTTTACCAGCGACGCCAGCGTGGAGCGCGCGGGCTTTGCCGCTACGCTGAGCTGCGTGCCGGTGCCGGCCAGTACCTACACCGGCAACGTGGGAGTAGGCACCACGCAGCCCTTGGAAAAGCTGCAGGTGGCCGGCACCATCTACAGCAGCCAGGGCGGGGTGCGCTTCCCCGATGGTAGCTTGCAAAACACCGCCGCCCTCACCCAGCAGCTCAGCCTGCAGGGCTCCACCCTGAGCCTGACCGATGGGGGCTCCGTCGTGCTGCCGGGCGACAACCTGGGCAACCACACTGCCACTCAAAACCTGCGTTTGAATGGCCGCTGGCTCTCCAACGATGGGGGCAACGAGGGCCTGCGCGTCAGCAACAACGGCAACGTGGGCATTGGCACCGCCTCGCCCCAAACCCGCCTGCACGTCAACGGCTCGGTGCGCCAGGATACCTACAGCTCCAACTTGGTGAGCATTCCGGCCGGCGCCATCGGCACCTTCGACTGGACCCACAACCTGGGCTACCAGCCTACGCTGATGATTGTGGTGGACCAGACTGGCGGCGGCGGCGGTGAGTACGTCTCGCACAGCTACGAACACCTCAGTAACAACATCACCCGCTTCTACGTGCGCAACGCCCGCAGCAGCGCGTCCTCGTTTCGGCTGCACTGGATACGCGTGAACTAGCGCGCTCAGGCTGCAATGCCAGCAATGGCTGGTTACGACCGGTAGTCTTCTAAAAAGCCGTTCCGGGTTTCGCGCCCCGTGGAGGTAACGCAAAACCCGGAACGGGAATTGGGAAGTCAGAGTTGCTTACGGCTTCTCGGGCAGCAGCGTGGCCTCTTCGTAGTTGCCGAGCACGGGAGCGGGGCCCTCCGTTACAGCTTCTAACAGCAGCTTGCCGCCCACAAAGGCGCCTTTCCACGACTCGCCCAGCCCGCCGAATACCTCTTCCCGGTCGCCGCGGGAGCGGAGCTTGTTGATGCCTACTTTGAAGGCGCGCACCTCGCGGGCCGTGCGGGCGGCCCACTTCTCATCGTCGGAGGCGACGGCGGCTACCAGGGCCCCGTTGGAAATGTTCATTTCGCCCACCAGCTCTTCCACGCGGTCTACGAGCACGATGCTGTCGATGGGGCCGAAGGGCTCCTTGAAGTACAGCTCACTCTGGCGCGGCAGGTTGACCAGGGCCCGGGGGGCGCGGTAGGCCGAGCGGTCCTGGTCGGGCAGGAACAGCGCGTCATCGAGCTTGCCCTGGAAGATGGGCGTTGCGCCGGTTTTGAGGGCATCGGCGTAGAGGCGGTCCAGGTCTTCGGCCTGCTGGCGGTTGATGACGGGGCCAAACGCCAGGTCGGGCAGCTTGTCGTCGGGGTGGTCTACCAGCGTGGGGTTGCCCACTTTCAGGCTGCGGATGGCTTCCCAGTAGGTTTCCAGAAACTGCGGAAACAGGCTGCGCTGCACCACGAAGCGCACGTAGGCCGTGCAGCGCTGCTTGCCGTAGTCGTAGCCTTTCTTGAGCTGGTCGCCCAGGGCATTCCAGTCGGAGTAGTCCCAGATGCCGTAGGTGTTTACGCCTTCCATTTCCAGCATGTAGCGCTTCTGGTGTTGGGCCAGGGCGTCGGCAATGTTGCGGCCGTTGTAGCGCCCGCCCACAAAGCTCAGGCAGTCGATGGCATCGTTTTTCACCAGCACGTCGCTCAGCTCCCCACCGGGGCCGCTCACCAAGGTCACGGGCAGGCCGCAGCGGCGGGCAATGGCAAAGGCCAGACTCAGGGAAATAAAGCCGCCGTCGGTGGGCGTTTTGGCAATAACAGCGTTGCCGCACAGGGCCTGCACCAGCACCGCGTGCAGCAGCACCGACATAGGGTAGTTCCAGGAGGCAATGTTGCTGACCAGGCCCAGGGGCTTGCGCTGGCCCAGCATGCCTTCGATATTATCGACGTACCACTGCACGCCCTCAATAGCACGGTCAATGTCAGTGAAGCCCAGCTTGTAGGTTTTGCCGATTTCCCACATCAGCAGCTTGCCAATCAGGTCTACCTGGGGGCGCAGCTGGTCGAGGCAGTCCTGCACCCGGCGCTTGCGCTCATCCAGGTCGGTAGCGGCCCAGGCGCTGGCCTCCTGTTTGGCGGCGTGCACGGCCCGCAGGGCGGCGTCGCGGTTGAGCATGGGCATCCAGCCCAGCTGGGAACCATCGATGGGGGAGGTGAACTCGCGCGGGGTACCAAACTCCTGCCAGCGGCCTTCGAGCAGGTTCAGGAATTTGCCGTCCGGTGAGAATACTTCGGGCGTTGCGGCTTTCATTTGCTGCAGCAGAAAACCGAATTCTACCTGCGGAGAAACAATTTTGGACATAGGAGTTTAACTGTTGGAACGGAAGAGAAGGCGTTTTAGTGGGCGTCAAAGTAGGACTTTGCAACGGATAAACCCGCCCTTTTTTGAGACGCCCTACAATGTCTATCGGCCCGTATACATAGGCTGCCTATGCTGACGGCCAGCATAAAACGCTATTTTCGCGGTATCTTTCGCGGCTTCCTCCGCCTCTCTATGCACCGTTATTTCCTGGTTTTACTATTTCTATGCCTGGGTTTGCCCGGACTAGTGCGGGCCCAGCAGCCCGACTCACTGCCGCCCATTCGCAATATTGAGCTCGGAGACGTAGAAATTGCGCCCAGCGCCGTGGACACGAAAGGGTGGCTTTTGCTGGACAAAGACATCCAGATTGAGCTGGGCGGGGCGGTGGAAAACCTCTACAACTTCAAGTTCGACAAGGCCGAGCGGCAGTTTCGCTCCCTGCGCCGCCGCTACCCCAACCACCCCATGCCCTACTTTCTGCTGGGCCTGAGCACGTGCTGGAAAATCATGCCCAGCAACTTTCAGAACAAGCAGTACGACAAGCTGATGCTGGCCTACCTCGACACGGCCATTGTGCACGGGGAACGGCTCTACGACCAGGACAACAAAAACTACGAAGCCAGCTTTTTCCTGGCTGCCGCCTATGGCTTCGAGGCGCGCCTGCACGCCGAGCGTAAAAACTGGCGCAAAGCTACCCTCAACAGCAAGTACGCCCTCGACTACCTCGATAAGAGTAAGGAAGCCAACGGCCTCAGCGCCGACTTCCTGTTCGGGCAGGGGCTTATCAACTACTACGCCGTCTGGATTTCCGAGAACTACCCCTTGCTGCGACCGGTGCTGCTGTTTTTTCCCAAGGGAAACCGCCAGCTAGGTATGCAGCAGCTGCGCACCGTGGCCCGCAACGGGTTCTACACCAGCACCGAGGCCAAGTTCTTTCTGATGCGGCTGCTCTACACGGAAGAGAAAAACCCCAAAGCCAGCCTGCAAGTGGCTCGGGAGCTGGCCAACAGCTACCCCGACAATGCGTACTTCCAGCGCTACTACGCCCTGGTGTGCTACAACCAGGGGGACTTTGTGGAGTGCCAGCGCGTGAGCCGGCAGATCCTGGAAAAGCTGAACAAGGGCATGCCGGGCTACGAGTCCATCAGTGGGCGCTACGCCAGCTTCTTCCTCGGCTACATTGCCCAGTTCATGGAACACAACCCCACGGCGGCCCAGGACTACTACCAGCGCAGCATCGTGTTTGCTGAAACCACCGGTGAAACGGAAAGCGGCTTCTACCTGCTGGCCAACGCCTACCTGGCCCGGATGGCGGCCAAGGAAGGCGACAAGAAAACGGCCCGCAGCTACTATCAGGTGCTGCACGAGTCGGCGGAGCGCCGCTCCGAGCTGTTTCGGGAAGCCCAGGCCTACCTGAAAGCCAGCCGGGGCAAGTAATAAGCCTAATTACTCATTATGTCAGCTTTGCCCGAAGTATGGCTGCGGGGGCCGCTACCCGATGTGCCGGCTCTTTTGCAGCCTATAGCCCACGCCCTCCTGCAAGCCCAAGAAGAACTCGATGCCGCCCTGGCCGCTTTCCCCGACCACCTGCTCGCGGTTCAGCCAGCGGGTGTAGCGTCGGTAGGCTTTCACCTGCGGCACTTGGCGGGCGTGCTCGATAGGCTGGCTACCTATGCCCGGCGGGAAACGTTAACACCGGACCAGCTGGCGTATCTGGCTGCCGAAAACGACGTGCCCACCACCCCAGGCAGCACGGCCGCGCTCCTGCAGCACTTTCACCATCAGGTAGCGGCCTTTTTAGAACAGCTGCGGAGCACACCCGAGCAGAGCCTTACGGACTACCGACCCGTAGGCCGCGCCCAGCTTCCGAGCACCGTGGTCGGCTTGCTCACGCATGCGGCCGAGCACACCACCCGCCACGTGGGCCAGCTATTGGTAACGGCCCGCATAGTACAGGGCTAAACAGCCGGCCCCACCAATGCCCGCCCGATTGTAGAGCAGTACTGGTGGGGCCGGCGGCTGTTGGCGGGCGAGGCTAGGCGGCCTGGGGCTTGGCAGGCGTTTCTACGCCGCCGCGGCACGCGTAGAACTCAAGCGTATGGCGCTGCAGCTGCCGGAAGTCGTTGGAGGGCAGCTCGACCAAGATCTGGTCTTCGTCGTTGATGCTGGCGCTGGTAGCCAGTAGGTACCCCGATTCGTGCAGCCAGGCATAGACGTAAAGGCTGGTGCCATCGGCAGCGCGGTGCGGGTGCCGGTAGCGCACATCGGTAGTGGCCACGTAGCTCAGCGGCTGCGCCGAGGCCAGCTGGTGCACGGGCAGGTCGGTGCGCAGCGGTTCGAAGCCCAGGGCTTTCAGGTAGCTGTCTTTTAGGACCAGGGAGAGGGCGGCAGGTTGTGGAAAGCGAGGGGCGGCGGTGAAGGATACGGTGCGCATGGGGAGCAGGGGTAAGGGGGAAGCCAACGCCCGGCGGTATCGGCAGGAGCAAGTCTACCTTATACAGGAACGAAAGGAAAGGCAGAACCGCCTGAATTTGTGACATCTACTTAGGGCTATGTCAGGATTACGCCCTGCCCGGGACAAAGCGGTCTTCCGACCCTGTCGGATGAAAATCCAGTGCCAGCGAAGAGATAGGGCGGAAAAACGAATCCTGATCAGGAAAGAATGTGACGTGCAGGAGGGCAATCGGCCTGGTCCTTGACCACTATTCAGCGCCCTGCAACAGGTAGAAAGACGAGCTGATTATCAATAGGCTAGGTGCATAATTCCTGGAAAACATGGAAGAAAGCTTATCTGTAGCCAACTATATAGGAACTTGGCGCATCTACCGCTCAACTTTGCTTGGTAGCGCTGCCTCTTCCTCTCTTTCTGCTATGAAAAACAAGAACCGTATTCTCTTTTCCCACCTGCTGGGAATGCTCCTATGCCTGGCTAGCTGTTTCCCGGCCAACGCCGCCACGGCGCCCGACAGCGTGGACCTTTTTCTGGCGGCCAAAATGCGGCAGCTGCGCATTCCCGGCCTGCAGCTGGCGGTGGTGCGGCAGGGCAAAATCATCAAGTCGGCCCAGTATGGGCTGGCCAATATCCAGGACTCGATTCCGGTAACCAGCCGCACGCGCTTTCCCATCAACTCCATCACCAAAGCCTTTGTGGGCGTGGCCGTGATGCAGCTGGTAGAAGCCGGCAAAGTAGATTTGGCCGCTCCCATTTCGCGCTACCTCCCGGGGCTGCCCGCGGCCTGGCAGCCTGCTACGGTGCGTCAACTGCTGACGCACACCTCCGGCCTGCCCGACATCATGGCCAACGATGCTATGGTAACTGAAGATGATGAGCAGGCGGCCTGGACGAAAGTGCAGGCCCAGCCCATGGACTTCCAGCCCGGAGAGAAGTTTGCCTACAACCAAACCAGCTACCTGCTTCTGGGCCAGCTACTGACCAAGCTAAGCGGGCAGCCCTTCACCCAATTCATTCAGGAGCGTCAGCTGAACGTGGTAGGCATGCCCCAGACTACTACCGGCGACGCCCACGACGTGCTGCCGCACGCGGCCCGGGGCTATACGTTTTTCCATAGTGTGAATGGGGTAATGGGGCGCTCCAAAGAACTGCGGAACGTGTTTGAGGTGTTTGCGCCTTCCTTGCGCACGGCCGCCGGCATGAGCTCTACGGCCGAGGAAGTAGCCCGCTGGACCGTAGCGCTGCAACAAGGCAAGCTCCTGCAGCCCGCCAGCCTCACCACGCTCTGGACGCCCGGCCTGCTCAACAACGGCCAACCGCGCGGCTTTAGCCGCTTCCTGAATGGCTACGCCCTCGGCAGCCCCGTGGTATTACGCCCCGAACATCCGGCCATAGCCCCGGTGGGCGGCGGCCGCTCCGCCGTGTTTATGTACCCCGAAGACGACCTGACCATTGTGGTGCTGACCAACCTGCAGGGTGCCAACCCGGATGGTTTCGTGGATGAGCTGGCAGGCTACTACCTGCCCGATATGAAAGCTGTGGCGGGCTTTGGCTTGCCACCCACTATTCGCGCTCTGCATACCGAGCTGCGCCAGCGCGGCTTTGCCCAGGCAGCAACCCTCGTAAAGCAAAAGCAAAAACAGAACCCCACCTATCAACTGCCCGAGGATGATGTGAATGGCTGGGGTTACTTTCTCCTCCGCCAGCAGCTGGCTAAGGAGGCCCTGGAGGTGTTCAAGCTGAACGTAAGCCTGTACCCGCAGAGCACCAATACCTACGACAGCCTGGCCGAAACCTACGCCGAACTGGGCCAGAAGGACCTAGCTGCTAAAAACTACAAGCGCGCCCTAGCCCTGAATCCCAAGAACACCGCTGCCGCCGCGTACCTGAAGAAAACCCTGTAGCCAACTCTTTCCAGGGGCGACTCCGGATAACTGTGGCACCAGTGGAATAAGTGCGCCCCCGGAAAATGTCCTGCTGAGCTTGTCGAAGCATCTTTACCTCTGGCTAATCAATAACGTGGCAACGAAGCGGTAGAGATGCTTCGACTCCGATCAGCATGACGGAAACGAGGTTTTAATGTCTTTACAGATGTGCCCAGTTGCCCACAGCTACTCGTTCTACCGATGCCCATATCTGAGCTTCCCATTACCGTTGCCGAATGCAAAAGCTTGCTGCTGGAGCGTTTCAGATCCGGCGGCTACGGCCTCTACGGCCTGTCGTCTTCCGATAAAGAAGGCTACCGGGTGTTGTGCTACTACCACGGCGCCTTTCTTTTCGTAGCCGTGGGCGATGATGGCACCAGCGTGCTGCACCGGCCGACCGACGAGATAGTGCTCAACTACATCTGGGCCCGCGAGGGCGTGCGGATGGACTTGGAATGGGAAGATGGGCAGCCCCGCTGGCGCTACGCTCTCACGCCCGAGGAGCAGCTCGAAAGCTGGCAAAAGGTACTTACTCGCCTGACCCCGGTTACGGATAGTACCCGCCGGTTCGTCGCCAGTACGCTGGCCGGGCTGGCGGCTATTGCCAACCGGCCGGGGTGAGGCGGGTACTTCAGGTACTGGCGCGAGTTTAGCGGAGCGTAACTCGTGCCGACACATGACGCGAGTTTTCAACTTGCCCGCCAGAACAAGGCCTTCCGGACGGTGCGGTTACTGGTTTTGCCGCGTTGCGGCAGTCGAGGTACAGCCTCCACGTCATGCGTCGGCACGAGTTACGCTGCGCTAAACTCGCGCCAGATAGGGCAAAATGCAGCTGGTTTGTTGGGTCTGTTTGTATTGAATATGTTGGTTAATAAATCTTATACATAAAAATGATAGCCATATATCCTAGCAGCATAAGTATTGATAGCGCTAAATAAAAAAATTTGTTATTATCAGCAATTATTGCATCCAGAATATAGCCTATAAATATCGGCAATAGATAAATATAGTCATGAGAAATAAAATTGGTGTTAGCTAATAAATTGGCAACACCTATTAGCCCGATGAGTTTTAAGATTTTTGCTACTCTATGCAAGTTGGCTCTTGTGATGCTATGCATATACGAATATATTATTTTGGGCATGATATCAGGCAATTCCGATATTCAGCTTCGACTTTTGTTATCTCTTGTACATACAAGTAATATGTAACTCCACCGCAAAGAGCGGCAGTACATACAGTAGCCCCAGCAGCACCTAATGGCCCTCCAAAACAGCCTCCAAGTTTAAACGCTTCGTATACAGCAGGGCCACACATAGCAACAAGTTCTAGGCCCAATCTCATTTCAGCCGCACCTATACTTGTTTGGCGTATTACAGAGCAGTTGTTTATGCAGCTGCCACCTGTGCTACCTCCACCACCTCCTCCTATCCTATGTTCGCATTGCCCTTTACCTTGGGTTGCTGAGAAGGAAGAAGGCGGAGTAAGATTCTTCCTTATATCAGGCGTTCGAGCCTGCCTAATATGACAATCCCCGCCTTCTTCTAGGGT